>NZ_LOYN01000030.1:0-182544 GCF_001526325.1 Burkholderia sp. MSMB1826
TCCGGAACCCGTCGCGCGAGCCCGGCAGCACGTGCGGCGCCGCGCTCATGTTCTCCTGGCCGCCCGCGACCACGATGTCCGCGTCGCCCGCGACGATCGCGTTCGCCGCCAGCATCACGGCCTTCAGGCCCGAGCCGCACACCTTGTTGATCGTCATCCCCGGCACGGCGCTCGGCAGCCCCGCCTTGATCAGCGACTGCCGCGCCGGGTTCTGCCCGGAGCCGGCCGTCAGCACCTGACCCATGATCACTTCGCTGACCTGCTCGGGCTTCACGCCCGCACGCTCCAGCACTGCGCGGATCACCGTCGCGCCCAATTCCGGCGCCGCAATCTTCGCCAGCGAGCCGCCGAATTTGCCGACCGCGGTCCGCGCGGCCGATACGATCACTACATCCGTCATGTTCAATCCCTGCATTGAAATCAGTTCGTCGTTCCGACGCCGGCACGAGGCGGCTGCACGTGGCGATGGCGTGCGTCGGGCCATCCGGCGCGAGCGCGGTCGCATGCCGCCGCGTGGCGGGCAGCATCCGTTCGCACCGGCGGCACGGCACACCGCGGCACGGGCAACCGTGCACGGTCGTCTTGCGGCGCACCGGGCGTTCGCCGGACCCCCGCGTGGCACACGCGGCGTCCGGCGCCATCCGGCGCCGGTCAATCGTGTCGCGCCTGCGCGCGACACGCACTCACGCGGTTACGCTGCCGATTCGCGCGCAGCCGCTGCGTCCTTGCGGGCAGCGGTCGCCGTCTGCTTGGCGCCGCGCGCGGCCGTTTCGCTGACCGCATCGAAGCCGCTCTGCGCCGCTTCGAGCGCCTGCCCCGTCGCCGCACGCACGGAGTCGGCCGCGGCGCTCGCCGCGGACAGCGCCGAATTCAGCGCGGCCACCACCGGCGCCGAGCCGGCCGGCGCATGCTTCGACAGTTCGCCGAGCACGTCCTTCAGACGCTTGTCGTTCTGCTCGTACTGCGCCTGCGCGACCTTCGCCCATTCGGACTGCGTCGACACCGCGATGTCGAACAGATGGCGGCCGTACGACACGACCTTGCCGGCCGCTTCCTGCGGCGCGGCCACCTGCTGCGCGAAGCCTGCGGCCGGGTTGTTGCCGTTGAACGCGTTCTTCAGCTTGTCCTCGTATTCCTCAAGCGCCGTCCGGGCCGCCTGCAGGTTGAGTTCGACGACGGCCTCGAAACCGTGGATCGCCGGACGGGCGATCGCGAACCAGGCGGCGATACCGGATTGATAATCGGCGGCGAGTTTTTCGGGGGCAAATACGGACATCGGGCACGCTCCTGTTAGCAATGCGAGAGACGACTTGAAGAAAAATGGAAGCTTGATCGGCAGCTGCTTCCTTATTGACAACCCGTCACCTTTTTGTGCACGGGCGGTTGAAGGAAGCCATTTTAGAGCGATTAATTGTCAATTAAGTGGCATTAATGATAGGTATAAACCCTTATTACCCTTTGGAGCGCCTGCCGAAGCCCCCGGCGCGTCGACGTCGTGGCCGTGATATCGCTTGCTCCGACCCGCAATGCTTTTTTACCTTTTTACAGCATAGCGCAACATGATGTCGCGCAATATTTACCAATTCATTATTCTGCTTATTAGAAAACCGGCCCTCATTGGAAATTCAGCGACCACCCATGTAACCGTTTTTCTGGATTCTTTATGAAATCGTTTTCTACATTATTAATACCGAATTCAATAATCGGATAAATTACGGGAGCGATAAAAGAGGCCGCTTGAAGCGGCTCCGGTCGACGCGGTCGGGCGCGGGATCAGCCCGCCAGTTCGCGATGCAGCGCGCGAAACTCCTGCGCCAGTTTGTGCGTCGGCTCGAGATGGATCACCGGCGTCGACTGCTGATGCGATTCGCGGATCTTCACCGACGCGGACAACCGCGACGCGAGTACCGGCAGCCCTTCGTCGACGAGCTCGTCGACCAGCCGTTGCGGCAGACTCGCGCGCGGCTGGAACTGGTTGATGACGATCCCTTCCACCTCGAGCGCCGCGTTGTGGTCCTGCTGGATTTCCTTCACGTTCTCGAGCAGCGTGTACAGCGCGCGGCGCGAGAAATCGTCGCAGTCGAACGGGATCAGGCAGCGCTCGACCGCGATCAGCGCCGAGCGCGTATAGAAATTCAGCGCGGGCGGCGTGTCGATGTACACGGCGTCGTACATGTCGAGCTCGTTCAGCGCGTCGCGCAGCTTGTAGATCTTGTAGCGCGATTCGAGCTTGCCGTGCAGCGTGTCGAGATCCGGATGCGCGGGCATCACGTCGAGCCCGTCGAACGGGGTCGCGTGGATGAACGACGCGATGTCGACCGGACGGAAGTTGAAGGTCAGCGCGGTTTCGAAGAAGCCGGCGACGCCCGGTTGCGCATCGGCCGCGGCGTCGCCGAGCAGATAGCGCGTCGAGTTCGCCTGCGCATCGAGATCGATGACGAGCGTGCGCAATCCTTCGCTCGCACTGATCGCCGCCAGGTTGCAGACGATCGTCGACTTGCCCACGCCGCCCTTCTGGTTGAATACGACCCGCCGCATGGTGTCCCCTCGATCGAAACGTCGAAACGGCCAGCTTAGCCGGTCAATCATGGCGGCCGCGTGACGCGGGTCGAATTGGGAGCGAAGTGGACGCGAACTGGGCGCGGCACCCGTCACGTGTGCGGCGCCGCGCCCGATACGTACCGGTTGCCGGGCACGCTCCACCGCCACGGCAGATCCTGGCCGACGCGAATGCCGATGCGCGGCCCGCCCGCCAGATCCGCGGCCGGCGCCATCCCGTCGTCGACGATCGCGAACCCGTCATGCGCGCCGACCAGGTCGACGCCATCCTGCGCACCGCCGATCCCCATCGCCTGCGTCAACCGCGCCGGCCCGCGGCACAGGTCGCGATCGCGCGTGCGCGGCGGCCGCGCCGCACGCATCCGTTCGAGCCCGTGCAGCGGCTCCAGCGCGCGGATCAGCACGCCCGTTCCCGCGCCGTCCGGGCCGCACACGCAGTTGCAGCACCAGTGCATGCCGTACGTGAAATAAACGTAGAAGTGCCCGGGCGGCCCGAACATCGTCGCATTGCGCGGCGTCTTGCCGCGATAGGTGTGCGCGGCCGGATCGAGCGCGCCCGCATACGCTTCCACTTCGACGATGCGGCCGGCCCGGCCGTCCGCGGCCGCGAGGATCTTGTTGAGCAGTTGCGGCGCCACCTCGGTGGCCATGCGGTTGAAGAATGCGCGCGGCACGATGGTGCCTGGCCATGGATCCGCGGTCTTACTGCGTCGCATCGTGCTTCTCTGCCGTCGCCACGAGACGAAGCTCACGATACGCATCGACCAGATCGTCGAGCGCGAATGCGAGGTTTCTCCCGCTGGGGTTGGGCAGCACCCACACCCGCGCTTGCCGGATGCGCGATGGCTGCGAACCCCACGCGACTTCGCGCTGCCCCGACAGCGCCGAATACGCTGCCTTGCCGAGAAACGCGACGAAGCGCGGTGCATGCTGCGCGACCTTCCGTTCGAACGCGGCGGCCGCGGCCACGAATTCCGCGCGCGAGAGCTGATCGGCACGCGCGGTGGGCCGCGGCACCACGGTCGTCAGCCCGCAGCCGTAACCGAGTATCGCGCGATCGTCCCGCGGCGCAAGTTCCATCGGCGTGAAACCCGCGAGATGGATCACGCGCCAGAAGCGGTTGTTTCTCCCCGCGAAGTGATGGCCGCTCGCGGCCGCGATCAGGCCGGGATTGATCCCGCAGAACAGGACGTCGAGACGGGGAGCGATGAGGTCGGGAAGTGCGTCAGCCACGTTTCGTCCCGAGCGCGACGGGTATGCGCGACGTAAACGAAGCAAGGCCCGAAAACCCGGGCCAAGCGACTGGCTTGACGCGGACATTCGGGCCCATCGTGATGCGGTGTGCGACTTGCGATCAGAACGGAATATCGTCGTCCATCTCGTCGAAGCCGCCGCCTGCCGGCGCGCTCGGACGGCTCTGGCCGCCGCCACCCGCACCGCCACGCGCCGCGCCGCCAGCACGGCCGCCGCCACCACCGCGCTCCGCCTGCTCGCCGCGACCGCCGCCACCACCACCGTAGCCGCCGCCATAACCGCCTTCGTCACCGCCGCCACCGCCGCCGCCCGAACCACCACGGCCGCCGAGCATCTGCATCTGTTCGGCGACGATTTCGGTCGAGTAACGGTCCTGGCCGTCCTGACCCTGCCACTTGCGCGTACGGATGCGGCCTTCGATATAGACCGACGAACCCTTCTTCAGGTATTCGCTGACGATTTCCGCCAGACGGCCGAAGAACGCGACGCGGTGCCATTCGGTCATTTCCTTGAAATCGCCGCTCGCCTTGTCCTTGTAGCGATCGGTCGTCGCGAGACGGATGTTCGCAACCGCGTCGCCGCTCGGCAGGTAACGGACTTCAGGATCGGCGCCGAGATTGCCGACGAGGATGACCTTGTTGACGGATGCCATGTGTTTCTCCAGTAAATTCGATGCGGGGCCGCCCGCGAAAGCCGTCCGAGCGGCCCGCCGGGCTAGCCGGCGAACGCCGCCCGCGCCTGCCCGACGATCAGATTCAGGCCTTGCGCGGCGGCGCTTTCATGCTGGCCGCGATTATAAGCCACGCGGCAACGAGCCCCGAACACGTGTAGAACACCGTATTCGCGCCGCCGTGCTTGAGCAGCCAGCCGCCCACGATGCCGCCGAGCGCGAGCCCGACCGACTGCGTGGTGTTGTAGACACCCGTGGCCGCGCCCTTGCGCGAACCCGGCGCGAGCTTCGACACGAGCGACGGCTGCGACGCTTCCAGGATGTTGAACCCGAGGAAGTACACGAACAGGATCGCCGCCACAATCAGAATGGTATGCGGTGCGCTGCCGAGCAACAATTGGCCGATCAGGATAGCCAGAATGCCGCCGAGCAGCACCGGCTTCATCTTGCCCCGCTTTTCCGCGACGATGATCGCCGGCACCATCATCACGAACGCGAGCCCCATCACCGGCAGGTAGACCTTCCAGTGCGCGGCGACCGGCAGCCCGCCGTCCACCAGCAGGCGCGGCACGACGAGGAACAGCGCCGTCTGCGTCGCATGCAGCACCAGCACGCCGAAGTTCAGGCGCAGCAGCTCGGCGTTGTGCAGCACCTCGGCGAACGGCGCGGGCACGTGCACGGGCTTGGCCGCGTCGGGCACGATCCACAGCACGACGCCGATCGCGAGGATCGACAGCACGCCGACGATCGCGAACAGCCCGCTCATCCCGACCCAGTGGAACACGATCGGCGCACCGACGATCGCGACCGCGAACGACACGCCGATCGAGCCGCCGACCATCGCCATCGCCTTCGTGCGGTTCTGCTCGGAGGTCAGGTCGGCGATGAACGCGAGCACCGCGGACGACACCGCGCCCATCCCCTGGATCACGCGGCCGACGATGATCCACGTGATGTCGTGCGCGAACGCGGCGACGAAGCTGCCGAGCGCGAAGATCACGAGGCCCGTGGCGATCACCGGCTTGCGGCCGAACTTGTCGGACGCCCAGCCGTAGAAGATGTAGAACAGTGACTGCGTGACGCCGTAGGCCCCGAGCGCGACCCCGACGAGCAGCACGTTGTCGCCGCCCGGGATGGTTTTCGCGTAGACCGAGAACACCGGCATGATCATGAACAGGCCGAGCATGCGCAGCGCGAAGATCGCCGCGAGCGACGTGGTCGCGCGCAGTTCGGGCGCGGTCATGCGGGAAGACGTGGCAGACGGATTGGACATCGGGAATGAATTTCGAATGATCGGAATGTCCGCCCGGCAGCGGGCGGCGGAAGATCAGGACCGGCGGCCTGGCGGCCTTTCGGGCGACACGTCGGGGCCGGATGCAGGCGGCCCGCGGGCCGCCCGGAACGTGCGGCGCGACCGCTTTCCCCGGCGCAGGCGTCGCCTTGCTGCCACCTGCTGTAAAGGCTGAGGGCCGTAAACGACGGTCTCGAAAAGCCGTTATAGTAGCAGGTTTGGTTCCCTCCATTTTCGCCAGGTTCATGGAACAGATCCGCATCCGTGGGGCACGCACCCACAACCTGAAAAACGTCAATCTCGACCTGCCGCGCCACAAGCTGGTCGTGATTACCGGGTTGTCCGGATCGGGCAAGTCGTCGCTCGCGTTCGACACCCTTTATGCCGAAGGCCAGCGCCGCTACGTGGAAAGCCTGTCCGCATACGCCCGCCAGTTCCTGCAACTGATGGAGAAGCCCGACGTCGACCTGATCGAGGGGCTGTCGCCGGCGATCTCGATCGAGCAGAAGGCAACGTCCCACAATCCGCGTTCGACCGTCGGCACGGTCACCGAAATCCACGACTACCTGCGGCTTTTGTACGCACGTGTCGGCACGCCGTACTGCCCCGACCACGACATCCCGCTCGAGGCGCAGAGCGTGTCGCAGATGGTCGACGCGGCGCTCGCGCTGCCCGAGGAAACCAAGCTGATGATCCTCGCGCCGGTCGTCGCGAACCGCAAGGGCGAGCACGCCGAGCTGTTCGAGGAGATGCAGGCGCAGGGCTTCGTGCGCTTTCGCGTGCGCTCGGGCGGCGGCGCCGCGAACGAAGGCGTCGCGAAGATCTACGAGGTCGAGTCGCTGCCGAAGCTGAAGAAGAACGACAAGCACACGATCGACGTCGTCGTCGATCGCCTGAAGGTGCGCCCGGACATGAAGCAGCGGCTCGCCGAATCGTTCGAGACGGCGCTGCGCCTCGCCGACGGCCGGGCGATCGCGCTCGAGATGGATACCGACCGCGAGCACCTGTTCAGCTCGAAGTTCGCGTGCCCGGTCTGCTCGTACTCGCTGCAGGAGCTCGAGCCGCGCCTGTTCTCGTTCAACAACCCGATGGGCGCGTGCCCGGAATGCGACGGCCTCGGTCAGATCACGTTCTTCGACCCGAAGCGGGTCGTCGCGCACCCGTCGCTGTCGCTCGCCGCCGGCGCCGTGAAGGGCTGGGACCGCCGCAACCAGTTCTACTTCCAGATGCTGCAGAGCCTCGCGGCCTTCTACGAATTCGACATCGACGCCGCGTTCGAGGATCTGCCCGAAAAGATCCGGAAGGTGCTGCTGTTTGGCTCCGGCAAGCAGACGATCCCGTTCTCGTACATCAACGAGCGCGGCCGCACGACGATCCGCGAGCACGTGTTCGAAGGGATCATCCCGAATCTCGAACGCCGCTACCGCGAGACCGATTCGGTCGCGGTGCGCGAAGAGCTGTCGAAATACCAGAACAACCAGCCGTGCCCGTCTTGCGACGGCACGCGCCTGCGCCGCGAGGCGCGCCACGTGCGGATCGGCACCGGCGACCACGCGCGCGGCATCTATGAAATCAGCGGCTGGCCGCTGCGCGACGCGCTCGGCTATTTCGACGGGCTGACGCTCGAAGGCGCGAAGCGCGAGATCGCCGACAAGGTGATCAAGGAAATCGTCGCGCGCCTGACGTTCCTGAACAACGTCGGTCTCGATTACCTGTCGCTCGAGCGCAGCGCCGAAACGCTGTCGGGCGGCGAGGCGCAGCGGATCCGGCTCGCATCGCAGATCGGCTCGGGCCTCACGGGCGTGATGTACGTGCTCGACGAGCCGTCGATCGGGCTGCACCAGCGCGACAACGACCGCCTGATCGCGACGCTCAAGCATCTGCGCGACCTCGGCAACTCGGTGATCGTCGTCGAGCACGACGAGGACATGATCCGCACGGCCGACTACGTCGTCGACATGGGCCCCGGCGCGGGCGAGCACGGCGGCATCGTGGTCGCCGAAGGCACGCCGAAGCAGGTGCAGTCGAACCCGCAATCGCTGACCGGCCAGTATCTGGTCGGCAAGCGCGTCATCGAGTACCCGGACGAGCGGCTCGCGCCCGATCCGGAACGGATGCTGCGCATCGTCGACGCGCACGGCAACAACCTGAAGCACGTCGATCTCGAACTGCCGGTCGGGCTGCTGACCTGCATCACCGGCGTGTCGGGCTCCGGCAAGTCGACGCTGATCAACGACACGCTGTATCACGCGGTCGCGCGCCACCTGTACGGTTCGGCTGCCGAGCCGGCGCCGCACGAGGCAATCGAGGGCCTCGAGCACTTCGACAAGGTGATCAACGTCGACCAGTCGCCGATCGGCCGCACGCCGCGCTCGAACCCGGCCACGTACACGGGCCTGTTCACGCCGATCCGCGAGCTGTTCTCGGGCGTGCCGACCGCGAAGGAGCGCGGCTACGATCCGGGCCGCTTCTCGTTCAACGTGAAAGGCGGCCGCTGCGAATCGTGCCAGGGCGACGGCGTGCTGAAGGTCGAGATGCACTTCCTGCCGGACGTCTACGTGCCGTGCGACGTGTGCCACGGCAAGCGCTACAACCGCGAAACGCTCGAAGTGCAATACAAGGGCAAGAACATCAGCGAAGTGCTCGACATGACGGTCGAGCACGCGTACGAGTTCTTCAGCGCGGTGCCGGTCATCGCGCGCAAGCTGAAGACGCTGCTCGACGTCGGCCTCGGCTACATCCGCCTCGGCCAGTCGGCCACGACGCTGTCGGGCGGCGAGGCGCAGCGCGTGAAGCTGTCGCTGGAGCTGAGCAAGCGCGACACCGGCCGCACACTGTATATCCTCGACGAGCCGACCACCGGCCTGCACTTCCACGACATCGCGCTGCTGCTGGAAGTGATCCACCGGCTGCGCGACCAGGGCAACACGGTCGTGATCATCGAGCACAACCTCGACGTGATCAAGACGGCCGACTGGGTGATCGACCTCGGCCCCGAAGGCGGCGCCGGCGGCGGCCAGATCATCGCGCAGGGCACGCCCGAACAGGTCGCGAAGACGAAGGCGAGCTTCACCGGCAAGTACCTCGCGCCGCTGCTCAAGCGGCCGACCCGCAAAGTCGCGGCCGGCTGACCCCGTTCCGCCGGTTCCGCCCTTTCCCGCGCGCGGCGGCCCGGCCGCGCGCGCGTCGACGGCAGGCCGCCCCCTCGTTTTCCCTTCTGCGTTTACACCACGCGCCAAACGGCCCGTTTGCGGACCATAATGGCAGCTATACTTTACGGTCGTAAGGTTCGCCGTCCGCACCAATCCGGTGCGGCATCGGGCGACCGGCGCTCTGCCTCGCACTGCGCGGCCCGACACACCGACGACAGGAATCCACGATGGAGAAGCAACAAGAGTCGCGCGACACGCAGAACCGCGAGCCGCACCTGCGCAGTGTGCGGCTGACGAGCGACTTGAGCCTGCCGAAGCTGTCGGCGCTCGAGATCGGCAGCTACCTCTTCGCGCTCGCCATGATGTGGCTCGTCCTCGAGCTCCGGCTGCTCGGCGGGATGCTGGCCGGCCTGCTCGTCTATCAGCTGATCCACACGATCGCGCCCGTGATCGAACGCCATACCACCAGCATGCGCGCGCGGTGGGTCGCCGTCGTGCTGCTGTCGATCGCGATCGTCGGCGGGCTCACCGGCCTGACGATCGGCATCATCGAGCATTTCGAGCACACGGTGCCGAACCTGCAGAGCCTGCTCGACCAGTTGATGCAGATCGTCGAACAGACGCGCGCACGCACGCCGGCGTGGATCGCCAATCTGCTGCCCGTCGACGTCGAACAGATGAAGACGAAGGCGGCCGTGCTGATGCATTCGCACATGGACCAGCTCCAGCAAAGCGGCAAGAGCGTCGCGCGCGGCTTCGGCCACGTGCTGTTCGGGATGATCATCGGCGCGATGATCGCGATCGGCGTCGAGCAGGGCAAGGTGCGCCGGCCGCTGTCGACCGCGCTCGTCACGCGCGTGTCGCGCTTCGCCGATGCGTTCCGCCGCATCGTGTTCGCGCAGATCAAGATCTCCGCGATCAACGCGGCCTTCACCGGCATCTACCTGCTCGTCGCGCTGCCGATCTTCCACCAGCGGCTGCCGCTGTCGAAAACGCTCGTGCTGGTCACGTTCATCGTCGGCCTGCTGCCGGTGATCGGCAACCTGATCTCGAACACGCTGATCGTCGCGGTGTCGCTGTCGGTCAGCATGGGCACCGCGATCGCGTCGCTCGCGTTCCTCGTGATCATCCACAAGCTCGAATATTTCCTGAACGCGAAGATCATCGGCGGCCAGATCGAGTCGCGCGCGTGGGAGCTGCTGCTCGCGATGCTGATCATGGAAGCCGCGTTCGGGCTGCCGGGCGTGATCGCCGCGCCGATCTTCTATGCGTACCTGAAACGCGAGCTGCACCTGCTGCGGCTGATCTGAAGCCGCCCGCTCGCCGACGGCGATAAAAAAACGCCGCGCCCCGAAGGGCGCGGCGTTTTTGCTCGTGGGGCCGGCCTTTCGGGCCGGCGGATCAGCGGAACACGACCGTCTTCGTCCCGTTCAGCACGATCCGGTGCTCGACATGCCACTTCACCGCGCGCGCGAGCGTCACGCACTCGACGTCGCGGCCGATCGCGGTCAGTTGGTCGGGCGTCATGCTGTGGTCGACGCGCTCGACTTCCTGCTCGATGATCGGGCCTTCGTCGAGATCGGTCGTCACGTAGTGCGCGGTCGCGCCGATCAGCTTCACGCCGCGGTCGAACGCTTGGTAGTAAGGCTTCGCGCCCTTGAAGCTCGGCAGGAACGAATGGTGGATGTTGATCGCGCGCCCGGCGAGCTGCTCGCACATGTTCGGCGACAGGATCTGCATGTAGCGCGCGAGCACGACGAGATCGGCCTGATGCTCGTCGATCACTTCCAGCACGCGCGCTTCCTGCGCCGCCTTCGCGGCATCGGACGAACCGCCGACCAGCGGGAAGTGATGGAACGGAATGTTGTAGCTCGCGGCGAGCTGGTAGAACTCCTTGTGATTCGACACGATCGCCGGAATCTCGATCGGCAACTGGCCGGTGCGATAGCGGAACAGCAGGTCGTTCAGGCAGTGGCCGATCTTCGACACCATGATCACGACGCGCGGCTTCACGGCCGCATCGTGCAGCTCCCAGCGCATCGAGAACTGTTCGGCGAGCGGCGCGAATTCCTTGCGAAGCGTGTCGAGCGCCGACGCGGCATCCACGCCGCCGCCGTCCTGCTCGAAGTGCACGCGCATGAAGAACTCGCCGGTGCGGCTGTCGCCGAACTGCGCGGAATCGAGGATGTTGTTGCTGCGCTCGAACAGGAAGCCCGAGACCGCATGGACGATGCCGTGCCGGTCGGGGCACGACAGTTTCAAGATAAAGCTGTGATCGGTCGGCATGACCGCTACTCCCTTCGTTTCGGTATTCGTCAAATTGGCGCTCGTTCGGCCGCACCGCGCGCCACGCGCACGCGCAGGCCCCGCATGGGGCGCGCTATGCGGCCGCCGTGAACAGCGCGTCGATGTCCGCGGCGTCGGCCGCCGCCAGCCAGCGATGGCGCAGCAACGTGTCGAGCATCGCGAGGCTCGCGTCCATCGTCGCGCGGCCTTCGCGCAGCCAGGCAATCACTTCGGGCACGCCGGCCAGCAGATGCTCGGCCACTTCGCCGTCGTGGTTGTGCGGCGCGAAGTCGCGCGGCAGCGGCAGGTCGTACACGAAGATCAGTTCGGACTGCGTGCCTTCCGGCAGCGAGCACAACACCTGCACTGCCCGGCCCGCAATCGCGCGTGCCGCGAGTTCCGCCGGCATGCCAGCCTCTTCCCAGCACTCCTTGATGAGCGTCTCGTGAACGCCCAGGCCCCAGCCGATGCCGCCCGCGACGACGTTGTCGAGCATGCCGGGGTCGGTGGCCTTGGTCGCGCTGCGGCGGCCGAGCCACATTTGCGGTGCGGCGGGCGACCCCGGTGCAACCGCATATTCTACGATGCCGTTCAGGTGCACCGCATAGGTCTGCGTGCCGAAGAAGCGCGACGCGGCGCGCTCGATGTAGGCGAGCGGCGGATCGTCGAAGCGATTGCGGATCGCGTAGATCTCGTCGCGCCAGCCGGGAATCGCGCCTTCGGCGGCGAGCGCGCCGATCGCGCCGGCCAGCGCCATGCTGCGCGCGTCGACCGAATCGTAGCGCGCCGACAGCACGACCCGCTCGCCGGTCAGCTCGAACACGTCGGGCCAGCGCGCGAGCCTGGCGACGTCCCGGCGGCGCACCCAGCCGACCGCCTGGCCGGCGATCTCGAAACGCAGGTGCGCGGCCGGATCGAAGCGGCGCGCGGCCGCGATGCACGGAAACGTCATCGCGCTCAATCCTTCAGCGCGACGCGAATGCCGATCGCGATGAACGTCGCGCCGGCGATCCGGTCGAGCCACACGCCGACCTTCGGGCGACGCTTCAGCCACGCGCCGATCATGCCCGCGCCGACGCCGAACAGCGAGAAGACCGCGGCCGTCTGCAGCATGAACAGCGCGCCGAGCTCGAACATCTGCAGCGTCACGCCCTGCGCGCCGTGCGGATCGACGAACTGCGGCAGGAACACGACGAAGAACAGCGTGACCTTCGGGTTCATCAGGTTGCCGATCACGCTCTGCCGGAAAATCGCGCCGAGCGGCTGCGGCGGGCGCGCATGCGCGTTCGCGAGGCCCTGGCTGCGCAGCGCCTTGATGCCGATCCACACGAGGTACGCGGCGCCCGCGAGCTTCAGGATCTGGAACGCGACCGGCGACGAACGCAGCACGGCCGCGACGCCGAGCGCCGCGAGCGTCGTGTGGAACAGGATCCCCGCCGTGAAGCCGAGCGCGGCGACGAAGCCGGCCGCGCGGCCCTGCGAGATGCCGCGTGCGAGCACCTGCAGGTTGTCGGGCCCCGGCGCGAACGTGATCGCGATCGACGTGGCGAGAAACAGCATGAAGTTGGGCATCGTGACCTCGCTGCGTAACGTGAGCCAAGCGTGAACCAGGCGTGAACCCGCGCAAGCCGGGGCGGCAAGCCGCGGCCGGACCGGCGTTCAGTGGCCGGGGAATTCGGTAACGGTATAGACGGGCAGGCCGGCATTGCGCAGCAGCGCCGAGCCGCCGAGATCCGGCAGGTCGATGATCGCCGCGCCTTCGACGACCACCGCGCCGAGCCGCTGCAGCAGGTTGCGCCCCGCCATCATCGTGCCTCCGGTCGCGATCAGGTCGTCCATGATGATCACGCGGTCGCCGGGGCGGCACGCATCTTCGTGGATCTCGACCGTCGCGCTGCCGTATTCGAGGTCGTACGATTCCGAACGGGTCTTGTACGGCAGCTTGCCGACCTTGCGGATCGGCACGAAGCCGACGCTCAGCTCGTACGCGACGATCGGCGCGATGATGAAGCCGCGCGCGTCGAGGCCCGCGACGTAATCGAGCTTCGCATCGACATAGCGTTCGACGAACAGGTCGACGAGGATGCGCAGCGCCTTCGGGCTCTGCAGCAGCGTCGTGATGTCGCGGAACTGCACGCCCGGCTGCGGCCAGTCGGGCACCGTGCGGATCTGGCTGTGGATGAAGGCGACCGGATCGAGCGGTGCGCCCGACGACGAATGCGGCATGAAACTCTCCGAAAAAAACGGTGCGCGAAGATCGGGCACCGTTTCTGATCAATACGGGTCAGGTTGTGATTCGCGGCTCACGCAGCCGCGGCCGGCGGATCGCGCCGATGGCGCGACAACCGCTCCTCCGCGAGCGCGAGCGCCTCGGGCAACCCGCGCAGCACCACGATGTCGCTCGCGCGCAGCTTGGTCTGCGGATCGGGTTCGACGCCGCGGATGCCGTGCCGGCGGATCGCCGTGACTTCCAGCCCGAGCGCGTACAGCCCGAGCTCTTCCAGCGAACGCCCGACCGCGTCCGCGCGCGCGTCGACCGGCACCGATTGTAGCCGCACCTGCTCGTGATCGTCGTCGTCCGCGTCGTCCGCGCCGCGGAAATAGCCGCGCAGCAGGCTGTAGCGCTCGTCGCGCATCTCCTCGACGCGCCGCACGACCTTGCGCATCGGCACGCCGACCAGCACCAGCGTATGCGACGCGAGCATCAGGCTGCCCTCGACGATCTCCGGAATCACCTCGGTCGCGCCGGCCGCGAGCAGCTTCTCCAGATCGGCATCGTCGACGGTGCGCACGATCGCCGGCAGCGTCGGCTCGAGCTCGTGCACGTGGTGCAGCACCCGCAGCGCGGACGGCGTGTTCGCGTAGGTGATCGCGACGGCCGCCGCACGGTGGATACCGGCCGCGAGCAGCGACTCGCGGCGCGCCGCGTCGCCGAACACGACCGATTCGCCGGCCGTCGCGGCCGCGCTCACGCGATCGGGATCGAGGTCGAGCGCGACGTACGAAATGCCTTCCTGCTCGAGCATGCGCGCCAGGTTCTGCCCCGCGCGGCCATAGCCGCAGATGATCACGTGGCCGCGCTGCTTGAGGCTTTGCGTCGCGATCCGCGTCATCTGCAGCGATTGCTGCATCCACTCCGTCGACGACAGCCGCATCACGATGCGGTCGGCGTTCTGGATCAGGAACGGCGCGGCGAGCATCGACAGCAGCATCGACGCGAGGATCGCCTGCAGCAGCGTCGAATCGACGAGATGCCGGTCGAGGATCAGGTTCAGCAGCACGAAGCCGAATTCGCCGGCCTGCGCGAGGCCGATCCCCGTGCGCATCGCAACGCCCGGCGTCGCGCCGAACAGCCGTGCGAGCCCCGCGATCATCGTCGCCTTGAACAGGATCTGCCCGACGAAAAAGCCGAGCACGATCAACGGATGCTCCCAGATCACGCGCGGGTCGAGCAGCATCCCCGTCGTCACGAAGAACAGGCCGAGCAGCACGTCGCGGAACGGCTTGATGTCCTCTTCCACCTGATGGCGGAACGGCGTCTCGGAAATGAGCATCCCCGCGATGAACGCGCCGAGCGCGAGCGACAGGCCGAAGCGGTCGGTGACGAACGCGGCGCCGAGCGTGACGAGCAGCAGGTTCAGTACGAACAGCTCCTGCGAGCGGCGCCGCGCGACGACGTTGAGCCAGCGCGTCATGAAACGCTGGCCGATGACCAGCAGCAGCGTGAGCGCGATCACGATCTTGAGCGCCGCGAAGCCGAGCGTGATCGCGAGGTCCTTCGACGATTCGGCGCCGAACGCGGCGATCACGATCAGCAGCGGCACGACCGCGAGATCCTGGAACAGCAGCACGCCGAAGATGTTGCGGCCGTGCTCCGTCTCGATCTCGAGCCGCTCGGCGAGCATCTTCGACACGATCGCCGTCGACGACATCGCGAGCGCGCCGCCGAGCGCGATGCTGCCCTGCCACGTGATGTGCACCCAACGCTCGAACAGCACGCCGAGCACGAGCGCGAGCACGAGGGTCGCGACGACCTGCAGCAGGCCGAGCCCGAACACGAGCCGCTGCATCGCCCTCAGCTTCGCGAGCGAGAATTCGAGGCCGATCGAAAACATCAGGAACACCACGCCGAACTCCGCGAGGTGCTCGGCCCGTTCGAGATCCGCCGCGACGCCGAACGCGTGCGGGCCGACCAGGATGCCGACGGTCAGGTAGCCGAGCATCGGCGGCAGGTTCAGCGAGCGGAATACGACGACGCCCACCACCGAGGCCAGCAGCAGCAGCAGGGTCATTTCGAGCGGGGAAATCACAGGCGAAGCGTCCTCGTTCGTCGGGGCCACGGCAATGCGGGCGCGGGTGGTGGCGGTGGACACGCGACATCGGACGAGTCCGAAGGCGCGGCGCGGCGAACAAACGCCTTTGCTATACTCCGCGCATGATAGCGAAAATCAATGATGATCGGGCGCTCGCGCTCGCCCGCGACGTGCTCGACATCGAGGCGGACGCCGTGCGCGCGCTGCGCGACCAGCTCGACGGCAGCTTCGTCCAGGCCGTTGCGCTGCTGCTCGGCTGCCGCGGCCGCGTCGTGGTCTCCGGGATCGGCAAATCGGGGCATATCGCCCGCAAGATCGCGGCCACGCTGGCCAGCACCGGTACGCCGGCCTTCTTCGTCCACCCTGCCGAGGCCAGCCACGGCGACCTCGGGATGGTCACCTCCGACGACGTCTTCATCGGCATCTCCTATTCCGGCGAATCGGAAGAACTCGTCGCGATCCTGCCGCTCGTGAAGCGGATCGGCGCGAAGCTGATCGCGATCACGGGCCGCGCGGGGTCGAGCCTCGGCACGCTCGCCGACGTGAACCTGAACGCCGCGGTGTCGAAGGAAGCGTGCCCGCTGAACCTTGCGCCCACCGCGAGCACGACCGCCGCGCTCGCGCTCGGCGATGCGCTCGCCGTCGCCGTGCTCGATGCGCGCGGCTTCGGCTCGGAAGATTTCGCGCGCTCGCATCCGGGCGGCGCGCTCGGCCGGCGCCTGCTCACCTACGTGCGCGACGTGATGCGCTCGGGCGACGACGTCCCCTCCGTCGGGCTGAACGCGACGCTGTCGGACGCGCTGTTCCAGATCACCGCGAAGCGCCTCGGCATGACGGCCGTGGTCGACGCCGACGGCAAGGTCGTCGGCATCTTCACGGACGGCGACCTGCGCCGCGTGCTCGCGCGCGACGGCGACTTCCGCACGCTGCCGATCACCGAAGTCATGACGCGCGACCCGCGCACGATCGCGCCGGATCACCTGGCGGTCGAGGCCGTGGAACTGATGGAGCGCCACCGGATCAACCAGATGCTGGTCGTCGATGCCGACGGCGCGCTGATCGGCGCGCTGAACATGCACGACCTGTTTTCGAAGAAGGTGATCTGATGAGCGCAGCGCTGACTGCGGCCGAACGCGCGAGCCGCGTGAAGCTGATGATTTTCGACGTCGACGGCGTACTGACCGACGGCGGCCTGTTGTTTACAGCGGCCGGCGACGCGATGAAGTCGTTCAATTCGCTCGACGGCCACGGCGTGAAGCTGCTCGGCGAAGCCGGCATCGCGACCGCGATCATCACGGGCCGCCGCTCGGACATCGTCGCGTCGCGCGCGAAGGAAATGAAGATCGCGCACCTGTTCCAGGGCGTCGAGAACAAGCTCGCCGTGTTCGCCGACCTGATCGCGTCGCTCGGCCTGACGGCCGACGCATGCGGCTACATGGGCGACGACTGGCCCGATCTGCCGGTCATGCTGCGCTGCGGCTTCGCGACGGCCCCCGCGAACGCGCACCCCGAGGTGATCGCCCGTGCGCACTGGGTCGCCGAAGCCCGCGGCGGCCACGGCGCCGTGCGCGAGGTCTGCGATGCGATCCTGCGCGCACAGCGCCGCTACGACGCGCTGCTCGCCGCCGCCTGCGGAGCCTGACCGATGAGCACGCATTTCCGCTGGACCCAGCTGCTGCCGCTCGCCGCGGTCGCCGCGCTCGCGGGCGTCACCTGGTGGCTGCTGCAGGCCACGCTGCCGCCGCCCGGCGAGGGCGTCGCGCAGCCGAAGCGCCATACGCCCGACTATTTCGCGGACAACTTCTCGGTCACCGAGCTCGACCAGTCCGGCACGACCCAGTACCGGCTGACGGCCGCGAAGCTGGTCCATTACGAAGACACCGAAAGCAGCGACCTGACCGATCCGGCCATGCGCGCGTTCCAGCCCGGCAAGCCCGTCGTGACGACCACCGCGAAGCGCGGCACCGTCAACGGCGACGTGTCGATCGTCGATTTGTACGACGATGCGCGGATCCTGCGCGCGGCCGGCGGCGGCGATCCGCAGATGCAGGCCGATTCCCAGCATTTCCGGATCTTCGTCAATGACGATGTGATCCAGACCGAAAAGCCGGTTAAACTTCAGCGCGGCCTGTCGCTCGTCAACGCGACCGACGGCATGAAGTACAACAACGTCACCCGGGTCATCGAGCTTTACGGCAACGTGCGCGGCACGATCGCCGCGGCGGACACGTCCGGCGGCTCGAAAGGTCAACCCAAGTGACGCATCCCTCACGTGACTGCATGAACGAACCGTTCCCTCGACAGATTTCCGGCGGCGCTGCGCGCGCCGTCCGCGCCGCGCTCGCCGCGACGCTCGTGGCGCTCCCGCTCGTCGGGCTGGCGCCGCTCGCCCATGCCGAGAAGGCCGACCAGAACAAGCCGATCAACGTCGAGGCCGACAACCTGACCTACGACGATCTGAAGCAGGTCACGGTCGCGACCGGCAACGTCGTGATCACGAAGGGCACGATCATCATCAAGGGCGATCGCGTCGAAGTGCGCCAGGACCCGGAAGGCTACCAGTACGCGACGTCGTTCGGCAGCGGCAAGAAGCACGCGACGTTCCGCCAGAAGCGCGAAGGCCTCGACGAATACATCGACGGCGATGCCGAGCGCATCGACTACGACGGCAAGCAGGACCTGACCACGCTGACCACCGCGGCGACCGTGCGCCGCCTGCAGGGCACGTCGACCGTCGCCGATACCGTGCACGGTAGCGTGATCACGTATGACGGCCAGCGCGACTTCTACACCGCGAAGGGCGGCAAGGACGTCGCGGCGCCGGGCAACCCGAACGGCCGCGTGCGCGCGATGCTGTCGCCGAAGAACGGCGGCCCCGCGCCGCTGAACGGGGCGCCGGCCAAGCTGTCGCCGTCGACCACGATCCAGGGAGCGCCGGGCCAATGAACGCGCTCCCGAATCGCCAGCCGGCCGGCACCACGAGCTCGCTCGTCGTCCGCAACCTGAAGAAGCGCTACGGCTCGCGCACGGTCGTCAAGGACGTGTCGCTCGACGTGAAGAGCGGCGAAGTCGTCGGCCTGCTCGGCCCGAACGGCGCCGGCAAGACCACGTCGTTCTACATGATCGTCGGCCTCGTGCCGACGGACGGGGGCGAAATCTCGCTGAACGGCAGCTCGATCGGCCTGCTGCCGATCCACAAGCGCGCGTCGCTCGGCCTGTCGTACCTGCCGCAAGAGGCGTCCGTGTTCCGCAAGCTGACCGTCGAGGAGAACATCCGCGCGGTGCTCGAGCTGCAGCACGGCGAAGACGGCAAGCGGCTGTCGAAGGATGCGATCTCGTCGCGCACCGAAGCGCTGCTCGACGAGCTGCAGATCGGCCACCTGCGCGAGAACCCCGCGCTGTCGCTGTCGGGCGGCGAACGGCGCCGCGTCGAAATCGCGCGCGCGCTCGCGACCAACCCGAACTTCATCCTGCTCGACGAACCGTTCGCCGGCGTCGATCCGATCGCGGTGCTCGAGATCCAGAAGATCGTCAAGTTCCTGAAGCAGCGCAACATCGGCGTGCTGATCACGGACCACAACGTCCGCGAAACGCTCGGCATCTGCGACCACGCGTACATCATCAGCGACGGTTCGGTGCTGGCCGCGGGCGCGCCGAGCGAAATCATCGAAAACGAAAGCGTGCGCCGCGTGTACCTCGGCGAGCACTTCCGCATGTAACGTTCTCCTCGTGGCTGGCTGCACCCCGCCCGGCATGGCCGCGCGGGGCCGCGTCCCGCTTCGCGGCCATGCCCGCGGCCACGCGGCGCGCCGCGCGTAATCGCGGATGGCTCAATGCGCCTGGGTCGTGGCAAACTGCCGGTATGACTCCCTCCTTGCCATGAAAGCCAGCCTCCAACTTCGCCTGTCGCAACATCTGGCGCTGACGCCGCAGCTGCAGCAGTCGATCCGGCTCCTGCAGTTGTCGACGCTCGAATTGCAGCAGGAAGTCGCGATGGCCGTCGCGCAGAATCCGCTGCTCGAAACCGACGACGAATGGATCGCGAGCCCGCTGCGCGTCGCGGCGGACGGATCGCTGATCGCGCAGACGCCGCCCGCACAGAACACCGAACCCGTCGCGACGAACGGCAGCGGCACGTCCAGCGATCGCGCGGAGCGCGACGAGCCGGCCGGCGCCGACGAATACGACGGTTACGGGTCCGGCGACGGCAACGACGGCCCGCAGTGGAACCTCGACGAATACGGCCGCTCGGGCGGCGCGTCCGACGACGACGACCTGCCGCCGCTGCAGGTGCAGGAAGCCGCGACGTCTCTGCGCGACCACCTGTCCGCGCAGTTGCGCGTCACGCAGGCCGGCCCGCGCGATCGCGCGCTCGTGATGTTCCTGATCGAATCGCTCGACGACGACGGCTACCTGACCGCCACGCTCGACGAAGTGCTCGCCGACCTGCCGCCCGAACTGGAAATCGACGGCGACGAACTGAACGCGGCGCTCGCGCTGCTGCACAGCTTCGACCCGGCCGGCGTCGGCGCGCGCTCGGCCTCCGAATGCCTGAAGCTGCAGTTGCTGCGTCTCGATCCGTCCCCGACGCGCACGCTCGCGCTCGAGATCGTGTCGCAGCATCTCGAACTGCTCGCCGCCCGCGACTTCACACGGTTGCGCAAGCACCTGAAGGCGAGCGACGACGCGCTGCGCGACGCGCACACGCTGATCCGCTCGCTGGAGCCGTTCCCCGGCGCCGCATACGGCAAGGCCGAGGCCGACTACGTCGTGCCCGACATCATCGTGAAGAAGGCCGGCCAGGGATGGCTCGCGGAACTCAATCCGGAGGTCGTGCCGCGCCTGCGGATCAACAACCTGTACGCGAACATCCTGCGCAACAGCCGCGGCGATCCGTCGGCCGGATCGCTGAAGCAGCAGCTTCAGGAAGCGCGCTGGCTGATCAAAAATATCCAGCAACGTTTCGACACGATCCTGCGTGTCGCGCAGGCTATTGTCGAGCGTCAGAAGAATTTCTTTGCGCACGGCGAAATTGCCATGCGCCCCTTGGTTTTGCGGGAAATAGCTGATACGCTGGGCCTACACGAGTCGACTGTCAGCCGTGTGACAACCGGGAAGTACATGCTGACCCCGTTCGGGACGCTTGAATTTAAGTACTTCTTCGGATCTCACGTTTCGACCGACACCGGTGGCGCCGCCTCGTCGACCGCCATCCGAGCCCTCATCAAGCAACTGATAGGAGCTGAAGACCCAAAATCGCCACTTTCGGACAGCCGCATTGCCGAGCTGCTGGCAGAACAGGGGTTCGTGGTCGCGCGCCGCACGGTTGCGAAATATCGCGAAGCCCTCAAGATCCCGGCAGTGAATCTGCGCAAGTCTCTTTAAGCCTGCTGCCTGCCCGGCGGCAGGCGTGTTCCGGCCACCGCGCACACGGGGAACAGGCCGGGCGACCTGTCCGCGATACGCCGCCTCGTGCGGCACGGGCAAGTCGACCGGAGCGCCGCCTCGATGCGGCCGGGTGGTCACTCGCTTGGAGAAGCACTATGAACCTGAAGATCAGTGGACATCATCTCGAAGTCACGCCTGCCATTCGCGAATACGTGATCACCAAGCTGGACCGGGTGCTACGGCATAGCGATCAGGTGATCGATGGCACTGTGATCCTCTCGGTCGACAACCACAAGGAAAAGGACAAGCAGCAGCGCGCGGAAATCAATCTGCACCTGAAGGGCAAGGACATCTTCGTCGAAAGCGCGAACGGCAACCTGTACGCCGCGATCGATCTGCTGATCGACAAGCTGGATCGCCAGGTCGTCAAGCACATGGAGCGCCTGCAAACGCACGCGCACGATCCGATCAAGCTGCAGCCGTCGATCGACCAGATCGAACTGCCGCCGCAATAACCGTCACTGCAACACGCACGCCGCCCGGTTCGCCGGGCGTTTTTTTTGCGACTCCGCGCGAAGGTGCAGCCGGTCCGTCCGTGCCGCGCCACGCACGCGGCTGTGCTCTATAATGTTCCGGTTATCGCCGGGGGGTGTTGGATGCGGTAGCGGCGTTGCAGGTTGCCATGCCACATGCCTTGATATCGCCGAACATGGAAAATCAGTCCGCCGCCGCAAGGAGACCCCAGGCCGCCCAATCGCCTGCCAACATGAATCGCCTAGCCAAAATCCTGCCCATAGAGAACGTCGTCATCGACCTCTCGGTCACCAGCAAGAAACGCGTCTTCGAACAAGCCGGGCTGATGTTCGAGAATCAGAACGGCATCGGCCGCAGCACCGTCACGGACAACCTGTTCGCACGCGAGCGCCTCGGTTCGACCGGGCTCGGCGAAGGTGTCGCGATTCCGCACGGCCGCATCAAGGGCCTCAAGCACCCGCTCGCCGCGTTCGTCCGCCTCGCCGATGCGATCCCGTTCGAAGCGCCCGACGGCCAGCCGGTCGGCCTTCTGATCTTCCTGCTCGTCCCCGAGCAAGCGACCCAGCAACACCTCGAGATCCTGTCGGAAATCGCGCAACTGCTGTCCGATCGCGACGCACGCGAGCGTCTGCACAACGAAACGGATATCGCCGAGTTGCATCGCCTGCTCACTCAGTGGCAACCTTGAGTTGTTCCGGGCGGAATATTTCCCCGTACCAGGCGGCACGCGCCGCCGTCCAGGGCCGCCCGGCGCCGGCCCGGCATGGCGACGTCCGTCGCCGCGCGCCTGCACCGGCCCATTGGAGTGACGAGAGTCATGGATACGTCCAGCATCAACGCCCAGAGCATCTTCGACGACAACGCAGCCACGCTGAAACTGAGCTGGCTGACGGGGCATGAAGGCTGGGAACGCGGCTTTTCGGCCGACACGGTCGGCAACGCAACGTCGAGCGCCGACCTCGTCGGCCACCTGAACCTGATCCACCCGAACCGGATCCAGGTGCTCGGCGAAGCCGAAATCGACTACTACCAGCGACAGACCGACGAAGACCGCTCGCGCCACATGGCCGAGCTGATCGCGCTCGAGCCGCCGTTCCTCGTCGTCGCCGGCGGCGCCGCGGCGCCGCCCGAACTGGTGCTGCGCTGCACGCGCTCGTCCACGCCGCTGTTCACGACGCCGATGTCGGCCGCCGCGGTGATCGACAGCCTGCGGCTCTACATGTCGCGCATCCTCGCGCCGCGCGCGACGCTGCACGGCGTGTTCCTCGACATCCTCGGGATGGGCGTGCTGCTCACCGGCGATTCGGGCCTCGGCAAGAGCGAGCTCGGCCTCGAGCTGATCAGCCGCGGACACGGCCTCGTCGCCGACGACGCGGTCGACTTCGTCCGCCTTGGCCCCGATTTCGTCGAAGGGCGCTGCCCGCCGCTGCTGCAGAACCTGCTCGAAGTGCGCGGCCTCGGCCTGCTCGACATCAAGACGATCTTCGGCGAAACCGCGGTGCGACGGAAAATGAAGCTGAAGCTGATCGTCCAGCTCGTGCGGCGCCCTGACGGCGAATTCCAGCGCCTGCCGCTCGAAAGCCAGACCGTCGACGTGCTCGGTTTGCCGATCAGCAAGGTCACGATCCAGGTCGCGGCCGGCCGCAACCTCGCGGTGCTCGTCGAGGCAGCCGTCCGGAACACGATCCTGCAGTTGCGCGGAATCGACACGTTGCGCGATTTCATGGATCGGCAACGACTCGCGATGCAAGATCCCGACAGTCAGTTCCCCGGCAAACTGGTGTAACCCGCACGCGCCGGCCACGCAACGCCGACGCGTCGAGCCGGTGCTATGATGAAACGTCAGGATTCTCCGTTCCCATGCGCATCGTCCTCATTACCGGCATCTCCGGCTCAGGCAAGTCCGTCGCGCTGAACGCGCTCGAAGACGCAGGCTATTACTGCGTCGACAACCTGCCGCCGCACGTGCTCCCCGAACTCGCCCGCTACCTCGCCCAGGACGGCCAGCGCCGGCTCGCGGTCGCGATCGACGCGCGCTCGAGCGCGTCGCTCGATGAAATGCCCGGCCTGATCCGCGAGCTATCCCGCGAGCACGACGTGCGCGTGCTGTTCCTCAACGCGAGCACCCAGGCGCTGATCCAGCGCTTCTCCGAAACGCGCCGCCGCCATCCGTTGTCCGGCTCGCGGTCGCACGATGCGGACGTCGGCCTGCTGTCGTCGCTCGAGGAAGCGATCGAGCGCGAACGCGAGCTCGTCGCGCCGCTCGCGGAATTCGGCCACCAGATCGATACCAGCACGCTGCGCGCGAACGCGCTGCGCACCTGGGTCAAGCGCTTCATCGAGCAGAAGAACAACGACCTGATGGTGATGTTCGAATCGTTCGGCTTCAAGCGCGGCGTGCCGCTCGACGCCGACCTGATGTTCGACGTGCGCGCGTTGCCGAATCCGTACTACGACCACCAGTTGCGCCCGCTCACCGGGCTCGACCAGCCGGTCATCGCCTTTCTCGACGCACTGCCGATCGTCCATCAGATGATCGACGACATCCATGCGTTCCTGATGAAATGGCTGCCGCACTTCCGCGATGACAACCGCAGCTACCTGACCGTCGCCATCGGCTGCACGGGCGGCCAGCATCGCTCGGTGTTCATCGCGGAAACGCTCGCCGCGCGCCTCGCGCGCGACGCGAACGTGATCGTGCGGCATCGTGACGCGCCAGTGGATGTCGACGCGTCGTCGCGGCTCGTCTCCGAGGTCGATCGACCCTAGCGACACCCGCCCCCACGCCCGCGCGCCATGTCCTCCCTATCGACCACCCTGATCGACTTGCCGCTGTTTCCGCTGCACACGGTGCTGTTTCCGGGAGGGCTGCTCCCGCTC
Organism: Burkholderia sp. MSMB1826; assembly: GCF_001526325.1. Taxonomy (NCBI): domain Bacteria; kingdom Pseudomonadati; phylum Pseudomonadota; class Betaproteobacteria; order Burkholderiales; family Burkholderiaceae; genus Burkholderia; species Burkholderia sp. MSMB1826. The sequence goes on from NZ_LOYN01000030.1 coordinate 24,328, forward strand.
AAGGTGTTCGAGGCGCGCTATCTCGACATGTCGCGCGCATGCCTGCGCGACGACGCGCCGTTCGGCGTGTGCCTGCTCAAGAGCGGGCCCGAAGTCGCGCAGGACGGCGCGGTGTCGGTGCCCGAAACCATCGGCTGCATGGCGCGCATCACCGAGTGCGATACCGGCGAGTTCGGGATGCTTTATCTGCAAGCGGTCGGCACGCAGCGTTTCGAGCTGCTGTCGTATCGCGTCGAAAGCAACGGGCTGCTGGTCGGCATCGCGGAGCCGCTGCCCGACGACATCCCGCTCGAAGGCGAGCAGGCGCTCGCGCAGTTCGGCTCGTGCGCCGAGGTACTTGAGCGCATCATCGACGCGCTGAAGAAGTCCGATCCGGAGAAAATGCCGTTCGGCGAACCGTTCCGCCTCGACGATCCGAGCTGGGTATCGAATCGTCTCGCGGAACTGCTGCCGCTCGACCTGCGCGCGCGGCAGAAGCTGATGGAGTTTCCGGACGTCGGCGCGCGCATCGACGCCGTGCACCACGTGCTCGACCGGCACGGCTGGCTGTAACGCCGCAGCCTCCGTCGCGCAGCGTACCTGCCCGGCGAGCCTGCCTGCGCGACGGCACAGCCGCGGCAGTCAGGCGCCTTCCCGAACGCGGCCCGCGCCGCGCCCCACGCCGTTCGTTACAGCAGCGGCCCGCTCAGCGCATCGAGCAGCTTGCGCACGGGCGCCGGCACGCCGTACGCGTCGAGCCGGCTCAGCGGCACCCATGCGGTGTCCGCGTCCCGCGCCGACGACGGCAGGCCCTTGCCTTCCGTCAGATCGCTCAGCCGCGGCTCGATCTCGAGCCGGAAATGCGTGAACGTATGCGTGAGCGGCGCGAGCGGCACCGTGCCGCCGCCGCCGAAGCCGCGCGCGAGATCCGCGAGCGCGGCATCGCCGTCCGCTTGCGGCAGGCTCCACAGTCCGCCCCAGATGCCGGTCGGCGGCCGGCGCTCGAGCAGCACGGCGTCGCCGTCGCGCAGCACGAGCATCCAGGTCTTGCGCGTCGGCACGGCCTTCTTCGGCCGCGCGGCCGGCAGTTCGCGCTGACGGCCTGTCGATTGCGCGACACAGTCGCCCGCGAACGGGCATCGCGCGCAGTCGGGTTTGCCGCGCACGCACAGCGTCGCGCCCAGATCCATCAGCCCCTGCGTATACGCGCTCACGTCGGCCGCGTTCGCGGCGTCGGGCAGCAGCGATTCGGCGAGCGCCCACATGTCGTTCTCGACGCGCTTCTCGCCCGGAAAGCCCTCGACGCCGAATACCCGCGCGAGCACGCGCTTCACGTTGCCGTCGAGGATCGTCGCGCGCGCGCCGTACGCAAACGACGCGATCGCGGCGGCCGTCGAGCGACCGATGCCCGGCAGTTCGGCCAATGCTTCGGGGGTCGCCGGAAACGCGCCGCCGTGCTCGGCGACGACGACCTGCGCGCAGCGGTGCAGGTTGCGCGCGCGCGAGTAGTAGCCGAGCCCCGCCCACAGCGCCATCACGTCGTCGCTCGGCGCGGCCGCGAGCGCGGCGACGTCGGGGTAGCGGTCGAGAAAACGCATGTAATACGGAATGACGGTCGATACCTGCGTCTGCTGCAGCATGATTTCCGACAGCCAGATCCGGTACGGATCGCGGGTGTTCTGCCACGGCAGGTCATGGCGGCCATGCTCGCGCTGCCACGCGACGAGACGGGTGGCGAACGTGCGGTGCAGCGGCGTGACGGGGAACGGAGCGGGGGCGATGCGGGGCGGCTTCAAGTTTGTCTGATGGCGGAAAAGGGTTTCAACGCTGGCACGTCGGGCAGAAATAGGTCGATCGCTGGCCCTGCACGATCTGGCGGATCGATGTGCCGCATACGCGGCACGGCTGGCCGGCGCGATCGTAGACGAAGCAGTCGAGCTGGAAGTAGCCGCTTTCGCCGTTGCTGCCGACGAAATCGCGCAACGTGCTGCCGCCGCGCTCGATCGCGTCGGCGAGCGTCGCGCGTACCGCATCGGCCAGCCGCTCGTAGCGCGGCAGCGACACCTTGCCGGCGGCCGTCGTCGGCCGGATGCCGGCGCGAAACAGGCTCTCCGACGCGTAGATGTTGCCGACGCCGACGACCATGTCGCCCGCGAGCAGCGCCTGCTTGACCGACACCGTGCGGCCGCGCGTGCGCGCATGCAGCAGCGCGCCGGTGAACGCCGGCGAGAACGGCTCGACGCCGAGGCTCGCGAGTAGCGGATGCGCATGCACGTCGCCTGCTTCACGCGGATGCCACAGCACGGCGCCGAAGCGGCGCGGATCGCGGAACCGCAGCACGAATTCGTCGAAGATCCAGTCGATGTGGTCGTGCTTCGCCGCGACCGGCACGCCGGTTGCGGGTAGCACGCGCAGCGTGCCGGTCATCCCGAGATGGACGATGAACCAGCCTGCATCGACCTCGAACAGCAGGTACTTGCCGCGGCGCTCGACGGCGAGCACCTCCCGCGCGCGCAACTGCTCGGCGAGCCCCGCCGGCACGGGCCAGCGCAGCATCGCGGTACGGACGTCGACACGCTCGACGCGGCGGCCCGCGACAAAGGGCGCGATGCCCCGGCGCGTGACTTCGACTTCTGGCAACTCTGGCATGTTTTGCGGGTCTGAGGCTACGGTCTGTTTACATAGGAACGCGCGTGTGCCGCCACGAGAACGGCCGCGCTCGCGGCGCCCCCGAACGAGACACGGGAATGCCCGAAATCGCCCGCCCGGCAGCACGCGAGACGGGCGATTTCGGGCATTCGCATGGGGATTCCACAGGTAAGCGGACCCTATCACGATCGTGCGTGTATTGTAGCGAGCGCGTTACAATCGGTTGAAACATCGAACGGATTTCCATGACCCTGCCCTCGAAGCTGCTTCAGAAGCGCCCCGCCGCCGTGCGCGGCGCGCGCGCCTTCCCGGTCCGCCGTGCACTCGGTGCCGCGCTGCTTGCCGCCTGGACCCTCACCGCCTTTCCGGCCCACGCGCAGGATCCGGCCTCGGACGACGCGGAGCCGCAGGGCGCGTTCGAGCATGTGATGCCGGACGAGCAGAAGAATCTCCCCGGCGTGCCGCTGACGAGCCAGATCGTCTACCAGGTGCTCGCCGCCGAGGTCGCGCTCCAGCGCAACCAGCCGGCACCGGCCTACCAGACCTACCTCGCGCTTGCCCGCGACACGCGCGATCCGCGCATGGCGCAGCGCGCGACCGAAATCGCGCTCGGCGCGCAGAGCCCGGCCGACGCGCTGTCCGCCGCGAATCTGTGGCGCCAGTACGCACCGGATTCGAACCGCGCGTCGCAGGTCGACGCCGCGCTGCTGGTGCTCGCCGGCAAGCCGGCCGACGCGCAGCCGATGCTCGCGCGCGAGCTGGCCCGCGCGACCGGCGACACGCGCGGCCCGGCGATCCTCGCGCTGCAGGCGCTGCTCGTGCGCGGCCCCGACCGCGTCGGCGGCCTCGCGGTGCTGAAGGACATGTTGAAGAACGACATGAATCGCCCCGAGGCGCAGCTGGCGATCGCGCGGCAGCAGCTCGCGGTCGACGACAAGGACGGCGCCGCGCAATCGCTGAAGCAGGCGCTGCAGATTCGCCCCGATTACCTGCCGGCGGCGCTGATGCTGTCGCAAATGGGGCCGGCGGAACGCGCGGCGGGCATCGCGTCGTTCGAGAAGTATGTTCAGCAGAATCCGAAGTCGCGCGACGCACGGCTCGCGCTGTCGCAGCTCTATCTCGCAGACGATCGCCTCGACGACGCACAGAAGCAGTTCGAGACGATGCGCAAGCTCGACTCGAAGGATCCGACGCCGCTGATGGCGCTCGCGCTGATCAAGATCCAGCAGAAGAAGCTCGACGAGGCGACCGGCTACCTGAAGCAGTACGTGCAGCTCGGCGACAAGCAGCCGAATCTCGACGTCGGCCAGGGCTACATCTACCTCGCACAGATCGCGATCGACCAGAACAACGACGCGCAGGCGTCGCAATGGCTCGACAAGGTCGACCAGACGAGCCAGCACTACCTGCCCGCGCAGATCACGCGCGCGCAACTGCTGCAGAAACAGGGCAAGACCGACGAGGCGCGCAAGGTGCTCGACAACCTGCCGATCACGGATCCGCGCGACGCGGCCGTGGTGGCGCGCACCGATGCGTCGATCCTGTTCACGGCGAAGCGCTATCCGGAAGCGGAGGCGCGGCTCGGGCAGGCCGTCCAGGACTTCCCGGACGATCCCGACCTGCGCTACGACTACGCGATGGCGGCCGAAAAGACGGGCCACTATGCGACGATGGAAAAGCAGTTGCGCGAGCTGATCCGCACGCAGCCCGACAACCCGCAGGCCTACAACGCGCTCGGCTATTCGCTCGCCGACCGCAACCAGCGCCTGCCCGAGGCCAGCAAGCTGATCGACAAGGCGATGGCGCTCGCGCCGAACGACGCCTACATCATGGACAGCCTCGGCTGGGTGAAGTACCGGATGGGCGACACGGCCGGCGCGACGAAGGTGCTGCAACGTGCATACGAACTGCAGCCGAACGCCGAAATCGGCGCGCATCTTGGCGAAGTGCTGTGGAAGAGCGGCGCGCAGGAAGACGCGCGCAATGCGTGGCGTGCCGCGCAGAAGCTCGAGCCCGACAACGAAACGCTCGTGCAGACGCTGAAGCGCCTGCAGATCAACGGCCTCTGATGCGGATGTTCGCGATGTTTTCCCTGTCTTCCCGCGCGCAGCGCACGCTGGCCGCAGCCGGCGCAGCGCTCGCGCTCGCCGGCTGCGCGAGCACGCCGCCGTCGGCCGGCACGCCGGCGGGCGCCGCACTGCAGACGGCGGCGACGCATGCGTACCACGGCCGCTTCGCGGTGCGGTACGACGATCGTCTCGGCAACCCGCAGAACGTGTACGGCAACTTCGACTGGCAGGAACACGGCGACGACGTGTCGCTCGAACTGCGCAGCCCGCTCGGTCAGACGCTTGCGGTCGTGAAAACGACGCCGCGCGCGGCGTCGCTCGAATTGCCGAACCGTCCGACCCAATATGCGTCGGACGTCGGCGACCTGATGCAGAAAACGCTCGGCTTCGAGTTGCCGCTCGCGGGCCTGCGCTACTGGCTGCTGCCGAGCGCCGCGCCCGCGACGCCCGCGGAAACCGTGCGCGACCCGGCCGACGGCACGCGCCTCAAGCAGCTCCGCCAGGACGGCTGGACGATCGACTACCTCGCCTACGCGGATGCCCCGGCCACGGGCGTCAAACGCGTCAACCTCGTGCGCGCGACGCCGCCGCTCGACATCAAGCTCGTGCTCGATCAGTGAGCACGCGCGCCTAGCCCCCGATACCCGCATGACCGATTCGACCCGCTCGCTGCGCAACTGCCTGGCGCCCGCGAAACTCAACCTGTTCCTGCACATCACCGGCCGTCGCCCGAACGGCTATCACGATCTGCAGAGCGTATTCCAGCTGCTGAACTGGGGCGACACGCTGCACTTCACGCGGCGCGACGACGGCCGCGTCGCACGCGTCACCGACGTGCCGGGCGTGCCCGAGGAAAGCGATCTCGTCGTGCGCGCGGCCAACCTGCTGAAAGCGCATACGGGCACCGCGCACGGCGTCGACATCGAGATCGACAAGATCCTGCCGATGGGCGCCGGCCTCGGCGGCGGCAGCTCCGACGCGGCGACGACGCTGCTCGCGCTGAACCGCCTGTGGCAACTCGATTTGCCGCGCGCCGAACTCCAGTCGCTCGCGGTCAAACTCGGCGCCGACGTGCCGTTTTTCATTTTTGGAAAAAATGCGTTCGCAGAGGGTATCGGAGAAGAATTAGCTGAGGTAGAATTGCCGACTCGCTGGTTCCTGGTTGTGACGCCACGCGTTCATGTCCCGACCGCTGAAATATTTTCAGATGAGTTGTTGACAAGAGATACGAAGCCCGTCACAATTGCTGACTTTCTTGCACAGCAAACCAGCGATGCGGGATGGCCAGATAGCTTCGGTCGGAACGATATGCAGGAAGTTGTAACAAGGAAGTACGCGGAAGTTGCGCAGGTGGTCAAATGGTTGTATGATGTGACCCCCGCGAGGATGACCGGCTCCGGAGCAAGCGTGTTTGCAGCGTTTCACAGCAAGCACGAGGCAGAAGCGGCGAAAGCCAAACTGCCCGCCAGTTGGAATGGCGCAGTTGCCGAGAGCCTGGACGAGCATCCGCTCTTCGCTTTCGCGTCATGAAGTTTTACTTTGCCGAACGGCCTACACGAGTTCGGTGAAGTTATCAGTTAAGTGTAGGGGAGTCGCCAAGTTGGTCAAGGCACCGGATTTTGATTCCGGCATGCGAGGGTTCGAGTCCTTCCTCCCCTGCCAAAAATTTTCCCGCATTTCCCGCCCAAGCCTGAAGCAGGTGCACGATGAGCAGCCACAGCCATGATGGCCTGATGGTCTTTACTGGCAACGCGAATCCCGCGCTCGCCCAGGAAGTCGTCAATATCCTTGGTATCCCCCTCGGCAAAGCGATGGTCAGCCGTTTCTCCGACGGCGAGATCCAGGTCGAGATCCAGGAAAACGTGCGCGGCAAGGACGTCTTCGTCCTGCAATCCACGTGCGCACCGACGAACGACAACCTGATGGAACTGATGATCATGGTCGATGCGCTCAAGCGCGCGTCCGCCGGCCGGATCACTGCAGCCATCCCCTACTTCGGCTATGCGCGTCAGGATCGCCGCCCGCGTTCGGCGCGCGTCGCGATCTCGGCGAAGGTCATCGCGAACATGCTGGAAATCGCCGGCGTCGAGCGGATCATCACGATGGATCTGCACGCCGACCAGATTCAAGGCTTCTTCGACATTCCGGTCGACAACATCTACGCCACGCCGATCCTGCTGGGCGACCTGCGCAAGCAGAACTACTCGGATCTGCTCGTCGTGTCGCCGGACGTCGGCGGCGTGGTGCGCGCCCGGGCACTCGCGAAGCAGCTCAACTGCGATCTCGCGATCATCGACAAGCGTCGCCCGAAGGCGAACGTCGCCGAAGTGATGAACATCATCGGTGAAGTCGAAGGCCGCACCTGCGTGATCATGGACGACATGGTCGATACGGCCGGCACGCTCTGCAAGGCTGCGCAAGTGCTGAAGGACCGCGGTGCGAAACAGGTGTTCGCGTACGCGACGCACCCGGTGCTGTCGGGCGGCGCCGCAGAACGCATCGCCGCATCGGAACTCGACGAGCTGGTCGTGACCGACACGATTCCGCTGTCGGCCGAATCGCTGGCGTGCTCGAAGATCCGCTCGCTGACGAGCGCGAGCCTGCTGGCCGAGACGTTCTCGCGGATTCGCCGCGGCGATTCGGTGATGTCGCTGTTCGCGGAATCCTGATCGCGAATCGACGGAATATAGTATGCGCGGAAAGCGAAGCGGCAACGCTTCGCTTTTTGCACAATCGGACGGGATAGACGAAACCCCGGCCGTTTCATCGGGGGCCGCTTGATGGCCCCGTTTCACTGCCTGGTCGCGGGCAGCCATTGGAGAATCACATGAAAGTCGTCGCTTTCGAGCGCCAACAGCAAGGTACGGGTGCGAGCCGCCGCCTGCGCAACGCCGGTAAGACCACGGGTATCGTTTACGGTGGCGAAGCCGCTCCGCAAAAGATCGAACTCGATCACAACGCCCTGTGGCACGCCCTGAAGAAGGAAGCCTTCCACTCGTCGATCCTCGACCTCGAAGTGGCCGGCCAGTCGCAACAGGTTCTGCTGCGCGACGTGCAATACCACCCGTTCAAGCAACTGGTGCTGCACGTGGACTTCCAGCGCGTCGACGCGAAGAAGAAGCTGCACACGAAGGTGCCGCTGCACTTCCTGAACGCTGAAGTCAGCCCGGCCGTGAAGCTGTCGAGCGCAGTCGTTTCGCACGTCGCGACGGAAATCGAAGTCGAGTGCCTGCCGGCTGCCCTGCCGGAATTCCTCGAAGTCGACCTGTCGAAGATCGAAGCCGGTCAATCGCTGCACGCGAAGGACATCGCGCTGCCGAAGGGCGTCGCGCTGGTCGCGCACGTCGACGCGGAAAACCCGGTCGTCGCCTCGGCAACGATCCCGGCTGGCGCCGTGTCGGACGCAGCAGACGAAGGCGAAACGCCGGCTGCCTAAGCGGCCGCTCACGCGCCCCATCGATCCGTTTCACGAAACGATCGACGCAACCCGCCGCGGCCTGCCCGGCGGGTTTTTCTTTTTCTGCGCCCAGGCGGCAGCCGCCGCCTTCGAAACGTCATGATCAAACTGATCGTCGGCCTCGGCAATCCCGGGGCGGAATACACCGCGACGCGCCACAACGCCGGCTTCTGGCTGATCGACCAGCTCGCCCGCGAAGCCGGCACGACGCTGCGCGACGAGCGCCGCTTCCACGGCTTCTATGCGAAAGCGCGCCTGCACGGCGAGGAAGTCCACCTGCTCGAGCCGCAAACCTACATGAACCGCTCCGGCCAATCGGTCGTCGCGCTCGCGCAATTCTTCAAGATCCTGCCCGACCAGATCCTCGTCGCGCACGACGAACTCGACCTGCCGCCCGGCACCGTGAAGCTGAAGCTCGGCGGCGGCAGCGGCGGCCACAACGGCCTGAAGGACATCTCCGCGCACCTGTCGTCGCAGCAGTACTGGCGGCTGCGGATCGGCATCGGCCATCCGCGCGACCTGATTCCGGAAAGTGCGCGCGCCGGCGCGAAGCCCGACGTCGCGAACTTCGTGCTGAAGCCGCCGCGCCGCGAGGAACAGGACGTGATCGACGCATCGATCGAACGCGCGCTCGCCGTGATGCCGATGATCGTCAAGGGCGAACTCGATCGCGCGACGATGCAACTGCATCGCAACTGACCGCCCGTCGCACCGGCCTGGTGCATCGACCGTTCGGCGCAACCGGGCGGCCTCGCCCGCCCCACCGCGACGCGCACATGCGGTACTCTCGACGTTTTGCCCGTCAGGAGCCAAGCGGTGAGCCGTTACTGGAGCGACGTCGTTCAGCAACTCGTGCCTTACGTGCCGGGCGAACAGCCCGCGCTTGCACACCCCGTCAAGCTGAACACCAACGAGAATCCCTATCCGCCTTCGCCGCGCGTCGTCGCGGCGATCGCACGCGAACTCGGCGACACCGGCGACTCGCTGCGCCGCTATCCGGACCCGGTCGCGCGCGCGCTGCGCGAGACGGTCGCGGCCCATCATCGCATCGCGCCCGAGCAGGTGTTCGTCGGCAACGGCTCCGACGAGGTGCTCGCGCACGCGTTCCAGGCACTGCTCAAGCACGACCGGCCGCTCCGCTTTCCCGACATCACGTACAGCTTCTATCCGACCTACGCGCGCCTGTACGGCGTCGAGACCACGATCGTGCCGCTCGCGGACGATTTCTCGATCCGCGTCGACGACTATCTCGACGACGCCGGCGGCGTACTGTTTCCGAACCCGAATGCGCCGACCGGGCGCGCGTTGCCGCTCGCGGACGTCGAGCGGATCGCGGCCGCGAATCCGTCGTCGGTCGTCGTGATCGACGAAGCGTACGTCGATTTCGGCGCGCAGTCGGCCATCACGCTGATCGACCGTCATCCGAACCTGCTCGTCGTGCATACGACGTCGAAGGCGCGCTCGCTCGCGGGCATGCGCGTCGGCTTCGCGTTCGGCGATGCGGCGCTGATCGACGCACTGAACCGCGTGAAGGACAGCTTCAACTCGTATCCGCTCGACCGGCTCGCGCAGGTGGCCGCGCAGGCCGCCTACGAGGACGCCGATTATTTCCACGCCACCTGCCGGCGCGTGATCGACAGCCGGGCGCGGCTCACGCATGCGCTCGACGCACTCGGCTTCGAGATCGTGCCGTCGGCCGCGAATTTCGTGTTCGCGCGCCATCCCGCGCACGATGCGGGCACGATCGCGGCGAAGCTGAAGGAACGGGAGATTTTCGTGCGGCACTTCCGGCTGCCGCGGATCGACCAGCACCTGCGCATCACCGTCGGCACCGATGCCGAATGCGATGCGCTCGTCGCGGCGCTGCGCGAGCTGCTGGGCTGACACGAAGGAACCGGCGCCGGGCGGCGCCGATCCGAAAGCACGACGCGCGCGAGCCAAGCCAGGCGCGCGCGTCAGCGCAGGATCACGATGCGTCGTCGCCTTTCGCGGCGATCAACGCGTGATACTTCTCCATCAATTGCGCGTGCGATTCGTCATGCTGCGGATCGCGCGGAATGCATTCGACCGGACACACCTGCTGGCACTGCGGTTCGTCGAAATGGCCGACGCACTCGGTGCACTTGTTCGGGTCGATCACGTAGATGTCCGGGCCCATCGAAATCGCGCCGTTCGGGCACTCGGGCTCGCACACGTCGCAATTGATGCACTCGTCGGTAATCATCAAAGACATACTGATCTCACTTCTTCAGGCCGCCGGCCGGCTTCGCAACGAAACCGGCCGGCGCCGCGTCACGCGGCCGGGCCTCCGATCGCGGCGACTTTCTCGGTCAGCCACTTCTCGACGGACGGGAACACGAACTTGCTGACATCGCCGCCCAATTGCGCGATTTCGCGCACGATCGTTCCCGAGATGAACTGGTACTGGTCGGACGGCGTCATGAACATCGTCTCGACGTCGGGCAGCAGATAGCGGTTCATGCCCGCCATCTGGAACTCGTATTCGAAATCGGACACGGCGCGCAGCCCGCGCACGATCACGCGCGCATTGTTGACGCGGACGAAATCCTTCAGGAGGCCGGTGAAACTCATCACCTTCACGTTCGGATAATGACCGAGCACTTCGTTCGCAATCGTCAGACGTTCTTCGAGCGAGAAAAACGGCTTTTTCGCGCGGCTGTCGGCGACACCCACCACCAGCGTATCAAAAATGCTCGACGCACGCCGCACGAGGTCTTCGTGCCCGCGCGTCAGCGGATCGAACGTACCGGGATACACGGCGACTACCATGTCGCTCCTCCTGTCATCACGCAAACGGGATGGCAGCCGTGCGATGCGCACGCCGCTGCCGAGATGGGCATGCGTCGCCTTTGCCGCGCGCCGCCTCGTATGGAACGCGCATTATTCATCATTTTCGCGCCGCAGCAAATGATAGTGAACCGCACCGGCCTTGCCGTGCTTCGCCACCTGCCAGCCCGCGAGCGCGTCGTGCGCGGCCGGATCGAGTTCCGCCCCCGTTTCGACGTACAGCGCGCCGCCGGCCGCGACGAGCGGCGCCGACAACGCGATCGCGCGCTCGAGCGCGGCCAGGTCGTCGAACGGCGGATCGAGGAACACGACGTCGAACGCGCCCGGCGTGAGCCCGGCCGCGAGCCGCAGCGCGTCGGCCTCGGCGATCTCGACCGAACGGGCGCCGAGCTTGTCCTTGATCGCACGAAGCTGCTGCGCGGCGCGCGGATGGCGCTCGACCATCACGACGCTCGCCGCGCCGCGCGACGCGGCCTCGAAGCCGAGCGCGCCGGTGCCCGCGAACAGGTCGAGGCAGCGCCAACCGTCGAGATCCTGGCCGAGCCAGTTGAACAGCGTCTCGCGGACGCGATCGGGGGTCGGGCGCAGGCCGTCGAGATCGAGCACCGCGAGCGGCGTGCGTTTCCAGTCGCCGCCGATGATGCGGATCGTGTGCGGCTTGCCGCGGCCAGGGGGGGCCGCCGGGCGGCCGGAAGAGGAACGGGACATACGGGATATCGACAACGGAGGGACCGGGCGCGCGCAGAGGGCGCCGCCAAACAGGCGCACGTTACCACAGCGGCGACGCGCACCGACGCGAGCGCCACGCCGCGCTGATAAAATGCACGGTTTCGGCCGCCGTGCGCCGCGCCCGCGCGAACGCAGAACGGCCCGTCCGGCGCCCCGCCCTCGGCGGCGGCCCGCCCTCTTCCCGACGTCAGACCATGTTCAGTTTCTTCAAACGATTCAAGAAAACGCAGGAGCCCGATCCGGCGGAATCGCAATCGGCCGACGCGCAGCAAGCGGACGAAGCGTCCGACGCCGACGCGCGCGCGACGCCGCCCGCGGCCGACGTGCCGCAGGCGCCCGCGCAACCAGCCGCGCCGGCCGTCGTGATGACGGTCACGCCGACCAACGACGGCCGCGACGAAGTCGTCGAGACGGTCGAGATCGTCCCGCCGCCGCAGCAGGACGCGTCCGCGAAGAAGTCGTGGCTCGCGCGCCTGAAAACGGGTCTCGCGAAGACGGGCTCGAACATCACCGGCGTCTTCGTCAACACGAAGATCGACGAGGATCTGTACGAGGAGCTCGAAACCGCGCTGCTGATGTCCGACGCGGGCGTCGACGCGACCGAATACCTGCTCGGCGCGCTGCGCGAGAAGGTGCGCGCGGGCCGGCTGACCGATCCGCAACAGGTGAAGAATGCACTGCGCGACCTGCTCGTCGAGTTGCTGACGCCGCTCGAGAAATCGCTGATGCTAGGCCGCGCGCAGCCGCTCGTGATGATGATCGCCGGCGTGAACGGCGCGGGCAAGACGACCAGCATCGGCAAGCTCGCGAAGCATCTGCAGAGCTTCGACCAGTCGGTGCTGCTGGCCGCCGGCGACACGTTCCGCGCGGCCGCGCGCGAACAGCTCGCGGTCTGGGGCGAGCGCAACAACGTGACGGTCGTGCAGCAGGAAAGCGGCGATCCGGCCGCGGTGATCTTCGACGCGGTCAGCGCCGCGCGCGCGCGCAAGATCGACGTGATGATGGCCGACACGGCCGGCCGCCTGCCGACGCAGCTCCATCTGATGGAAGAGCTGAAGAAGGTGAAGCGCGTGATCGCGAAGGCGCACGACGGCGCGCCGCATGAAGTGCTGCTGGTGATCGACGCGAACACCGGCCAGAACGCGCTCACGCAGGTGAAGGCATTCGACGACGCGCTCGGCCTCACCGGCCTGATCGTCACGAAGCTCGACGGCACCGCGAAGGGCGGGATTCTCGCCGCGATCGCGCGACAACGCCCGGTGCCCGTCTACTTCATCGGCGTCGGCGAGAAGGTCGAGGACCTGCAGCCGTTCAGCGCGGCGGAATTCGCGGACGCGCTGCTCGGCTGAACGCCGCCGGCTCGCGTCGCACCTCGCACGGGCGCCTTCGGGCGCCCTTTTTCATGCGCGCCCGATCGTTGCCCGCCACGGGCGCGCCGCGCTCATTCCGCGTCGGGTTGCACGCCCGGCTCGGCGGCCTTGAACGCATCGATCGTCGCCGCATGGTCGACGATGCGCTGGATCGTCGGGAAACGCGTCGTGTCGATCGAGAAGCGGTTCGCGTTGAACACCTGCGGCACGAGGCATATGTCGGCGAGCGTCGGCGTGTCGCCGAAGCACAGCGTGCCGGTGCGCGGATCGTTCGCGAGACGCGCCTCGAGCGTTTCGAAACCGGCCTCGATCCAGTGCCGGTACCACGCGTTCTTGGCGTCCTCGGGCACCTGCAGCGTGTGCTTCAGGTACTTGAGCACGCGCAGATTGTTGAGCGGATGGATTTCGCATGCGATCTGCAGCGCCACCGCGCGCACGTACGCGCGATCGACCGGCTGCTTCGGCAGCAGCGCGGGCTCGGGATGGGTTTCGTCGAGATATTCGATGATCGCAAGCGACTGCTGCAGCGTCGCGTCGCCGTCGACCAGCGTCGGCACGACCGCATCCGGATTCAGCGCGCGGTACGCGTCCTTCAGTTGCTCGCCGCCGTCGCGCAGCATGTGCACGGGTGCGTAGTCGAACGGCAACTGCTTGAGGTTCAGGGCAATCCGCACGCGGTACGACGCGGAACTGCGGAAATAGCTGTAGAGCTTCATGGGATGTCTCTCGTTGTCGTATTTGGCCGGCAACGGCACGGGTGCGGCGCAGCCGGTGCGCGCGTCGCCGGGAACCAGAGTGTAGCGCGGCACGATGCACGGCCGCGCCCGTGCGATACTCGGGGCATTCCTGATCGCTCACCGCGCGGCCCGATGCCGGCCGCCCGCCCCACGCCCCGATGACCGCTTCCCACGATCCCGCCGCCGCTCCGTTCCCCTGCGCCCGCTTCATCAAGGAAATCGGCCGGGGCCCGAACGGCGCGCGCGCCCTGTCCGCCGAGGACACGTTCGAGCTCTATCGCGCGATGCTCGATGCGCGCGTGTCGGACGTCGAACTCGGTGCGATCCTGATCGCCTATCGGCTGAAGGGCGAATCCGCCGACGAACTGGCCGCGATGCTCGCCGCCGCGCAGGCATCGTTCGAGCCCGTGCACGTGCAGGACGCCGCGTTCCGGCCGGTGTCGATCCCGAGCTACAACGGTGCGCGCAAGCAGCCGAACCTCGTGCCGCTGCTTGCGCTGCTGCTCGCGCGCGAAGGCGTGCCGGTGCTGGTGCATGGCGTGGAATGCGATCCGGGCCGCGTGACGAGCGCCGAGATTTTCTCGGCACTGTCGCTCGCGCCGTCGACGTCGCACGATGCGATCGAGGACACGCTCGCCGAACGCCGTGTCGCGTTCGCCCCGATCGACGTGCTGGCGCCGCGTATCGCGCACCTGCTGTCGATGCGCCGCGTGCTCGGCGTGCGCAATTCGACGCATACGCTCGTGAAGATCCTGCAGCCGTTCGCGCCGGCCGGGCTGCGGCTCGTCAACTACACGCACCCGCCGTACCGCGACAGCCTCGCGCAGTTGTTCCGCGACCATCCGGACGCCGCGCGGGGCGGCGCGCTGCTCGCGCGCGGCACCGAAGGCGAAGCGGTGGCCGATACGCGACGCCAGGTACAGGTCGACTGGCTGCACGACGGCGTGTGCGACACGCTGATCGACGCCGAGCGTTCGTCGACCGATGCGCCGCCCGTCGCACTGCCCGAGTCGCGCGATGCGGCGACCACGGCCGCGTGGACGGACGCCGTGCTGCGCGGCGAGGTGCCGGTGCCCGACACGGTGGCGCGACAGGTCGCGACGATCGTCCGGATCGCCCGCGTCGCGCACTGAGGGCGCCGCGGCGACCCGCCCCTTTATCCCGACATTTGACACGCGAGCGCATCCTGGCATAGAGTGGCCGTCATGCGTTCCTTTCCGAACACCCTCCGAATTACCTCCGGCCGCCTAGCGCGGCCGCTATCGCTACGACTAGCCTAAGGCTGTCGTAGCGCCGTGTGCCGTCCGCACGGTCCTCCCAGCAGTTCCTCGCAGTACCCCTCTCGTAATTTTTACAACCCGAAGTCGTCAGCATTCGTCCGTCCATCCGTCGGCCGATTCGCGAAGATCATCCGCATCCGCGGCGCCATCGCGCGCCGGATGCGAGGCAGCGCCCACCGGCGCCCTGCCGCCCGTCTTCGCTCGCGACTTGAGACCCGAGGTCCAGAAGATGATGCGCAATCCGCAAGACAAGTACCGTCCGTTCGAGCCCGTCCGCCTCAATGGCCGCCGCTGGCCCGCCCGCACCATCGAGCGTGCGCCCGTATGGATGAGCACCGATCTGCGCGACGGCAACCAGTCGCTGATCGAGCCGATGAGCATCGAGCAGAAGCTCGAGTTCTTCGAAATGCTGGTCGCCATCGGGTTCAAGGAGATCGAAGTCGGTTTTCCGTCGGCGTCGCAAACCGACTTCGATTTCGTCCGCAAGCTGATCGACGAGAAGCGGATTCCCGACGACGTGACCATCGAAGTGCTCGTGCAGTCGCGCGAAGACCTGATCGCGCGCACGTTCGACGCGCTCGAAGGCGTGCCGCGCGCGATCGTGCACCTGTACAACGCGGTCTGCCCGTCGTTCCGCCGCATCGTGTTCGGGATGTCGAAGGACGACGTGAAGGCGCTCGCGATCGACGGCACGCGCATCATCAAGGAACACGCGGCCGCGCGCCCCGATACGCAGTGGACGTTCCAGTACTCGCCGGAAACCTTCAGCATGACCGAGCTGACGTTCGCGCGCGAGATCTGCGACGCGGTCGCGCAGACGTGGCGCCCGACCCGCGACCACAAGATGATCGTCAACCTGCCGGCCACCGTCGAGGCCGCGACCCCGAACGTGTTCGCCGACCAGATCGAATGGATGGACCGCAACCTCGCGTATCGCGACAGCATCGTGCTGTCCGTGCATCCGCACAACGATCGCGGCACCGCGGTCGCGGCGGCCGAACTCGCGCTGCTCGCGGGCGCCGACCGGATCGAAGGCTGCCTGTTCGGCAACGGCGAGCGCACCGGCAACGTCGATCTCGTCACGCTCGCGTTGAACCTCTACACGCAAGGTATCGACCCCGGCCTCGATTTCTCCGACATCGACGCCGTGCGCCGCGTCGTCGAGCGCTGCAACCAGATCCCCGTGCATCCGCGCCATCCGTACGCGGGCGACCTCGTGTTCACCGCGTTCTCGGGCTCGCACCAGGACGCGATCCGCAAGGGCTTCGCGCAGCAGCGCCCCGACGCGATGTGGGAGGTGCCGTACCTGCCGATCGACCCGGCCGATCTCGGCCGCAGCTACGACGCGGTGATCCGCGTGAACAGCCAGTCCGGCAAGGGCGGCGCGACGTTCCTGCTCGAACGCGGGATGGGCTTCACGCCGACGCGCCGCGTCCAGATCGAGTTCAGCCATGCGGTGCAGACGCTCGCCGATGCATCGGGCGAGGAAGTGACGGGCGACGCGATCTGCGCGCTGTTCGCACGCGAATTCTTCGAGACCGACGGCCCGGCCGCGCGCCATGGCGACGGCGCGCGCTGGCAGAACCGCGAGATCGCGGTGGCGCCTGCCGCCGACGCGACGCCCGACGACGCCGTGCGACATTTCGCCGCGGCATTTGCGGCGGCCGCCGGCGTCGCGATCGACGTCGCGTCGTGCGAACACACGCGCGCCGCGGACGGCCGGATCGCGGTATCGGTCGGCTGCCGGGTCGGCGACGCGCCGCTGCGGCACGGTGTCGGCGTGCACGCCGATGCGGCGAGCGCGGCGCTCGATGCGGTCGTCAGCGCGATCAACCGCTCGGCATGGCACTGCGCGGACCGCCGCGCGGCGGCCTGAGCGCGGGCTTCGATGCAGGGTTGAAACGTCAGCGAGCGGTGCGTGACCGCCCGTGCGCCGCGCGATCCGCGCCGCACGAGGCAGCAAAAAGCGGCTCAGAAGGCCGCTTCGGTCGACACATGAAACGGAGCGCCACCCGCGCTCAGGTTTCGGTCGCGCACCGCGTCGCCTGCCACGCGAACAGGCACCAGCGGCCCTGGGCGTGCGTGTGGACGGACGTATAGGCAATCGGGAAGACGAGGCCGCCGTTGTTCGTTTCCATCTCGATCAACGCACGCCCGGTGACGACGCAGGTCTCGTCGCCGACCGGCAGCACGTCCTGCGACTGGATTTCGATCTGGCGATAGCGGCGGCGGCCGGCGACGATGGCGTCGATGAACTGCTGCTTGGTTTCGCGTTTGCCGTTGGTGTGGACGAAAAACACCTTGTCCGACAACAGCGCGTCGAGCGCCTCGCCGTCGCCGTCCACCATCGCCCGGAAGCGATCGCGCTCGAGCGCGCGGATCGCATCGACCACCTTCGCCATCGCCTGACTCCTCGGCAACGCGCCCGCCTTGCTCGGGCGTACGGATCAGAAGTTGTACTGCAGGTAGAACTGGTGGAAATTTATACCAGGATTCGGCTCTTTGATACCCGCGTTAGACACATGTTCGAAACGGTAGCCGACCTGATACTGTTGCCGTTGACCGAACTGCACGCCCACGCCGCCGGTCGGCGCGAACTGGAACGCGGTCGACAGCGAGAAATTGTTCGAGATCGTCGGGTGCGTCAGAAGCCGGACGCCGCCGCCCGCCTCGATGAACGGGCGAATCTCCCCGCTACTCTTGATGAAACGGAACATCGGCGTGACGCCGAACTCGCCGATGCTGCCATGGACGTTGCCGCCCGTGTGCCAGTAGCCGGCGTGCCCTTCGACGACGAACGCGAAGTGCCAACCGCCGATTTCCCACCAGTTCCAGCCCGGATCCCATACCACGCCGATATCGGCCTTGTCGATCCCGCGACGATCCGAAAACCCGCCGCCCGCCTGGATCCCCCATCGATCCGCGAAAGCCGCACCCGATCCACCCAGAAGAGATGCCGCCAGCATCGCATGCAGCACCAGCCGGCTGCGGGGCCGGCGATTCTTCTTATTGTTCATCTGACACTCCAACTTTGTGGGTTGAATGGAGCCTGCCGCAACGGCCGGGCCCGAGCGAACTGAATGGTATGGTAAAGGACTTTTCGGATCGGCATCACGAAGCGAAATAGCTTGCTTCCAAAAAGACAAAAATCGAAATCGTCTACCGATTCCCATCGAAAACAACGGCTTACGGAACTTCGAGGCACGCCCCTTGTCGCAGAATAGACTATCGACTCAACCGGTTCGATAGAAAATGGGGAACTCGGATGCCCCCGCCCGCTCTAAGGAATTAGCACTCGCCTTGCGGGAGTGCTAAGATGACTTCCGGAATCTCATCCGAGACCGGGGTTTGTCCCTGATTCCAAAGGAGTTTTTAGTGAGCAACGCCCTGACCCTCCCGAACACCCTGAGCCCGACGCCGGCCAAGGCCGAATCGGCAGGCTCGTTGGCGCTCGCAGCCCAATCGATGTTGCCCGGCCAGCTCGGCAACATCGACGCGTACATCCAGGCCGTCAACCGCATTCCGCTGCTGACCGCCGAGGAGGAACGCCGGTACGCAACCGAATTCCGCGAAGACAACAACCTCGACGCGGCGCGCCGCCTCGTGCTGTCGCACCTGCGTCTCGTCGTGTCGATCGCGCGCAACTATCTCGGCTACGGCCTGCCGCACGGCGACCTGATCCAGGAAGGCAACATCGGCCTGATGAAAGCCGTGAAGCGGTTCGACCCGGCGCAAAACGTGCGCCTGGTGTCGTACGCGATTCACTGGATCAAGGCCGAGATCCACGAGTACATCCTGCGCAACTGGCGCATGGTGAAGGTCGCGACGACGAAGGCGCAGCGCAAGCTGTTCTTCAACCTGCGCAGCCACAAGAAGAGCATGCAGGCGATGACGCCCGAGGAAATCGACGGCCTCGCGCAGGAGCTCAACGTCAAGCGCGAGGAAGTGACCGAGATGGAAACGCGCCTGTCGGGCGGCGACATCGCGCTCGAAGGGCAGGTGGACGACGGCGAGGAATCGTACGCGCCCATCGCCTACCTGGCCGACTCGCACAACGAGCCGACCGCCGTGCTCGCCGCGCGCCAGCGCGACATGCTGCAGACGGACGGCATCGCGCAGGCGCTCGACGCACTCGACGCGCGCAGCCGCCGCATCATCGAGGCCCGCTGGCTGCACGTCGACGACGACGGCTCGGGCGGCTCGACGCTGCACGATCTCGCCGCGGAGTTCGGCGTGTCGGCGGAACGTATCCGCCAGATCGAAGCGAGCGCGATGAAAAAAATGCGCACCGCCCTCGCCGAATACGCATAAATCCCCGACGATTCAGAGCGCTTCATCGAAAACCGCTGCCCGACCGGCAGCGGTTTTTTTCATCCGTTTTCCGCCGCTTTTCACCCGCTTTTCAGCGCGTTTCTCGCTCCGTTTCTTCGCCGATCAATTGACCCGATTCATCGGGTATGACGTCATTTGCGGCGCCCTTCCGCATAACCTTGATCTGCCTCAATTTCTACCCCATGTTTCGCGACGGTCTGCCGCAGCGCAGCACTCGGCATCGGAAAGCCGTCCTTTTAAAATTGGCATGTCAGGCGCAAAAGGATTAAAACAGCTTCACGGCCGTCATAAATCCGACGTAAAGTCGCCCCCAATCCGACGTAAATCGATTCAGGATAATCGCCTTGATCTCGATCAATAAAGAGCCTGCATCGCCTTCGCGGCCGGCCGGCACGATCGGCTGGCGCGCGCGTATCGCCGCGTGGGCACGCGGACCGACCCTCGCCCGCGACATCACCCTGGTGCTGATCGTCAAGCTGATCCTCCTGATGTCGCTCAAATACGCATTCTTCAATCATCCGCAGGCCGAACACATGTCGTTGCCGCCTGCCGCCGTGGCCGAGAAGCTGCTCTCGGTGCCGGCGCCTGCATCTACCGAGGGAGACCACCATGATAAGTAGCGAAGTCGTCGATCTGTCGCGTCTGCAGTTCGGCATCACGGCGCTCTACCACTTCCTGTTCGTGCCGCTGACGCTCGGCCTGTCCTGGCTGCTCGTCATCATGGAAGCGGTCTACGTGATGACCGGCAAACAGGTCTACAAGGACATGACCCAGTTCTGGGGCAAGCTGTTCGGGATCAATTTCGCGATGGGCGTGACGACCGGCATCACGCTCGAATTCCAGTTCGGCACGAACTGGTCGTACTACTCGCACTACGTCGGCGACATCTTCGGCGTGCCGCTCGCGGTCGAAGGCCTGATGGCGTTCTTCCTCGAATCGACGTTCGTCGGCCTGTTCTTCTTCGGCTGGAACCGCTTGTCGAAGGTCAAGCACTTGATCGTCACGTTCCTCGTCGCGCTGGGCTCGAACCTGTCGGCTCTGTGGATCCTCGTCGCGAACGGCTGGATGAACAATCCGGTCGGCGCCGAATTCAATTACCAGACGATGCGCATGGAGCTGACGAGCCTGTTCGACGTGCTGTTCAACCCGGTCGCGCAGGTGAAGTTCGTGCATACGGTGTCGGCCGGCTACGTGACGGCCGCGATGTTCGTGCTCGGCGTGTCGTCGTGGTACCTGCTGAAGAAGCGCGACGTCGACTTCGCGCTGCGCTCGTTCGCGGTCGCGGCCGGCTTCGGCCTCGCGGCGACGCTGTGCGTGATCGTGCTCGGCGACGAATCGGGCTATACGACCGGCGAAGTGCAGAAGATGAAGCTCGCCGCAATCGAATCCGAATGGGAAACGCAGCCGGCGCCCGCATCGTTCACGCTGATCGGCATTCCGAACCAGGAGGAACAGCGCACCGACTACGCGATCAAGATCCCGTATGCGCTCGGCCTGATCGCGACGCGCTCGATCGACGAGCCGGTGATCGGCCTGCGCGAGCTCGCGAAGCACAGCGAGGAGCACATCCGGAGCGGGATGGTCGCGTATGGCGCGCTGCAGAAGATCAAGGAAGGCGACACGAGCGACGCGACCCGCGCACTGTTCGACCAGCACAAGCAGTATCTCGGCTACGGGCTGATGCTCAAGCAGTTCACGCCGAACGTGGTCGACGCGACGCCCGAGCAGGTCAAGGCCGCCGCGCAGAAGACGATCCCGCCGGTCGCGCCCGTGTTCTTCTCGTTCCGGATCATGGTGTTCCTCGGCTTCCTGTTCCTCGCGACCTTCGCCGCCGCGTTCTGGTTCTGCGCGCGCCGCGAACTGCTGCAGGACAACCGCCGCTGGTTCCTCCGCTACGCGGTGTGGGCGATCCCGCTGCCGTGGCTCGCCGCGGAATTCGGCTGGGTCGTCGCCGAACTCGGCCGTCAGCCGTGGACCATCGCCGGCATCCTGCCGACGCACCTGTCCGCGTCGAGCCTGCAGCCGAGCGATCTGTACCTGAGCCTCGCCGGTTTCATCGCGTTCTACACCGCGCTGTTCGTCATCGAGATCAAGCTGATGTTCAAGTACGCGCGCCTCGGCCCGTCGTCGCTGCATACCGGCCGCTATCACCACGAACTCGCCGCTGCCGGCGAGCGGGCCGCAGTCTGAGCACGCCCTCGCAACCGAACAAGGAATCGCTATGGACTATGCAACTCTCAAGCTGATCTGGTGGCTGCTCGTCGGCGTGCTGCTGATCGGCTTTGCCGTCACCGACGGCTTCGACATGGGCGCGACCGCGCTGCTGCCGTTCCTCGGCAAGAGCGACGAGGAGCGCCGCATCATCATCAACACCGTCGGCGCGACGTGGGAGGGCAACCAGGTGTGGCTGATCACGGCCGGCGGCGCGATGTTCGCCGCATGGCCGCTCGTCTACGCGGCGTCGTTCTCCGGCTTCTACTTCGCGATGCTGCTGGTGCTGTTCGCGCTGTTCTTCCGGCCGGTGGGCTTCGACTACCGCAGCAAGCGGCCCGACCCGCGCTGGCGCGCGGGCTGGGACTGGGGCCTGTTCGTCGGCGGCTTCGTGCCGGCGCTGGTGTTCGGCGTCGCGTTCGGCAACCTGCTGCAGGGCGTGCCGTTCAAGTTCGACAGCGACCTGCGCGTGACCTACTACGGCGGCTTCTGGGCGTTGCTGAATCCGTTCGCTCTGCTGTGCGGGCTCGTCAGCCTCACGATGCTCGTCGCGCACGGCGCCGCGTTCATCAAGATGAAGACCGACGGCGCGATCGCGCGCCGCGCGTCGATCGCGCTGCGCGTCGCGTCGTTGCTCGCGGTCGTGCTGTTCGTGCTGGCCGGCGTGCTGGTGGCCTCTTATATCGGCGGCTTCCACATCACCCATGCCGCGCCGACCGACACCGTCGCGAACCCGCTGCTCAAGGACGTCGCCGCCGGTTCGGGCCTGTGGCTCGCGAACTACGGCGACTATCCGTGGATGATCGCGGCGCCGGTCGTCGGGATCGCGGGCGGCGTGCTCGCGCTGCTGCTCGCCGGCTCGAAGCAGGAGAAGACGGCGTTCTTCTGCACCGGCCTGATGATCGTCGGCGTGATCCTGACCGCGGGCTTCTCGATGTTCCCGTTCATCATGCCGTCGTCGCTCGACCCGCGCAGCAGCCTGACCGTGTGGGATTCGACGTCGAGCCACATGACGCTGCAGGTGATGCTGTTCGCGGTGATCGTGTTCCTGCCGATCATCCTGCTCTACACGAGCTGGGTGTATCGCGTGATGCGCGGCAAGGTCACGCACCAGACGCTCGAAGAGAACAAGCACTCGATGTATTGATGCATTGAACCGGGCGGGGCGTGCAGGCGCCCTCGCCCACCGTTTCGCAAGGAGTCGGATCATGTGGTATTTCAGCTGGATTCTCGGTATCGGCGTCGCGCTGTCGTTCGGCATCGTCAACGCGATGTGGCTCGAAGCGCGGCAGAAGCCGCAGGAAGCGCCGGTGCGCGCGCGCCGCGACTGACGGCATCGACGACGCGCGCAGCCGAGCGCGCCGCCGCCGTCCGGAAAGGAAAGAACCTCGCTTCGCGCGAGGTTTTTTTCGTCCCGGCCGCGCGGGCAGGCGCCGTACGTCGATGCCAATTTAGCGCCAGATTGATACCACTTGAATACCAATAAAAGGTTTCATAAGATCGTTGGACACGGCCGCTGACAGGCCGATTCCTTCCGGGTGGGGGAGACATGCGAATTCCGTGTAGGGCGTGCGCCTGCGCGCCGTGTCGACGTCCGTGCGCGAGGGTGCGCGCCGTCGTCGCGACCGTGCGCGGCCGGACGAATGCCGCCGGCTGCCGCCGCCTCGCCGGCGTGGCGATTGCCGGCTGCCGCCGATGAATCCGCGCCCGCCGCCGCGCCGGTCCGATCGGCACGCATGCCCGCCTCCCGTTCCGTAACGCACGCTCCCGCGTGCCGAATGCGCGCGGGGCACCCGCATCGCCCCGCGTGCTGGTATCGCCCGCAGCTCCACTGAAAGACCCGCTCGCAGCGACGTCGCGTCACGACGCCGCTACGCCCCCTTTTCCTCAGGAGTTCGAATGAAATCTACCTTGCCCTCCCTCATTGCCGGTCTGCTGATCGCGGTGCTGTCGCCGGCCGCGATCTCGGCGGCGTCGACGCCGGCGTCGGCCGTCGCCGGCGCGAGCACCGGCGGCGCCCAGGCGGCCGGTCTCGCGGCGCTGCTGTCGGACGGCCTCGCGCTGCGCGTGGCCGTCGACAACAACCACGCGGCCGCGGCCGGCGTGCCGTGCGCCGATCTCGGCGCCGACGGCGCCGCCTGCGCGACGGGCCGCCTGATCCTGCAGAACCGCGGCCACCAGGCGATCGCCGACGGCGGCTGGAAGCTCTACCTGCACAGCATCCGCCGCCTGCTGCGGATCGATCGTCCGGGCTTCGCGCTGCGGCGGCTCACCGGCGACCTGTACGAACTGACGCCGCAGCCGGGCTCGGTGCGGCTCGCGCCCGGCGAGCGCATCGAGCTGCCGTTCGTCGCCGAATACTGGCTGCTGCGTTACAGCGACGTGATTCCGCGCCCGTATGTCGTCGTCGACGGCGCGCCGCCGGCCGTGCTGCGCTACGACGACACCGACAACGAACTGCGCTACGTCGAATCGCTGCCGGCCGACGCGCAGAGCAACTCGACCGGCAACGCGCCGCCGGTGGCCGCCCGCCCCGATCCGGGCCGCGCGCTGCCGAGCGTGAAGCGCGAACAGCCGCTGCCCGGCACGCTCGATCTGCGCGGCGTCGAACTCTCGCTGCCGGATCTGCCGGACGCCCAGGTCGCGGCGCTGCGCGAGCGTGCGACGACCCTCGGGCTCGACGGCGCGCGCGTGCCGGTTCGCGGCGCACTCGCGCCGCGCCGGCTGCCGGCCGACCTCGCGACACCGGGCGGCTACCGGCTCGCGATCGGGCCGCGCGGCGTGCTGATCGAAGGCTACGATCGCGCGGGCCTCTACTACGGCGTGCAGACGCTCTACTCGCTCGCGCCGGCCGGCGGCGGCCCGATCCCGGCGATGCTCGTCGAGGACGCGCCGCGCTTCACGCATCGCGGCATGCACGTCGATCTCGCGCGCAATTTCAAGCATCAGGCGACGCTGCGCCGCCTGATCGACCAGATGAGCGCGTACAAGCTCAACCGCCTGCACCTGCATCTGTCCGACGACGAAGGCTGGCGCATCGAGATTCCCGGCCTGCCCGAGCTGACCGAGATCGGCGCACGCCGCTGCCACGACCCGAGCGAGACGCGCTGCCTGCTGCCGCAGCTCGGCTCCGGCCCCGACAACCGCTCCGGCGGCGGCTACCTGACGCGCGACGACTACGTGGCGCTCGTGCGCTACGCGGCCGCTCGCTTCGTGCAGATCATCCCCGAGATCGACATGCCCGCGCATGCACGGGCGGCCGTCGTGACGATGGAGGCGCGCTACCGGCGGCTGCATGCGGCCGGCCGCGAGCAGGAAGCGAACGCGTATCGGCTGCTCGACCCGCAGGACACGACGAACCTGACGACGGTGCAGTTCTACGACCGGCGCAGCGATCTGAACCCGTGCGTGCCGGGCGCGCTCAACTTCGCGTCGAAGGTGATCCGCGAGATCGCGGCGATGCACGCGGACGCGCAAGCGCCGCTGCAGACCTGGCACTACGGCGGCGACGAAGCGAAGAACATCTTCCTCGGCGGCGGCTTCCAGCCGCTGAACGGCACCGACCCGAACAAGGGGCGCATCGATCTGGCCGCGCAGGACAAGCCGTGGGCGCGGTCGCCCGCGTGCACGGCGCTGCTCCAGCGCGGCGAGATCAAGTCGATCGACGAGCTGCCGACGCGTTTCGCGAAACAGGTGAGCGCGGCGGTCGACGCGAACGGGATCGGCACGATGGCCGCGTGGCAGGACGGCATCAAGCATGCGAACGGGCCGCAGGATTTCAGCACGCGCCACGTGATGGTGTCGCTGTGGGACACGGTCTTCTGGGGTGCGTCGGACAGCGCGCGCGACCTGAGCGGCAAGGGCTACCTGACGGTGCTCGCGCTGCCCGACTATCTGTACTTCGACTTCCCGTACACGCTCAATCCGCGCGAGCGCGGCTACTACTGGGGCTCGCACGCCACCGACGAGTACAAGGTGTTCTCGTTCGCGCCGGAGAACCTGCCGCAGAACGCCGAGGTGATGGGCGACCGCGACGGCAACCCGTTCGAGGTGACGGGCACGGGCGCCGCGCCGCGCATCGAAGGCATGCAAGGCCAGGCGTGGGGCGAAGTGATGCGCAACGACACCTTCCTCGAATACATGGCCTATCCGCGGCTGCTCGCGCTCGCCGAGCGCGCGTGGCACCGGGCCGACTGGGAGCTGCCGTATGCGGCCGGCGTGCGCTTCAAGCGCGGCGACACGCACCACGTCGACATCGCCGCGCTGCAGCGCGACTGGGCCGGCTTCGCGACGCTGCTCACGCAACGCGAATTGCCGAAGCTCGACCGCGCCGGCGTCGGCTACCGGAAGCCGACGTTCACGCTGACGAATCCGTGAACGGCTGAAAGCATCCGGCGATGCGCGATGCGGGCCAACGCATCGCGCATCGCCCGCCCCAAAAAGAAAAACGGCTTGCGACGCGTACGTCGCAAGCCGTGCTTTTTTGACCGCCGGCCCGAATCCGCCGCGCGGATCGATCAGGCCGGCTTCACCGCATCACGCCGGTTGTGCGGCCGTGCCGCCGCCCGACGGCGGCAGGCGCGCGCCGAGCTGTTCGGCATAGCGCGCCGCCGCGTTGCCGCAGACGATGTGGAACGTGTCGAGCGACACCCATGCGACGTCGAGCGTGCCGAGACGCTCGCGATCGACCGCCGACGGATCGCGCACGACCACGCGCAGGCGCGTGGCGGCCACCGCCTCGAGCGACGCGACGTTGGTCGCCCCGCCGAACACCGCGAGCCAGCGGGCCGGCTCCGGATCGAGCGGCCCGGCGGCCGCGCCCGTGACGGGCTGCGCGGCAGCGCCCGTTGCCGCCGATGCGGCACCGGTCGCGCCGCCGCCGATCGCAGCACGCATCTCGTCGGCGATGATGTCGGCCTCGGGCCCGATGATCACCTGCACGCTGTTGCCGCCGCGCTTGAGCACGCCGCGTGCGCCGATCGACTTCAGTTCCGGCTCCGATACCTTCTCCGGATCGACGACGGTCAGGCGCAGGCGTGTCGTGCACGCGTCGACGACCGACAGGTTGGCCGCCCCGCCGAGCGCGGCGATGTAGCGTTGCGCGCGCGGTGCGGCAGCCGTCGCAGCCGCGCCCGGCGCGACGAAGCCGCCCGATGCGTACGATTGCGCGGCCGCATCGGTCGATGCCGGCTCACGGCCCGGCGTGGCCATGTTGAACTTGCGGATGAAGAAGCGGAACAGCCCGTAGTACGCGGCGCCATACGCGATGCCGAGCGGAATCGCGATCCAGCCCTTCGTCGACAGCCCGTAGTTCAGCACGTAGTCGATCGCGCCGGCCGAGAACGTGAAGCCGAGCTTCACGCCGAGAATCTGGCAGAGCGCGAGCGACAACCCCGTCAGCACCGCGTGGATCACGTACAGCACCGGCGCGAGGAACATGAAGCTGAACTCGATCGGCTCGGTCACGCCGGTCAGGAACGACGTCAGCGCCATCGAGAACAGCAGGCCGCCCACCATCGCGCGGCGCTCCTTCGGCGCTTCGTGCAGCATCGCGAGACACGCCGCCGGCAGGCCGAACATCATGATCGGGAAGAAGCCGGCCATGAAGGTGCCCGCGGTCGGGTCCCCCGCGAAGAAGCGGTGCAGGTCGCCGTGCACGATCTCGCCGCCGGCGGGCGGCGTGAAGTTGCCGAACACGAACCACGCAAGCGAGTTGATGATGTGGTGCAGGCCGGTGACGAGCAGCAGACGGTTCAGGAAGCCGAACACGAACGCACCGATCGCGCCCGCCGTCGTCAGCCACTGGCCGGCCGCGTCGATCGCATGCTGGATCGGCTGCCACACGTACCCGAACGCGATGCCCAATATCACGCAGACCAGCCCCGTGATGATCGGCACGAACCGCTTGCCGCCGAAGAACGCGAGGTAGTCGGGCAGCTTGATGTCCTTGTAGCGGTTGTACAGCAGGCCCGCGACCACGCCCGCGATGATCCCGGACAGCACGCCCATGTTCAGCTTGGGATCGATGTCCTTCATGATCGCGGTTTCGATCAGGTAACCGATCGCGCCCGCGAGCGCCGCCACGCCGTTGTTGTCCTTCGCGAAGCCGACCGCCACGCCGATCGCGAACAGCAGCGGCAGGTTGTCGAAGATCGCGCCGCCGGCGTCGGCGATCATCTTGATGTTGAACACATCCGGCTGGCCGAGCCGCAGCAGGATGCCGGCGACCGGCAATACCGCGATCGGCAGCATCAGCGCCCGACCCAGGCCCTGTATCTTCAGAAACGGGTTCCCGTCCATTCAGTCCTCCAATCCATGTCTCTTCAATCGTCGTTGACCTAATTGCTTTCGTAGTGAAACGGGTCGCGCGCCCCCCGCCGACGTCAGTCGAGCGGCCAGACCTCGCGGCTTGCTGCCCTTACCGCCTGTGCCGAATCGAGCGCGAGCAGATCCTGCGCGCGCTGACGGCACAACTGGTAATCGAGACGGCGCACACGCGCCTTGATGCCCGGCACCGACACCGGGTCGACCGACAGTTCGGTCACGCCGAGGCCCACCAGGATCGGCACCGCGAGCGGATCGCCGCCCAGCGCGCCGCACACGCCGACCCACTTGCCGTGCTTTGCCGCGCCGCGCACGGCGATGTCGATCAGGCGCAGCACGGCCGGATGCAAGCCGTCGGACTGCGCGGCCAGATCGGCCTGGCAGCGGTCCATCGCGAGCGTGTACTGGGTCAGGTCGTTGGTGCCGATCGACAGGAAATCCGCGTGCTGCGCGAGCTGGTCGGCCAGCAGCGCGGCCGACGGCACCTCGATCATCACGCCGACCTCGATCGGCTCGGTGCGGCCCTGCGCGCGCGCGAATTCGTCGATGCGCTTGCGCAGCCGCACGAGTTCGCCCGCGTCGGTCACCATCGGCAACAGGATGCGCACCGCGCCGAACGGCTTCACCGCGAGCAGGCCCTGCAATTGATCGTCGAGCAGATCGGGGCGCACCTGCGCGAGACGGATGCCGCGCAGGCCGAGCGCCGGGTTCGGTTCGGGCGGCAGCGTCAGGTAGTCGACTTCCTTGTCCGCGCCGACGTCGAGCGTGCGGATGATCGCCGTGCGGCCCTGCAGCGCGTCGACGATCGACTGGTAGCTCTGCCGGTGTTCGACCGCCGTCGGCGCGGCCTGGCGATGGATGAACATCAGCTCGGTGCGCAGCAGCCCGACCGCGTCCGCGCCGTTGTCGACCGCGGTGTTCGCGTCGTCGAGCGTCGCGATGTTCGCGGCGACCTCGATCGCGCGGCCGTCGACCGTCGCGGCCGCCTCGCCGGCCCGTTGCCGGTTCGTCTCGCGCACGCCGTCCAGGCGCTGGCGCTCGTGCCGCGCGCGCTCGACGTCGAGCGCGGTCGGCGCGTGTTCGAGCCGGCCCGCGCTCGCATCGACGACGACCTGCGTGCCGTCCGGAATCGCGTACAGCGCGTCGCCGACCGCCACCAGCGCCGGGATGCCGAGCTGCCGCGCGATGATCGCCGCGTGCGACGTCGCGCCGCCGCGCGCCATCACGAGCGCGGTCACGCGCTCGCGATCGAGCGACGACAGGTCGGACGGCGTGAACTCGTCGGCCGCGAGCACCGCCTCGTCGGGCAACGCACGCGCGGCGCCGTTCGTGTGGCCGAGCGCGCGCAGCACGCGTTTCTCGATGTCGCGCAGGTCGGCCGCGCGTTCGGCGAGCAGCGCGTCGTCGAGCTTCGACAGCGTGTCGATCTGCGTGCGGATCGTCGCGCGCCATGCGAAGCCCGCGCCCTTGCCGAGACTGATCAGGTCGCGCGCCGCGTCGATCAGCGTCGGGTCCTCGAGCAGCACGCGATGCACCGCGAAAATGCCCGCTTCGCCGACCGCGCCGCGCGCCGACGCGTTGCGCACCGTTTCGCCGAGTTCGGCGTCGACCGCCTTCAGCGCGTGGTCGAGCCGGCGGCTTTCCGCGGCCGGCGTGCCGGTGGCCTGTTCGGGCGGCACGATGTCCGCATCGTCGAGACGCACCAGCGTGCCGACCGCGATGCCGGGCGACGCGCATACGCCGGCGAGCGTGTTCGGATCGATGGGCGCACCGTCGATCGGTGCGCCGGCGTGGCGTGCGACCGTCTGCGGCGCGGGCGATGTCAGCCGCGCCGGCTTTTCTTCCACTTCGCCGTGCGCCTCGCGCAGCAGCTCGTGCTCGACCGCATCGACCGCCTGCTGCGCGTGCGCGCCGCGGCCGACCAGTTCGACCGTCGCACCTTCGCCGGCGCCGAGGCCGAGCAGGCCGACGACGCTCGCGATCGACGCCTTGCGGCCGTCGTACAGCACGTCGACGGCCGCGTCGAACCCGCGCACGGCTTCACGCGCCCGTGCGGCCGGCCGCGCATGCAGCCCGCCCGGCTGCGCGAGCACGATCGCGCGGCGCACTTCGTTGTGCGCGGCAGCACCCGCCTGCGCCGCCTGCGCGGCGGCGTCGCCCTTGCCGCGCAGCGCGAGCAACGGCGTCTCGCCGGCGGTCGCGAAACCGCTCGCGCGATCGACGACCTCGAACGCGTCGGAATTCGCGATCGCGATCACCGACACGAGCGAATGCGCATGGCGCGCCACCGCGTCCTGGTCGAACTCGATCAACAGCGCACCCGCTTCGACGCGCGCGCCGGCTTCGACGTGCGCGATGAAGCCCTGCCCGTTCAGCTCGACGGTATCGATGCCGATGTGCAGCAGCACTTCCGCGCCTTGCGGCGTCGTGATCGTCACCGCGTGGCCGGTGCGCGCCAGATGCGACACGACGCCCGCGCACGGCGCGACGAGCCGGCCCGCGAGCGGGTCGATGCCGATGCCGTCGCCGAACATCCCGCCGGAGAACACCGGATCGGGCACGTCGGCCAGTGCGACGATCGGCCCCGTCAACGGGCTGAGCAGAACGATCTGATCGTGGGTGGGGCTCTTCAACTGGGATTCCTCGGCGCGTCTCATCGGCTTTCTCGGCTATCAGTGCGTTTCTGTCACTTTGTTCAGGTGGCGCGGCGTGTCGGGATTGCGGCCGCGCGCGACGGCGAGATCCGCCGCCATCACGTAGAACGAAAGAATGGCGGCGATCGGGTCGAGCGCCGAATGGGCGGACTGCGCGAGCGGCAGCACGGTGCCCGATACGCCGGGCGTGCCGGCGGGCGCCGCGAGCAGCACGGCGGCGCCGCGTGCGCGCATGTCCGCGGCGAGCTGCAGCAGGCCGGCCTGCTCGGGCCCGGGCGGCGCGAACACGAGCAGCGGATAGTCGCGGTCGATCAGCTCCATCGGGCCGTGACGGACTTCGGCGCTCGAGAACGCCTCGGCCTGGATGCCGGACGTTTCCTTCAGCTTCAGCGCGGCTTCCTGCGCGATCGCGAGGCCCAGGCCGCGGCCGATGACGATCATCCGCTCGATGCCCGCGAGCGCCGCGACGGCCTGCGACCAGTCGAGCCGGCCGGCCTGCGCGAGCACGTCGGGCAGGCCGCGCAGCGCGGTCATCAGCGCGGCGTCGCGCTGCCAGTACGCGACGATCTGCGCGGACAGCGACAGCATCGCGATATAGCTCTTGGTCGCGGCGACCGACAGCTCGGGGCCGGCCAGCAGCGGCAACTGGTGCTCGCACGCGTCGGCGAGCGGCGACGGCAGCACGTTCACGGCGGCGACGGTGCGTGCGCCGGCTTCGCGCAGCGCGGCCATCGTATTGACGAGATCGGGGCTCTTGCCCGACTGGGAAAAGGCGATCGCGAGCTGGTCCTTCACCTTCAGCGGCGCCTGCTGCAGCGTCGCGACCGACATCGGCAGCGACGCGACCGGCACGCCGAGGCGGCTCATCGTCAGGCTCGCGAAATAGCTGGCGGCGTGATCCGAGCTGCCGCGCGCGACCGTCAGCGCGACGGCCGGCGGGTGATCGAGCAATTGGCCGGCGAGCGCTTCGACGCGCGCGGTGTCGGCGATCTGCGCGGCGACGACCTGGGCGGACTCGCGCGCTTCCTTAAGCATATTCGACAATCGATTCTCCTTCGACGTAGGTCGCGGTGAGGTTCAGGTCGCGATCGAACACCGCGAGGTCGGCCCATGCGCCGCGCTCGAGGCGGCCTCGATCGGCGACGCCGAGGTAGTCGGCCGCATAGCGCGACATCCGGTTCGACACGTCGGCGATCGGCAGGCCGAGCGACACGAGGTTGCGCAGCGCCTGGTCCATCGTCAGCGTGCTGCCGGCGAGCGTGCCGTCGGCGAGCCGCACGCCGCCGAGGCACTTCGTCACGTGCTGGCTGCCGAGCCGGTATTCGCCGTCGGGCATGCCGGTGGCGGACGTGCTGTCGGTCACGACGTACAGGCGCGGAATCGCGCGCAGCGCCGCGCGAATCGCGCCTGGGTGGACGTGCAGCAGGTCGGGAATGATTTCCGCGTATTCGGCGTGCGCGAGCGCCGCGCCGACGAGGCCCGGGTTGCGGTGATGCAGCGGCGACATCGCGTTGAACAGGTGCGTGAAGCCGCATGCGCCGTGCTTGAGCGCGGCGACCGCGTCGTCGTAGGTCGCGAGCGAGTGGCCGAGCTGCACGCGCACGCCGCGCGCGGCCATCTCGCCGATGATCTCGATGTGGCCCGCGATTTCCGGTGCGAGCGTGACGACGCGGATCGGCGCGATCGACAGGTACTTCAGCACCTCGTCGAGCGCGGCCGACACGGCCGCGTCGGGCTGTGCGCCGAGCTTGCCGGGGTTGATGTACGGCCCTTCGAGATGCACGCCGAGCACGCGCGCGCCGCCCGGCGTGCGGTTGCGCGCGACGGTGCCGAGGTTCGCGACGACCTCCATCAGTTCGTCGCGCGGCGCGGTCATCGTCGTCGCGAGCAGGCTCGTCGTGCCGAATTGCGCGTGCGTGCGGACGATCGTCTCGATCGCGTCGCCGCCTTCCATCACGTCGGCGCCGCCGCCGCCGTGCACGTGCAGGTCGATGAAGCCGGGCAGGATGTACGGTGCGTCGTTCTGCGCGGGATCGACGGGCACGCCGTCGAGCGTGGTGATGCGACCGTTCTCGCTATCGAGCGAACCGTGAATCCAGCCGTCGGGGGTGAGGATGTTGCCAGTCAGCATGACGTTCTCTTGATGATCCGGTGACGCGGGCATCCGCGTCGTGATTTGCCATTTCGTTGCGATTCGTCGCGCCCGATTGCGTTCCATCGCGCGTGGTGCGCCGGCAGTCTCGCGCGTCAGCGTTTCAGTTCGGCGACGAAGTCGTAGTAGTCGTCGCGGCAATACGTTTCGCTCATTTCGATCGCGCGCTGGTCGGCGCCATAGCCGATCCGCGTGATCACCAGCAGGGCCGAGCCCGGCTTCACCGCCATCCATTTCGCGATCGCGTACGTCGCGTTCGCCGCGCGAAAGTGCTGCAGCGCGCGCACGACGGTCATGCCGCGCGCCTCGAGGTATTCGTACAGCGACGCGCCGAGCGCCTGCGGATCGGGCACCACCGCGGCGGGCAGCGTCGAATGCTCGACGGCCATCACGATGCCGTCCGCGCGGCGCAGCCGTTCGAGCCGCGCCACCGTCGCGCCGGGCGCGAGGCCGAGATGCGTGGTCTCGTCGCGGCTCGCGGCGCGCAGCGTGCGCGACAGCCACACCGAATCGGGCACGAAGCCGCGCTGCCGCATCTTCGCGGTGAAGCCGACGAGATGCGACAGCGGATCGGCGACACGCGGCGTGATGAAGCTGCCCGCGCCGCGCGCCCGCTTGATCAGTCCCTGCTCGACCAGCAGCGCGAGCGCCCGACGCGCGGTGATCCGCGACACGCCGACCGACACCGACAGCAGCCGCTCCGACGGCAGCGCCTCGCCGGCCCGCCACGCGCCGGCGTGGATCGCGCTCGCCAGCTTGCGGGCGAGCTGCAGATAGAGCGGCGTGTCGTCGAAGGGATCGGGCGCCAGTTCGGACCAGCCGGTTTCCATGTGCCTCCGCGTGTCGGACGACGATCTCGGACCGTCGAAAGTGAACGCATTATATAACCACCATAATACCAGTCAACGAACTGGTATTAGCGCTGCGAAAATCGCCGAAAGCCTTGCACGGCAAGCGTTTTAGTGCCGACAAAGCCTTTGTTTACAACGCAGTGCGGGATAGGGATTTACCCGAGGTGGTATGCAAGGGGACAGTTCTCCGGTGTGATTCGGGCGTGCTTCGGAAGGGGATATGAGACCGGAATAGAACCAATTTAGCCAACTGGTATGCATCGTGTGGCGACGTGCCGCTGGGCCGGCGATTCGCGTCAGGGAAGTCGGGCGGAAGTAGGGTCGGCGAAATATCAGTGGAATTCGCGGCTCGACGTGCGCAGGCCGCCGAGCAGCGGCGTCAGATCCTCGAAATGCTGCGCGACGAGGTGCCTCACGTCGCTCACGACCTGCCAGACCCCCGACGCCGCGAGCAATTGCGAATCGAGCGCCTCGCGACGCTGCCGCGCGAGCAGCTCGGGTCGGACGATCACGTTCACGCAGCCCGTTTCGTCCTCGAGCGTCATGAATATCACGCCTTTCGCGGTGCCCGGCATCTGCCGCGAGATCACGATCCCGCATGCGCGCGCGAGCCGGCCGTCGGGGCGATCGCGCAGCTCGGCCGCGGACGACAGCCGCCGCGCGCGCAGCCCCGGCCGCAGCAACGCGACGGGGTGGCGGTTCAGCGTGAGACCGGTGGTGTCGTAATCGGCGAGGATCTCGTCGGCTTCGGACGGCGCGCCGAGCGCGGGCTTCTCGGGTTCGTCGATCGGCGCGGCCGCGAGCAGGTCGCGTTCGGGCGCCGCGGCGACGGCCTGCCACAGCGCGTCGCGGCGATGGCCGGCGAGCGTCGCGAGCGCGTTCGCAGCCGCCAGCGCCTCGAGGTCGCGGCGTTCGAGTTGCGCGCGGCGCGCAAGCGCGTCGACGTTGTCGAACGGGCCGGCCGCGCGCGCGGCTTCGATCCGGCGCGCGGCGGCTTCGCCGAAGCCGCTCACGAGCGACAGGCCGAGCCGCACAGCCGGCTGGCCGTGTGGCGGCGGCTGGCCGGGCAGCGCTTCGAGCGATGCCTCCCAACCGCTTTGCGTCACGTCGATCGGCAGGACCTGCACGCCGTGGCGCTTTGCGTCCTGCACGAGTTGCGACGGCGGATAGAAACCCATCGGCTGGCTGTTCAGCAGCGCGGCGAGGAAGATCGCCGGTTCGTGGCATTTGAGCCAACTGCTCGCGTAGGCCAGTTTCGCAAAGCTCGCCGCATGGCTTTCGGGGAAGCCGTAATCGCCGAAGCCCTTGATCTGCTCGAAAATCTGCTCGGCGAAATCGGGCGGGTAGCCGCGTTCGCGCATCCCCTCGACGATCTTGACGTGATATTTCTCGAGATTGCCCTTGCGCTTCCATGCGGCCATCGCGCGACGCAGCCCGTCGGCCTCGCCGGCCGTGAAGCCCGCCGCGATCATCGCGATCTGCATCACCTGCTCCTGGAAGATCGGCACGCCCATGGTGCGTTCGAGCGCGGGTTTCAGGTCTTCCTTCGGGTAACTGACCTTTTCGAGTCCCTGCCGCCGCTTCAGATACGGGTGCACCGCGCCGCCCTGGATCGGCCCGGGCCGCACGATCGCCACCTCGATCACCAGGTCGTAATAAGTGCGCGGCCGCAGGCGTGGCAGCATCGACATCTGCGCGCGCGATTCGATCTGGAACACGCCGACCGTATCGGCGCGACAGATCATGTCGTAGGTCGCCTTGTCCTCCCGCGGAATGTGTTTCAGCGTGAACGGCTTGCCGTCCTTCGCCGGGCCGCGCCACGCGGTGCGCAGGTCGAACGCGCGATGCAGCGCCGACAGCATGCCGAGCGCGAGCACGTCGACCTTCATCAGCCCGAGCGCCTCGAGATCGTCCTTGTCCCACTGGATCACGCGCCGCCCGTCCATCGCCGCGTTCTCGACCGGCACGAGCCGCGTGAGCTTGCCGCGGCTGATCACGAAGCCGCCCGAATGCTGCGACAGGTGGCGCGGGAAATTGA
The DNA here is from genome assembly GCF_001526325.1 of Burkholderia sp. MSMB1826. Lineage (NCBI taxonomy): Bacteria > Pseudomonadati > Pseudomonadota > Betaproteobacteria > Burkholderiales > Burkholderiaceae > Burkholderia > Burkholderia sp. MSMB1826. The sequence goes on from NZ_LOYN01000030.1 coordinate 59,968, forward strand.
GCAGCCGCCCCGCCAGTTCGGCCCATGCGCGAATCAGCGGCGTGTGGGGATCGAGCCCGGCCGTCGCGAATTTCTGCAGCAGATCGCGGCTGCCATCGAACCAGCGGTGCCCTTTCGCCACGCGATCGACCAGCATCGGATCGACGCCGAGCGCCTTGCCGACTTCGCGCAGCACGCCGCGCGGGCGATACGTCGAGACGGCGGCCGCCAGCGCGGCGCGATCATGTCCGTATTTTTCGTAGATATGCTGAATCACCTCTTCCCGACGCTGATGCTCGAAGTCGACGTCGATGTCGGGCGGCTCGCCGCGCTCCTCGCTGATGAAGCGCTCGAACAGCGTCGTGCTCTGGTCCGGATCGACCTCGGTGATGCCGAGGCAATAGCAGACCACCGAATTCGCGGCCGAGCCGCGGCCCTGGCACAGGATGTTCCGGCTGCGCGCGTACTTGACGATGTCGTAGACGGTCAGGAAGAACGGTTCGTAGTTCAGCTTCGCGATGAGCGCCAGTTCGTACCGGATCTGCTTCGCCACTTTTTCAGGCACGCCATTCCAGTAACGTCGAGCCACGCCCGCCCACGTCTCCTGTTTCAGGTAACTGGTCGGCGTATGTCCGCGCGGCACGAGTTCAAGGGGATACTCATACTTCAATTCGCCGAGAGAGAAATGGCAACCGTCGAGAATCGCGCAAGTCTCGGCGATCTCCGCCGGCGAAAACAGCTTCGCGATCCGGTTCCGCGCACGCAGATGCTGCTCCGCGTTCGGTGCGAGCGCATACCCGCATTCCGAAACCGGCATCCCAATGCGGATCGCCGTCATCACATCCTGCAACTTCTTGCACGAGCGCCTGTGCATCGTCACGTCGCCGAGCGCGACGACGCGCACGCCGCGCCGCGCGCCCACCTCGCGAATCTCGTCGCGCTGCGGGCCGTCCAGCGCACGCTGCAACTGCACGAGCCCGAGCCGCGCCCGCTCGCCGAACGTCGCGCGAAACCACGCAACCTGCGCATCGAGCACGTTTGCACGCACCGGATACGCGGGCACGAGGATCGCGAAGCACTCGGGCATACCGCGCAGATGGGCGAATGCCTCGGGCGGCCTTGACAGCATTTTCGACGTCAGCCGGTACGTACCCTTCGGCGCTTCCATCCGCCGCCACGAGATGAGCTCGGACAGGTTGCCGTAACCCTCGCGGTTCTGCGCGAGCAACACGAGCCCGAACGCGCCGGGGCCCGGATCGTAGCCGGGCGGCACATCGTCCGGCGTCACCTCGAAATACGAGCCGACGATCAGCGGCAATCCGGCCGCCTTCGCCGCGACATGCATCCGCGGCGCGCCCGCGAGCGAGCATTCGTCGGTGATCGCGATCCCGCGATAGCCGAGTTCCACGGCGCGCTCGACCAGTTCTTCCGCATGCGATGCGCCGTGCAGGAACGAAAAGTTCGAGCGACAGAACAGTTCCGCATAGTCCGGAAGCAACGTGTACTCGGTCGTCATCGCCGCTCACCCGAACAGGCCGTGCAGAAACCAATGCGGGTTCGCCTGGCTGCTCATGCGCTCCCTGAATATCCAGTAGCACGCGCCCTCTTCGTCCTGCGCAACGTAGTAATCGCGCTCGGCCGTTTGACCGTCGAACCACCCCGCCTCGATCCGCTCGGGCGACGACATCGTCCTGAGCGGCGTATGAAACACCGGCCGGTTCTCGCGCATCAGCAGCGGCAGCGGCTCCGCCAGCAGCCACGCCGGACGCGGCGGCACCGCCGGCGGCGCGCCCGCCGGCTTGCCGGCCTGCGCATCGAGCGACACCCAGCGGTTCGCCACCTCGGGCCGATGATCGGCCGCCGGTACCGCGCGCAGCACGCTCTCCGCGCCGAGCCGCGCGACCAGCAGCTCGAACAGGCGCGCGCGCGTCTCCTTCGTGCCGCCCGGCTCCGGGAACAGATCGTCGGCCGGCGGCGCGACCGATTCGACACGCGTGGCCTTCAGCCGCACCGCGATCACCGCGGCCGGCAGCTCGACGCGCGCGAGCCGTTCGCCGAGCAGCCGCATGAAATGCACCTCGTCGCGCACGGGCGCGGCGAACGCGAGCTCGAGCGGGGTCGGCGGCACGGCCTGACGGCCGCGCTCGTGCTCGAGCTCGAACGTCATCGCGGCCAGCGACAGTTGCCGCGCGGCCAGCCAGCCGCACAGCTGCACGACGAGCCGCCGCGCGGCGAACAGCACGGCTTCCGCGTATTCGACGCGCTCCGGCAATTCGAGCCGCACGTCGAACACCGGCGGCACCGCCATCCACGCGAGCGGCTCGACCGCGTCGCCGTACGCGCGATCGAGCGCGGCCAGCAGCGCGGGACCGCAGCGCCGCTGCAGCCCCGCGCGCGGCAGGCCGCGCAGATCGGCGAGCGTGCGGCAGCCGAGGCCGTCGAACCAGCCCGCATAGGGCCGTGCGTCGGGCAGCAGCACGCACGGCAGCCGATCGAGCGCGCGAACGAGCGACGCGTGCCCGGCGACCCGGCGCCGGATCCGTGCGCGAGACGACACGCGTGCGAGCAGCCACGCGCCGCCGCCGGTCGGCGCGGCGGACAGGCGCGCGGCATAGCCGAGCGCCGCGAGCGTCGCGCGCACTTGCCGGCACAGCGACGGCAGCCCGCCGAACAGCCGCAGGCTCGGACCGACGTCGACGATCAGCGTGGCTTCGTCGCCGAGCGCGACGCATGGCGAAAAGCGCAACAGCGCGAGCGCGACCGCACGCAGCGCATCGGCTTCGCGCGCGGGATCGCGCTCGACGAGGTGCGTGTCGGGCGCGAGCGTCAGCACGCCGCCGCGCTTCATGCCCGCACGCACGCCTTGCCGGCGCGCGACCGCGTCGGCGATCAGCACGGCGCCGTGTTCGAGCACCGCGCAGCCGGCGTCGACCGCCTCGCCGTCAGACGGCGGCGCGGCGCACACGTCGAGCGGCAGGCGCGGCAGATGGATGCCGAGCAAGACGCGCATAGCGGCTCTCCACGATCGGGGATGGCAGGTCGAGCTCAAGCGGCTCGCTGCGCGCGGGCCCGCGCCGCTTGACGATGTCGAGCGACACGCCGCCCGGCACCGGATACAGCGCGACCCGCAGCACCGCGGGCGACGGCTGCCGCGCGGCCGCCAGCGGACGCAGCATCACGAACAGCGTGTCGCCGGTGCGCGCGGCCGCGAGATGCAGGCGCCGCAGCGCATCGGGGCGCGCGTCCTGCCAGAGCAGCAAGGCCCCGCAGCAGCCCGCCTTGAGCGCCTGCTCGGCCGCCCACAGCGCATCCGTGCGGCTGCCGGCGCGCAGCCACAGCAGCGTATCGGCCGGCACGCCGAGACTGGCGAGTGCGCTTGCATGCGGCACCTGCGGCGGCGCGACGAGCGCGAGCGGCCGCCGTGCGCTGACGGTGCGCGCGAGCGCGGGCGCGAGCAAGCGCATCTCGCCGCAGCCCGGCTGCGCGGCCAGCAGCTCGACGAGCCCGCCGACCGGCCAGCCGCCGCCCGGCAATTCGGCGGACAGCGGCGCGAAGCCCGTGTCGATCGTGCGCAGACCGCCGCGCGCGAGCTGCGAGCCGCGCCACAGCGACGGATGAAGGGATTCGGGGGACAGGGATGAGGCGGACATCATGCGGCTCGATGCTGTATGGATATACAGTATAGAGGATCGCAACGGGCGCTGTCAGGCCTCAACAAAAAGGGACATGCAGATCGTCGGGAAGGCCGGGGAGGGCCGGAACGCACGCGTCCGCTGCTGCGAAGTCGAAGGCCGTGCCGACGCGACGGAACGGCCGTATTCCGCATACGAAAACGGACCGCTCGACCGACGCCAAACCTGCGCGCCGGCCGGGCAGCCCGGGCAGCCGTCCGGTCGATCAGCCCGGCTCAGCCTGAATCAGCCGGGATCCGGCGAAAGCAGCCGGGAACACCCGAGAGACCAGCCAAAACAGCCGAAAGCAACCCAATTCACCCCAGCAACAGCGCGTCGTCGTCGAGTTGCTCGTGCCGCACCTTCTCGAACATCTGCAGCAGGTCCGGCACATCGAGTCCGCGGCGCGCATCGCCCGACACGTCGAGCACGACCTGCCCCTGGTGCAGCATCACCGTGCGGTCGCCATAGTCGAGCGCCTGCCGCATGCTGTGCGTGACCATCATCGTCGTCAGCTTGCTCTCGGCGACGATGCGCGCGGTCAGCTCCAGCACGAACGCGGCCGTCTTCGGGTCGAGCGCGGCCGTGTGCTCGTCGAGCAGCAGGATACGCGACGGCCGCAACGACGCCATCAGCAGGCTCACGGCCTGCCGCTGGCCGCCCGACAGCAGCCCGATCCGGTCGGTCAGCCGGTTTTCCAGCCCCAGGTTCAGGAGCCGCAGCTTGTCGCGGAACAGCTCGCGCGACGGGCGATCGAGCGCGGCCCGGAAACCGCGCCGCACGCCGCGCGCCATCGCGAGCGCCATGTTCTCCTCGATCGTCAGCGCCTCGCAGGTGCCGGCCATCGGATCCTGGAACACGCGCGCGACGAGGTGCGCGCGGTCCCACGCGGCCTGGCGCGTCACATCCGCGCCGTCGATCGCGATGCGCCCCACATCGACGCGCTGATCGCCGCTGACCGCATTGAGGAAAGTCGACTTGCCGGCGCCGTTCGAGCCGATCACCGCGACGAACTGGCCGTCGGGAATCTCGAGCGACAGCCCGCGCAGCGCGCGCGTCTCGATCGGCGTGCCGGGATTGAACGTGAGTTTCAGGTCTTGTGCGGACAACATGTCATGCCCCTCCGTTCTTGCGCGCGAACAACTTCTTGCGCGTCGCCGGCAGCACCAGCGCGATCGTGACGAGCGCGGCCGTCACGAGGTTCAGGTCCTGCGCCTTCAGGCCGATGAATTCGCTGTTCAGCGCGAGCGCGATGAAGAAGCGGTAGACGATCGCGCCGAGCACGACGGCGAGCGTCGTCAGCACCAGCCGGCGTGCGGGCAGCAGCGTCTCGCCGATGATCACCGCGGCCAGCCCGATCACGATCGTGCCGATCCCCATCGAGATGTCCGAGCCGCCCTGCGTCTGCGCGAACAGCGCGCCCGCGAGCGCGACGAGCGCGTTCGACAGCGCCATTCCGGCGAGCGTCGCGCGACCGGTCGCGATGCCTTGCGCACGCGCCATCCGCGGATTCGCGCCGGTCGCGCGCATCGCGAGGCCGAGCTGCGACGAGAAGAACCAGTCGAGGCCGAGCTTCGCGACCACGACGACGATCGCGAGCAGCGCCGGGCGCAGCACGTAATCGGGCATCCAGTCGGGCTGCAGCACTGTGAACAGCGTCGGCTCGGTGATCAGCGGCACGTTCGGCCGGCCCATGATCCGCAGGTTCACCGAGTAGAGCGCGATCATCATCAGGATACTGGCGAGCAGATCCATGATCTTCAGGCGCACGTTCAGCCAGCCGGTGACGAAGCCGGCCAGCGCGCCCGCGACGATCGCGAGCAGCGTCGCGGAAAACGGGTCGTAGCCGGCCGAGATCAGCGTCGCGGCGACCGCGCCGCCGAGCGGAAAGCTGCCGTCGACGGTGAGGTCGGGGAAGTTGAGGATGCGAAACGAGATCAGCACCCCGAGGGCGACGAGGCTGAAGATCAGGCCGATCTCCAGGGCGCCCAGAAACGAGAACAGAGACATGATGGGGAAATCCTGTTGCTTCCCGGCCGGACGTGTACGGCCGGGCGAAGCGAACGGGCGGCCCGGGTGGGAGCCGCCCGTCCGGCGATGTCGTCGAGGCCCGGATCGGGCCTGCCAGCGCGGCGCTCGTGCCGCGGGCTTACTTGATGACCGTCTTCGCTTCCTTCACGAGATCCGGCGCCAGCGTGACGCCCTGCTTCGCGGCCGCGCCCGTATTGACGAACAGTTCGAGGTTGCTGCTCGTCTCCGACGCGATCGCGCCCGGCTTCTCGCCCTTCAGGATGCGCGCGACGACCTTGCCGGTCTGCCGGCCCAGATCGCCGTAATTGATGCCGAGCGCCGCGATGCCGCCGCGCTTCACGCTGTCGGTGTCGCCGGCGACGAGCGGAATCTTCGCTTCGTTCGCGACCTTCACCAGCGCTTCGTACGCGGACACGACGTTGTTGTCGGTGTTCGTGTAGATCACGTCGACCTTGCCGATCAGGCTCTTCGCGGCGGGGCCGATGTCGACGGTGCGCGGTGCGGCCGCTTCCTTCAGCGCCATTCCCTGCTTCGCGAGGAGCTCCTTGAGCTCCTTCACGACGACGACCGAATTCGCCTCGCCCGGGTTGTAGACCATGCCGACCGTCTTCGCATTCGGCACGACGCGCTTGATCAGTGCGACCTGGCGGTCGAGCGGCAGCTTGTCGGATACGCCCGTCACGTTGGTGCCCGACGGCCCCCAGCCCTTCACGAGCTGCGCGGCGACCGGATCGGTCACGCCCGAGTAGACGACCGGCACGCTCTTCGTCGCCGCGACGACCGACTGCGCGGCCGGTGTCGCGATCGCGACGATCACATCGGGCTTGTCGCCGACGAACTTGCGCGCGATCTGCGCGGCCGTGCCCGTGTTGCCCTGGGCGCTCTGGTATTCCCACTTGAGCTTGTCGTCGCCGTAACCTTGCGCCTTCAGTTCGGCGCGCACGCCGTCGCGGATCGCATCGAGCGCCGGATGATCGACGATCGACAGGACCTTGACCGTCTGCGCGTGCGCGACGCCAGCCAGCGCGAGTGCGGCGACGCCGGCCGTGATCGAACGGAGCGCGAAAGTCTTGAAACGATTCATGGGTGAGTCTCCCCCGTATTGTGTCGGTTCTGGATGATGGATTCCCGCCGCCGTCGGGCGGACGCCCGCCGCACGTGCGAGACGCGGGCGATCGGCCCGCGCACGCTCCGGGAAAGCGTGCGGCGGCGAACGCACGAGGATACCATTTCCGCAGACCACCGCCTGACTCCGCGCTTTCGCGCGAGCGGCCGATGCGCGGCGCCGCCGCGCCCCCATGAAATGCCTGGAAAGCCCGGCTGGCGGCGCTCCGCGCCGGTCCCGGCGCAACGCGCCAGCCGCGCTCGCGGCTTTACGTTATGCTGTCCGCCGACCCGATCCACACCATCGGAGGGGACATGAAACGAACGATTCGCGCGATCGCCTTCGCGGCCTTCGCCGCCGTCGCGCAGGCGCTGCCGGGCGCGGCATTCGCGCTGACCGACGGCAGCGCGCAATACGACGACTGCATGCTCAATGCGCTGCGCGAAAGCCGCAACGGCGCCGCCGCGCAGTTGATCCAGCGCTCGTGCGACGCGCTGTACCGCAACAACGCGATGCTGCTGCCGCGCGAGCGGCGCTATCACGAGTGCGTCGTGCAATCGTTGCCCGGCGTGCGCGACAACTATGCGATCCAGCAGATCATGGCGATCTGCTCGCGGCGCGGCGAGATGTAGGGCAGGCGCGCGCCTGCCGCGCCAATGAAAAAAGGGCCTGCGCGATGCAGGCCCTTTGCGTTCAGCGGTCCGACCGGTGAGCGGCGTTCAGAACGACGCGACCATCGAGCCCTTGAACTGCTTCTTGATGAATTCCTTCACTTCCGGCGACTGGTACGCCTTGACCAGCTTCTTCACCCACGGCTGATCCTTGTCCTTCGCGCGCACGGCGATCAGGTTCGCGTACGGGCTCGTCAGCGATTCGAGCGCGATCGCGTCCTTGGTCGGCTGCAGGTTCGCGGCGAGCGCGTAGTTCGTGTTGATCACGGCCGCGTCGACGTCCGACAGCACGCGCGGCAGTTGCGCGGCGTCGAGTTCGGAGATCTTCAGCTTCTTCGGGTTCTCGGCGATGTCGAGCACCGTTGCGTTGTTGCCGCCCGTGCCGGCGCCCGACTTCAGCTTGATCACGCCTTGCGTCTGCAGCAGCAGCAGCGCGCGGTTTTCGTTCGACGGATCGTTCGGCACCGCGAGCTTCGCGCCCTGCGGCAGATCCTTCAGCGACTTGAACTTCTTCGAGTACACGCCGATCGGCGAGATGTAGGTCAGGCCCGCGCTGACGAGCTTGTAGCCGCGCTGCTTCACCTGGCTGTCGAGGTAGGGCTGGTGCTGGAAGCTGTTCGCGTCGAGGTCGCCCGAATCGAGCGCCGCGTTCGGCTGCACGTAGTCGTTGAACTCGACGACCTTCACGTTCAGGCCTTCCTTCTCTTTCGCGACCTTCTGCACGACTTGCCACACTTCCGAATCCGGGCCGGCGACCGTGCCGACCTTGATCACCTTGTCTTCGGCGTGCGCGCCTGCCGACAGCGTCAGCGCGGCGCCGGTGGCCAGCACGGAAAATACCTTCAGGAGACTGCGACGCTTCATCTGTTTCTCGCTTGCTTGCTTACTTGAAATGGGGCGCGATACGGGTATGCCCCGACTCGCAGGAAGGGCCAAATGGTGTCACAGGATCGGCGGGAAGTGAAATACATCCCGCTCATATGGGTATGCACCCGCGCGGTGCCGGCGGCCGACGCACGAGTCGGCCGTTAGTTGCAGTTTTTCTTGGCGCATCGGTCCATCGACGCATCGGTCCATCGGCCGACACGCGTCACGCCGCCACCGTCTCGTCGGCCGCCTTCGCGCCGAAGGCCGGTTCGACCGCACGCGCACCGGCCCCGCGCGGCGCCGGGCCGCCGGTATTGCCGACCCGGAACGCGCCGACCGCATCGCGCAGCCGCGCGGCCTGTTCCTGCAGCGACGCGGCCGCCGCGGCAGCTTCCTCGACCAGCGCCGCGTTCTGCTGGGTCACCTGGTCCATCTGCGTGACCGCGCGCCCGACCTGCGTGATGCCGCTCGCCTGCTCCTCGGACGCCGCCGCGATCTCGCCCATGATGTCGGTCACGCGCGCGACCGCCTGCAGGATCTCGCCCATCGTCGTACCGGCCTGGCCGACCAGCGTCGAGCCGTTGCGCACGCGCTCGACCGAATCGACGATCAGCGCGCGGATCTCCTTCGCGGCCGTCGCGCTGCGCTGCGCGAGCGAGCGCACCTCACCCGCGACCACCGCGAAGCCGCGGCCTTGCTCGCCTGCGCGCGCGGCCTCGACCGCCGCGTTCAGCGCGAGGATGTTGGTCTGGAATGCGATGCCCTCGATCACGCCGATGATGTCGGCGATCTTGCGCGAGCTGTCGTCGATCTCGCCCATCGTGCCGATCACGCGGTTCACGACGTCGCTGCCCGTGCGCGCGATGTCCGACGCATTGTTCGCGAGCCCGCTCGCCTGCCGCGCGTTGTCGGCGTTCTGCTTCACCGTCGCGGTCAGTTGCTCCATGCTCGCGGCCGTTTCCTCGAGCGACGCGGCCTGCTCCTCGGTGCGCTGCGACAGGTCGTCGTTGCCGGCCGAGATCTGGCGGCTCGCCGACGCGATCGCTTCGGCCGACTGGCGAATCCCGCCGATCGTCGCCTGCAGCCGCACCTGCATGTCGTGCATCGCGGCCATCATGCTCGTGCGGTCGCCCGCGCGCACCGGCACCGGCTGCGTCAGGTCGCCCTGCGCGATGCGCGTCGCGAGCGCGGCCGCTTCGTCGGGCTCGCCGCCGAGGCTGCCGCGCACGTTGCGGATGATCACCAGCATCGCCGCGCTGATCACGAGGCCGATCACGAACACCACGGCCAGATGGCCGAGCAGCGTCCGGTAGTAAACGGTGTCGATGTCCTTCAGGAACACGCCGCTCGAGATGTTCCAGTCCCACGGCGCGAACCGCGTGACGTAGCTGATCTTCGGCACGGCCGTCTCGCTGTGCGGCAGCCGCCCGCGATATTCGGCGAAGCCGCTGCCGGTCGCCTTCGCCGCGTTCAGAATCGTCACGAACAGCGGCTTGCCGTCCGGATCGAGATAGTCGCCGACCTGCGTGTCGACGAGCTTCGGCAGCGTCGGATGCATCAGAACGACCGGCTTCGAATCCATCACGAACACGTAGCCCGAATCGCCGTAGCGCATCGCGGCGAGACGCGCGAGCGCGTCGCGCTTCGCGTCGGCCTCGGGCAGCGTGCCGTTCTGCACGAGCGTGTGATAGGCCTTCACGATGCCCGCCGCCGAGTCGACGAGATTCGCGATGCCGGCCTTGCGTTCGGCGAGCATCGTCGCGCGCGTCTCGTAGGCGCTCCATGCGCCGACGCCCAGGAGACCGATCCATACCAGCGCAAGCGCGAGCCACAGCTTGCGGTTCAAACTCATTCTGCTCATCTGCGTGCCTCTGTCGATGTCGAAGCATCCGACGCGCGAACGGCCTGCCGCGCGCAAACGGTTGCTCTTTCATTTACGGCAACGAGGCTTACATCTTGAATACGCGCGGCCGCGGCGAGCCGGCGATCGACAGGCACGGCGCCCGTCGCGAGGCCGCGCCGGCGCGACAGCCCGCGTCCGCTGTGCTAAAAAGACCGACCGGCCGGTGCGCGAAGCGCCGGCATCCTTCCAGGGCCATCCATGTACGTCATCGACATCCACTACACCGCGTCGCTCGAGCGCATCGACGACGCGCTCGAACGCCACCGCGCGTACCTGCAGCCGCAGTTCGACAAGGGCATCTTCATCGCGGCGGGGCCGAAGGTGCCGCGCGAAGGCGGCGTGATCCTCGCGGCCCGCATCGATCGCGACGCGCTCGACGCGATCCTCGAGACCGACCCGTTCGTCACCGAGGGGCTCGCCACGTATCGCGTGACGGAATTCCGGATCACGCGCGCCGCCTCCGGCTTCAACGTGCCGGCGCTGCCGTAACGCGGCTTCGGCGCCACGCGCGCGCATGCCGACGCGCCGCCCGGCGGGCAGCGCATGCGCACCACGATGAGAGAGGAAAAACGCGACGGCGCAGGACGGCCGTCACGCGACACGCCGGGCCGCTCGCCCGGCGGCTGCCGGTCAGTCGACCAGCAGCTTCAGGTCGTGGACCCACGGCGCCGGGCCCTGGCCGTCGCGCACGAACAGGCGCAGCTTGCCGTCGCGGTCGAACACGTAGCTCGCGGCCGTGTGATCCATCGTGTAGCTGCCGGGCGTCTTGCCGGGCACCTTCGCGTAGTACACGCGGAAATCCTTCGTGACCTTCTTGAGCTGCGCTTCGTCGGCCGGCCGCAGGCCGATGAACGACGGATCGAACGCGGGCACGTACTGGCCGAGCAGCGCCGGCGTGTCGCGCTCCGGATCGACGGTGACGAACAGCACCTGCACGCGTTTCGCGGCATCCGGCCCGAGCTGCTTCAGCGCTTCGGACAATTCGGCCATCGTGGTCGGGCACACGTCCGGGCAATGCGTATAGCCGAAGAACATCACGACCGCACGGCCCTTGAAGTCGGCGAGCGTGCGCACCTTGCCGGTCGTATCGGGCAGCGAGAAGTCGCTGCCGAACTGCGTGTTGCCGGTGATGTCGAGATTCTGGAATTTCGGCGCGTTGTCGCATCCGGCGAGCAGCAGCGCTGCCGTGAATGCGCACGCGAGCATCCAGCCTTGGCGCGCGCGGCGCCCGAACCGTGATGGGAGCATTGCGTTCAAACCGTGCGGTTACACGCCGAGCAGCGGGCGTGCATAGTGATCGACGAGCAGCGCCGCGAACAGCAGCGACAGATAGACGATCGAGTAGCGGAAGGCCTTGCGGGCGAGTTCGTCCGAATAGTCGCGATGGATCTTCCACGCATACGCGAGAAACACCGCGCCGAGCAGCACCGCGCTCGTCAGGTAGACGGCCCCGCTCATCCCGGAAATGAACGGCATCAGCGTGACCGCGAACAGGATCACCGTATACAGCAGGATGTGCAGGCGCGTGAACTTCTCGCCGTGCGTGACGGGCAGCATCGGCAGCCCGGCGTTCTCGTAATCCTTGCGGCGATAGAGCGCGAGCACCCAGAAATGCGGCGGCGTCCAGACGAAGATGATCAGCACGAGGATCCACGCGTCGCCCGGCACCGCGCCGGTGACCGCCGCCCACCCGAGCGCCGGCGGCATCGCGCCCGACGCGCCGCCGATCACGATGTTCTGCGGCGTCATCGGCTTGAGCAGCAGCGTGTAGATCACCGCGTAGCCGACGAACGTCGCGATCGTCAGCCACATCGTCAGCGGGTTCGTGAACGTATAGAGCGTCCATGCGCCGACGCTGCCGAGCACGGCCGAGAACAGCAGGATCTGCGGCGTCGTGATCTCGCCGCGCGCGGACGGGCGCCACGCGGTGCGGCGCATCATCGCGTCGATCTTCTGCTCGACGAGGCAGTTGATCGCGAACGCGGCGCCGGCCAGCAGCCAGATGCCGACGGTGCCGCCGATCAGCACATGCCACGGCACCATGCCCGGCGTCGCGAGGAACATGCCGATCACCGCGCAGAACACCGCGAGCTGCGTGACACGCGGCTTCGTCAGCGCCATGTACTGGGAAAAGCGGCTACCGGGCGATTGGGAGAGGGTGCTTTGCATGGGGGCGGTCACGCCGGGGCGGCGTCGCGCGCGGGCTGCGCGACACGGCCGGGGCGGCTTGAAAGGATGCGAAAGTTTAACATGACGACGAGCAGCAGCAGGATCGCGGCGCCGCCGTTGTGCGCGACCGCGACCGGCAGCGGCCACTGCAGCACGATGTTGGTCAGGCCCGTCACGAACTGCAGCAGGACGACCAGCAGCACGCCGTTCGCGGGCCGCCGCAGCGATGCGAAGCGGCGCATCTTCAGCGCGAACGCGACCAGATACGCGACCACGACGAACGCGAACGTGCGGTGCGTCCAGTGGATCGCGACCAGCGCGTCCTGCGTGATCGCGTCGCCGTCCTTCGTCATTCCGAGCGCGCGCCACAGGTGGAAGCCGTGCTGGAAATCCATCGGCGGAATCCACTGACCGTTGCAGGTCGGGAAGTCGGTGCACGCGAGCACCGCGTAGTTGGTGCTGACCCAGCCGCCGAGCGCGATCTGCACGACCAGCAGCACGAGCGCCGCGAGCGCGGCCGCCCGGTAGCGCCCGGCCTCCGGGTCATGCGACGGCAGCGGCGTCTGCCGCGCCGCGAGCCAGCCGAGCGTGCCGAGCAGCGTGAGGCCGAGCAGCAGGTGGATCGTGACGATCACGGGCTGCAGCTTCATCGTGACCGTCCATGCGCCGAACGCACCCTGCACGAGAATCAGCAGCAGCAGGCTCGTCGGCCACCACGGCGACACGTGCAGCGGGCGGCGGCGCAGCCGCGCGGCCCACGCGATCGCCACCTGCGCGATGATCAGCACGCCGATCGCCATCGCGAAATAACGATGGATCATCTCGATCCACGCCTTCGTCATGCTGACCGGCCCGGTTGGCATCGCCTGGTGCGCGGCCGTGATCGCCGCGTGCGCGATGAACGGCGACGACGTGCCGTAGCAGCCGGGCCAGTCGGGGCAGCCGAGCCCCGAATCGGTCAGCCGCGTGAAGCCGCCGAACATCACGAGGTCGAGGGTCAGGAACGTGGTGATCCACACGAGCTTGCGGAACTTGTCGTCGTCGGCCTTCACCCACACGTACGACAGCGGCAGCAGCGCGATGCACAGGCCGATCAGGCCGAGTTGCAGTAGATACGACATCGGAATGGTGCCTCGTTCTCTCGCCTCAACCGATGCTCGACCACTTCAGCAGCTTCGTCACGTCCGACTTGATCTTGCTGGGATTCGGGTCTTTCGGGAAACGCATCATCAGGTTGCCGTTCGGGTCGACCATGTAGATGTGGTCGGTGTCCTTCGTGCCGGCATCGGCCGGCAGCCACGCGGCCACCGCGGCCGGATCCGCGACGAGCCGGCGCGTGTCCGGATACGCGTCCAGCACCTTTTGCGGCGTCGCGCCCGCATCGCTGCGCAGCCACACCATCGTGATCCGGTGCCGCTCGCCCGCCTGCGTGACGCGGATCTGGCGCATGAAATAGAGCTTGCGCGCGCAGGCGTCGTCGCACGCGCTGCGGTCGGTCATCACGAACAGCCAGACGCCGCGCAGCGACGACAGCGGCACCGTCTTGCCGGTTTCGTCGGTGACCTGCAGATCCGCCGGGATCGGGCGCTGCGGCTCGATCAGCGTGCCGTAATTCGTCGACCCACCCTTCGGCTTGATCACGTAATAGGTGAAATACGACGCGATCATCGGTGCGGCGCACACGAGACCCAGCAGCACGAGCATCCAGCGGCCGCGCTTGCGGGCCGCGGCCGACATCGGCGCTGCGGCCGGACCTTGACGGGAAGATTGCATGGACAAATCAGACCTCTCGAAACGAACCCGCGGCGCCGGCGCCGCGTCCTGGCATGGCGCTCACGCGCCGGTCGACTTCTTCGCCGCACGCCGCGCGGCGTACAGGCCGAAGCCGAGCGCGGCCGCCGCCATCGCCCACCACTGAAACATATAACCGTAATTGCGCTCGACGCCGGTCGTCGCCGCCGGCCAGTCGCGCACGAGCTTGTCGCCGTCGTCGCTCGTCTGCTGGATCACGAACGGCTGCAGCGGCAGCCCGGTTTCCTTTGCATACGCGGCGACGTCGAGGTTCTGCCGGATCTTCTGGTGCGCGGCCGACCCGCCTTCGCCGAGCTCGAACGCGCGCGACGCATCGGCGCGCGCGATGCCGACGATCTCGACCTCGCCCGCCGGCGTCGCGAACGGCTCGATCGCCGTGCGATCGGCGATGTTGCGCGGCAGCCAGCCGCGGTTCACGAGCACGACGCCGCCGCCCGTGAGTTTAAACGGCATCACGACGTAAAAACCCGGCTGGTCGTTATACGGCCGATTGTCGAGGAACACCGCTTGCTCGGGCATGAAACGGCCTTTCGCCCGCACGCGGTGAAACTCGATCGACGCGAGCGGCACCGGCTGCGCGCCGAGATCGACCGGGGCCGCCTGCTCGTAGCGCGCGATGCTCGCCTGCAGCGCCTCCTTCTGGTGTGCGCGGTCGCGTTGCCAGAAACCGAGACGGATCGTGACGGCGACGACGACGAGGATCAGCAGCGCAGGCAGCCAGCGAATCTTCATCGTGCGGCCCGCCCGGCACGTGCGCGAAAGCGAAGTGCGATAATTATCCTCTTCCTTTCGAATTGCCGTCGTCCGGTTCGTGTCATGCACATACTCGTTCCCATCGCCTTCGTCCTCATCATTGCCAGCATGGGCTCGGCGCTCTACTTCATGATGCACGACCGCGGCCATACGAAGCGCATGGTCTGGTCGCTCGCCACCCGCGTCGGGTTGTCGGTGTCGCTGTTCCTGTTCATCCTGTTCGCAAACTGGATGGGCTGGATCCATTCGACCGGCCTGCCGATCGGACGTTGATGCCGTTGCCGCGCCGGCTGCCGCGACCGCTGTGACATTTCGCCGCACGGCCGCGCCACCAAGCAAAAGCGCCGCCTGACTGAGTCGCGGCGGCGCCGGGGCGGTGTCGGCCGCGGCTTCGCCGCCGCGCCCGCACACCAATGAAAACGGCCCGCGCATCGCTGCGCGGGCCGTTTTTCCATTTACAGCCAGTAGACGACGACGTACAGGCCGAGCCAGACGACGTCGACGAAGTGCCAGTACCACGCGGCGCCTTCGAACGCGAAGTGATGATCGGGCTTGAAGTGGCCGCGGATCATCCGCACCAGCACCACCGCGAGCATCGTGCCGCCGAGGAACACGTGGAAGCCGTGGAAGCCGGTCAGCAGGAAGAACGTCGAACCGTACACGCCCGAGTTCAGCGTCAGGTTCAGTTCGTTGTACGCGTGGTAGTACTCGAAGCCCTGCAGGAACAGGAAGCAGATCCCGAACACGAGCGTCGCGGCCAGCCATGCAATCGCCTTCTTGCGATGATCGTCGCGCAGCGCGTGGTGCGAGATCGTCAGCGTCACGCCCGACGACAGCAGCAGCGCGGTGTTCAGCGTCGGGATCGGCCACGGGCCCATCGTCTTGAAGTGACCGGCGAGCGCGGCGGGGCCTTCGTTCGGCCACACGGCGGAGAAGTCCGGCCAGATCAGCTTGTAGTCGAGGCTGCCGAGCTGGTGCAGCGCGATTTCACGCGCATAGAACAGCGCGCCGAAGAACGCGCCGAAGAACATGACTTCGGAGAAGATGAACCAGCTCATGCTCCAGCGGTACGACTTGTCGACGTTCTTGCCGTAATGACCGCCTTCCGATTCGGCGATCGCGTCGCCGAACCAGTGATACAGCGTGAAGAGCAACCACAGCAGGCCGAGCAGCGCCGTAAACGGCGCCCAGTCGTGACCGTTGATCCACAGCGCTACCGACCCCAGCATGACCAGCAGGCCGATGGCCGCGCTGATCGGATGCTGCGACGGATGCGGCACGAAATAGTACGGGGTCTGGTTTTGACCGCTCATGCTTGATTCTCCACTTCAGTCCAATTTGTGTACCGGAAACCGCTCCGGCTTTATTTCTTGCGCGGCGAGACCGCCGCCGCTCTTTCCTGCACGCCGCGCCGTGGCGCCGCGCACTGCATTCTTTCGTGGCCGCTAGCCGCTAGCCACGCCGCGCGCCTCAGCCCACGACGGCACGCACGATCAGGATCAGCACGCCGATGAACACGCCGGCCGCGATCAACGCGACGATCAGCACGTGCAGCGGATTGAGCTGCGTCGCATCGGCCTCCAGGTCGCGCCGCTTGCGCACCCCGAAGAACGACCACAGCACCGCTCTCAACGCCTGTCCGAACGTCCCGCTCCGCTTGATCTCCGTCATCGCCCCGCCTCCGTCTTCATGCGTCCGGCTTCGCCGCACCCTGCGCCGCCGCCGTGCTGCGCTGCGCCGGTGCCGGCGTGGCCGGGGTATTCAGCTCGAAGAACGTGTACGACAGCGTGATCGTCTTCACGTCCTTCGGCAATTTCGGGTCGATCACGAACACCACCGGCATCTTGCGCGACTCGTTCGCGGTCAGCGTCTGCTGCGTGAAGCAAAAGCACTCGATCTTCTTGAAGAACTCCGTCGCCTGCTTCGGCGCGTAGCTCGGAATCGCCTGCGCGACGACCGGCCGGCCCTGCCCGTTCGTCACGTCGTACACGATCGTCGTCAGCTCGCCCGGATGCACGTCGAGGCTGTTGTGCTCCGGCTTGAACCCGAGCGGCCCGCGTGCGTTCGCATCGAACTCGACCGACACCGTGCGGCTATAGTCGACCTGCGAGTTCTTCACCTCGCGCTCGCTGACATCGCGCTGCACCAGGTTGTTGATGCCGGTGATCTGGCAGATCGCCCGATACATCGGGATCAGCGCGAAGCCGAAACCGAACATCAGCCCGGCCACGACGAAGAGCTTCACCAGCATCGAACGATTGAACGCCCGATCCACGGCGCCCTCTTCCGGCTTCGACATACGACGACTTCCTCGCTACTGCGTCAATTACTGCATCAGTGGGTGGACAGCCACCACTGCTTGATCACGACACCCACAAAAAAAACGGCGGCGATGACGAGCAGGGTGAGGCCGAGCCGCTTGTTGCCCGCGCGGATCTGCTCGGGCGTTCGTCTTTCTTGTGGATTCCGGGTCATCTGCAACTTCGCTGAAACTTCGCTGATCCATCGATTCGGCGCCCGCCGCGCCTGCCTGCGCGGCAGGCAGCGGCGGAACGCCGGGTGACACTTATTCGACGTGCGGCGGTTGCTCGAACGTGTGGAAGGGAGCCGGGCTCGGCACCGTCCACTCGAGGCCCGTCGCGCCGTCCCACGGCTTGTCCGACGCCTTCTCCAGCTCGCCGCCGCCACGATAGGCCGGCAGCGCGACCGCGAACAGGAAGTACACCTGCGCGAGGCCGAAGCCGAATGCGCCGATCGTCGCCACCTGGTTGAAGTCCGTGAACTGCGCCGGGTAGTCCGCATAGCGGCGCGGCATGCCCGCGAGACCGACGAAGTGCATCGGGAAGAACGTCAGGTTGAAGAAGATCATCGACGCCCAGAAGTGGATCTTGCCGCGCGTCTCGTTGTACATCCAGCCCGTCCACTTCGGCGCCCAGTAGTACCAGCCCGAGAACAGCGCGAACAGCGAGCCGGCCACCAGCACGTAGTGGAAGTGCGCGACCACGAAGTAGGTGCCGTGATACTGGATGTCGAGCGGCGCCATCGCGAGCATCAGGCCCGTCAGGCCGCCGAACGTGAACACGAACAGGAAGCCGATCGCGAACAGCATCGGCGTTTCGAACGTCATCGAGCCGCGCCACATCGTCGCGAGCCAGTTGAACACCTTCACGCCCGTCGGCACCGCGATCAGCATCGTCGCGTACATGAAGAACAGCTGGCCGGTGACCGGCATGCCCGTGGCGAACATGTGGTGCGCCCAGACCATGAACGACAGGATCGCGATCGACGCCGTCGCGTACACCATCGAGCTGTAGCCGAACAGCGTCTTGCGCGCGAACGCCGGGATCACCTGCGACACGATCCCGAACGCCGGCAGAATCATGATGTACACCTCGGGGTGGCCGAAGAACCAGAAGATGTGCTGGTACATCACCGGGTCGCCGCCGCCTGCCGCGTTGAAGAACGACGTGCCGAAGTGGCGGTCGAACAGCACCATCGTGATCGCGCCCGCCAAGACCGGCATCACGGCGATCAGCAGGTAAGCGGTGATCAGCCACGTCCACGCGAACATCGGCATCTTCATCAGCGTCATGCCCGGTGCGCGCATGTTCAGGATCGTCACGACGATGTTGATCCCGCCCATGATCGACGACGCGCCCATGATGTGGACCGCGAAGATCGCGAAGTCCATGCCCGGGCCCATCTGCGTCGACAGCGGTGCGTACAGCGTCCAGCCGGCGGCCGTCGCGCCGCCCGGCGCGAAGAACGAGCCGACCAGCAGCACGGCCGCGACCGGCAGCAGCCAGAAGCTGAAGTTGTTCATCCGCGCGAACGCCATGTCGGATGCGCCGATCTGCAGCGGAATCATCCAGTTCGCGAAGCCGACGAAGGCCGGCATGATCGCGCCGAACACCATGATCAGGCCGTGCATCGTCGTGAGTTCGTTGAAGAACTCCGGACGCATGATCTGCAGGCCCGGCTCGAACAGCTCGGCACGGATGCCGAGCGCCATCACGCCGCCCGACAGGAACATGATGAACGAGAACAGCAGGTACAGCGTACCGATGTCCTTGTGGTTGGTGGCGAACAGCCAGCGACGCCAGCCGTGCGGGGCTTCGTGCGCGTGGTCGTCGTGCGCGTGGTCCGCGGCTACGTCGTGCCCGATGCTAGACATGAGAATCTCCTAATGCGAATACGTCGACTAACTCAGCGACACGTCAAGCCGCCGGGCCGATCTCGACACGCCGGGCTTCCTTCGCGTCAGCCCCGCCCGTGATCGTTTCCGGCTTTTTGAGAATGATGTGGTCTTCCGCCACGCCTGCTGCCTTCAGCGCATCGCGCACGGCCTGGGCCCGATGCTTCGCCAGTTCGGCGTTCGCGTCGGCCGAGCCGGTCTTGTCGGTGAAGCCCGACAGCGCGAGCTTCGCGTCCGGATGCGCCTTCGCATAGTCGACCGCGGCGGCGATCGCCGCCTTCGCGTCGGCCGGCAGCACGCTCTTGCCCGTCTCGAAGTAGATCGTCGACAGCGCGGCCGATGCCGCTGCCGCCGGCTGCTCGGCGCCCGACGCGGCTTGCGCCGATGCCGAAGCCGCTTCTGCCGGTGCCGCGCCCGCGGTGTCTTCCGGCATCTTGCCGTTGCGTGCGTCAGCCACTTGCTTCGGCTGCAGCAGGTCGTTCTTGTGGTTGCCCCACGAGTTGCGTTCGTACGTGACGACCGAAGCGATGTCGAGGTCCGACAGCGATGCCCACGACGGCATCGCGCCCTTGCCGTGCAGCACGCGCTCGACGTGGGCCGCGATCGGGCCGTTCACGATCGGGCTGCCGTCCATCGCCGGGAACGCGCCGAGGCCCTTGCCGTTCACCTGGTGGCAGGCCGCGCAGTTCGCCTTGTAGACTTCCTCGCCGTGCGCGACGAGTTCGGCCATCGTGTAGACCTTGTTCGGATCGACCGCCGCGCTGGCGAGCTTCGCCTTCTGCGCGGTGACCCACTTCGCGTAGTCGTCTTCCGACAGCACTTCGACGACGACCGGCATGTACGCGTGTTCCTTGCCGCACAGCTCGGTACAGAAACCGCGGAACGTGCCGACCTTGTCGGCCTTGAACCACGTGTCGCGCACGAAGCCGGGGATCGCATCCTGCTTCACGCCGAACGCGGGCACGTACCACGAGTGGACGACGTCGTTCGCGGTCGTGATGATGCGGATCTTCTTGTTGACCGGCACGACGAGCGGATTGTCGACTTCCTGCAGATAGGTGTCGGTGATCGGCTTCTTGCCCATCACTTCGTCGCGCGGGGTGGTCAGCGTCGACAGGAAGCCGATGCCCTCGCCCGGGCCCTTCACGTAGTCGTAGCCCCACTTCCACTGGTAGCCGGTGACCTTGATCGTGAGATCGGCGTTCGTCGTGTCCTTCATCGCGACGACGGCCTTCGTCGCCGGCAGCGCCATCAGCACGACGATGACGAACGGCACGATCGTCCAGATGATCTCGACGGTCGTGCTTTCATGGAAATTGGCGGCCTTGTGGCCCTTGGATTTGCGGTGCGCGAAGATCGAATAGAACATCACGCCGAACACGCCGACGAAGATCACCGTACAGAGGATCAGCATCATCGTGTGGAGATCGTAGAGCTCCTCGGCGATTTTCGTGACCGGCGGCTGAAAGTTGATCTCGTTGACACGGGGGCCGCCCGGGCTATCACCGACCGCCAGGGCCGCACCGGCAAAGAGCAATCCGCTGCATGCCAGCACGCCCGCGAGGGCTCGCTTGATTGTTTTCATAGCATCCTTACCCAAAATTTCCATTCAAACCCTCCCCCGTCGCAAGCCGCCGGCCCGTTCCGGCCGATGGCTGCGCCTCGTCAGCCGCAGCGCCTGAGCGACACGCGCAGTTCGTCGGCGAACTGCGCACGCTTGTACTGCGCGAGATGCTGCCCGATTACGACGGTCTGCCCGCGCGACACCAGCCGAATCGGATCGCGTGGCGTCGCACCCGGCTCGACCCGCACCCAGCGCGGGTTGAATTCGATCTGCGTGAGCCGCTCCGCATCCATCCGCTCGATCACGAGCCGGTGCGGAAACAGCCTGATGCGCTCGTAATCGACCGCATGGCGAGCATAGATCGCAAATGCGACACCGACCGCCAGCAACTCGATGCCGGTAAAGGGCATGACGAGCCAGGCCCCTCTCCACATCAGCAACGCCGCGATCGCCAGCGAGAAGCCCGCGAGCGACGCGTAAAACAGCACGAACTGGCGTGGCGACACCGAACAGTTGCGTTTCATGAGCCAATCTTCGAGGATCGGTTCGCTGTCCGCCGTCTCCGCCAAAACCCTCGCTGCTTCCATCGCCGCCTCACGCGAATGGCATGCGATGCATGCCTGCATCGGACTCGTCGCCCCGTATTGCGGGGACCCCGGGACGACAAGCTGACGCATTATAGGCGGGTTCAATGGCATCCACAAGCAAGCGCCTATCGCCCGCCAAGCCAAGCGCGACAAGCTTTTCGGCCGTTTTAGCCGCCAATTCGACCCCGCTTTGCGCCGCTAATTTCAGACATAACAAAACCCCTCTTTACCGCTTTACCGATTCTTCGGACGCCCCTTGCCGATGTCCTCGATGCGCACGATCCCGTGCCCTTCCGCGGTCGTGCGCGGCACGGCCTTCCACGCGTGGCCGTAGATCACCTCGAAGGTCAACGGAATCGTGCCGTCCTCGCGCCGGCGCGCATCCAGCGCGTCGCCGAGCGCTGCGCGAAAGCGCCGCATCGCGTGCCGCGGCGCCGTGCGCTCGAACGGATAGGCGCCCCAGCGGCGCACGTCGGCCAGCAGGGAATCGGCGGATTTGTAGGTGACGGTCAGCACTTCCTGGTCCATCACGGGAATCTCGAAGCCGCTCTCGACGAGCATGTCGCCGAGGTCGTGCATGTCGACGAAATCGATCACGCGCGCGGCGGGCGGCGCGATGCCGAGCGCCGCTTCGGCGTCCGCGCAAGCCGCGCGCAGCTCGCGCAGCGTGTCGGGGCCGAGCGTGCTGAACATCAGGAGCCCGTTCACGCGCAGCACGCGCTGCCATTCGGGGAAGACGGTATCGGGACGCGAATGCCAGTGGAGCGCGAGATTCGACCAGATCAGGTCGAACGCGCCGCCCGGGAACGGCAGCGCGGCGAAGTCGGCCTGCGCGACGCGCGGGCCGCGCTGGCCCAGCGCCCGGCCGAGCGACGCCGGCAGCCAGCGGCGCCAGGTAGTCTGCTCGACTTCGCGCCGGCCGGCCCGCGCGAGCATCGCGCCGGACAGGTCCACGCCGAACACCGGCGCTTCCGGAAAGCGCGCGCGCAGCGCCGGGAGATCGTCGCCCGGGCCGCAGCCCGCATCCAGCACGGCCGCGGGGCTCACCTTGATGTATTCGAGGCGCTCGTTCATCCGCTGCGCGATCTCGCGCGGCAGGAACGCAACCGCATCGAACGTGGCGGCACGGCGGTCGAAGATCCGCCGCAGGCGCCTGGCGTCATTGGCCGGACGGCCGGTTGAAGTCGAAGCTGGGGACATGTCGGGCACACTGGCGAAGAGCCCGAAGTATACTCGCTCGCCTCGCAAGCTTCATTGAGGCGGCATGCCAGGAGTGTTGCGATGGTCCGCGGTTCCGCCGAACGCTCGGTGCGCGTCGTTTTGTCGCACGCCAGAACATGGGGCGCGCGCGTTGCCGCGGTCGCGTTGCCGAACCGGTGCGCGCTATGCGGCAATTTGTCACACTCCGTGATTTGCGGCGCCTGCGATGCCGCGTACTGGAATGAAGCGCGGCTGCGCTGCGACGTCTGCGCGCTGCCGCTCGGCGTCGGGCACGTGCGATCGCCCGGCGGCCGTCGCCCCGGCGCCGGCCGCGCGGCCGCGTACCGGTGCGACGCGTGCCGCACCGCGCCGCCGCCGTTCGACGCGACGCTCGCACTCGCCGATTACCGCGCGCCGCTCGACGGGCTCGCGCGCGGCCTGAAGTTTCATGCGCGGCTCGCGCTCGGCGGCGAATTCGCGGCCCGGCTCGCACGGCTGGTCGACGATACGCGCGATGCGCGCGGCTTCGACCTCGTCGCGCCCGTGCCGCTGTCGCACCGGCGGCTCGTCGCACGCGGCTACAACCAGGCGTGGGCGATCGCGCGTCCGCTCGCGCGCAGGCTCGGCGTGCAAGCGGACGCGGCCTTGCTCGCGCGCGTCGCCGACACCGCGCCGCAGTCGCGGCTCGACCGGCACGCACGACGCGACAACGTGATGGCGGCTTTCGCGGTGGCAGGCGACGTCGCCGGTCGTCACATCGCGCTCGTCGACGACGTGATGACGTCCGGCGCGACGCTCGCGGCGGCCGCGCAGGCGCTGAAGGCGGCGGGCGCCGCACGCGTGACGAATCTGGTTGCGCTGCGCACCGCCAGGGATTAATTAGATAGAGAAGCCGGCCGCCCGCGTGCGGCCGTCACGAACCGGCCGGCCAGATGCACACGCGCGCTGCGCCGCTCCGGCCGCCCCAGCCCAATCGAAACATGTTCAACGTCGTTCTCGTCGCCCCCGAAATTCCGCCGAACACCGGCAACGTGATCCGCCTGTGCGCGAACACCGGCGCGCACCTGCACCTGATCGAGCCGCTCGGCTTTCCGCTCGACGACGCGCGGATGCGCCGCGCCGGCCTCGACTATCACGAGTATGCGCAGATGCGCGTGCATCGCGACTGGGACGCGTTCGTCGCCGCCGAAGCGCCCGAGCCCGCGCGGATGTTCGCGTTCACGACGCGCGGCTCGGGCCGCTTCCACGATCGTGCGTTCCTGCCCGGCGACTGGTTCGTGTTCGGCTCCGAAACGCGCGGCCTGCCCGCCGAGCTGCTCGAACGCTTTCCGAACGAACAGCGCGTGCGCCTGCCGATGCGGCCGGACAACCGCAGCCTGAACCTGTCGAACACGGTCGCGGTGGTCGTGTTCGAGGCCTGGCGTCAGGCCGGCTTCGAAGGCGGCGCCTGACGCGCGACGCACGCAGCCCGGGCGCCGAACGCGTCAGGTTCGCACGAGGCGCGCGCGGTACAGGTCGTAGATGTCGGGGGAAAAGCACGCGAATACCACGCGGGCGAGGTTCGGCGCCTGCGCGAGCATCTCGATGACGGTGCCGACCGCGATATCGACGGCAGCTTCAGCCGGATAGCGGTAGACGCCGCAGCTGATCGCCGGAAACGCGATCGACGTCGCGGCAACCTCTTCGGCCAGCTCGATCGCGCGCCGATAGCACGATGCGAGCAGTTCGGCCTCGCCGCGCGCGCCGCCATACCATACCGGCCCGACCGCGTGGATCACGTAGCGCGCGGGCAACCCGTGGCCGCGCGTGAGCTTCGCGTCGCCGGTGTCGCAGCCGCCGAGCGTGCGGCACTCGGCGAGCAGGCCGGGGCCGGCCGCGCGGTGAATCGCGCCGTCGACGCCGCCCCCGCCGAGGAGCGAGCCGTTCGCGGCGTTGACGATCGCATCGACGTCGAGCGTCGTGATATCGACGACCTGCGCATCGAGCGTGGTGGAATGGATCTGCAGCATGACGACCTCGCAGAACGCCGGAGACGCTTCAAGCGTAGTCCGCTTTGGCGCCGCGTGCCCGGCGCACCCGTGCCGGGCAATCCCGCGGGCCTACTCCGCGCGCGCGTCGCGGCGCAGCAGACCGCTGACCGCGTCGCGCGGCGCGATGCCGTCGAACAGCACGCCGCACACCGCTTCCGTGATCGGCATTTCGATCGCCTGCGCGTGCGCGAGCGCCAGCACGGCCTGCGCGCAGCGCACGCCTTCGGCCACGTGGCCGAGCGCGCCGAGGATGTCGTTCAGCGTGCGGCCGGCCGCCAGTTGCAGGCCGACCGTGCGGTTGCGCGACAGGTCGCCCGTCGCGGTGAGGATCAGGTCGCCGAGGCCGGTGAGGCCCGTGAAGGTTTCCGCGCGGCCGCCGAGCGCCACGCCGAGCCGCGACATTTCGGCGAGGCCGCGCGTGATCAGCGCGGCGCGCGCGTTCAGCCCGAGGCCGAGGCCGTCGGAAATGCCGGTCGCGATCGCCAGCACGTTCTTCACCGCGCCGCCGACCTCGACGCCGACCACGTCGTCGCCCGTATAGATCCGCATCGCGCCGTGATGGAACGCGGCGAGCGTGCGCTCGCGGCATTCGGCCGACGTGCTCGCCACCGTCAGCGCGACGGGCAGCGACTGTCCGACCTCGCGCGCGAAGCTCGGGCCGGACAGCACGCCGTTGCTCCGCTGTTCGGGCAGCTCGGCCGCGATCACCTGATGCGGCAGCAGATGCGTGTCGGCCTCGAAGCCCTTGCAGACCCAGACGATGTGCGCGGGCGCGCAGCCTGCGTCGCGCATCGCGCGACACAGCGTGCGCAGCCCGGCCACCGGCGCGGCGATCACGCACAGCGCGTCGTCCGCGGCGCCATGCGCGAGCGCGGCGCCGAGATCGGCGTCGTAACGCAGCGCATCGGGCAGCGCGATGCCGTCCAGATAGCGGGAGTTTTCGTGCCGGGCCTGCAGCCCGGCGATGAGCGCGGCGTCGCGCGCCCACAAGAGCGTATCGTGCCGCGCGGCCAGATGGCCCGCGAGCGCGGTGCCCCAGGCACCGGCGCCGAGAACGGCTACTTTCATACCCAGCACCGGTCCGAGCGAAACGTCAGTTCAGCGTCGTGCCGTTCGGCGCGCCATTCGGCGCGCCGTTCGGTGCACCTGCCGCACCGGCCTGCTGCTGAAGCTGCGCGAGACGCTGCTCGTACAGCGCCTGGAAGTTGATTTCCGCCAGGTGGATCGGCGGGAAGCCCGCACGCGTGATCGCGTCGGCGATGTTCGAGCGCAGGTACGGGAACAGGATCGTCGGGCACGCGATGCCGACGAGCGGGTCGAGCTGTTCGTCCGGAATGTTGCGAATGTCGAAAATGCCGGCCTGCTTCGCTTCGATCAGGAACGCGACCTTGTCCTTCACCTTCGCGGTGACGGTACCCGACACGACGACTTCGAACACGCTTTCCGCGAGGCGGTCGGCCTTGACGTCGACTTCGACTTCAACCGACGGCATGTCCTGCTCGAGGAAGATCGCCGGCGAATTCGGCTGCTCGAGCGACATATCCTTCAGGTAGACGCGCTGGATGTTGAAGAACGGTTGGTTTTCGACGTCGGACATGGTGTTTCCCTAAAAGTGGTGACGGGGCGGCCCGGCTGTTCGCCGGCCGCCACGGATGAATCCTGCGCGCCCAAGCCGCGGCGCGGCCGGCGGCCATTCTGCCCTAATCAGGCCGCTTGCAGAAGCGGCACGAGGCCGCCTTCGCGGTCGAGCTTCGACAGATCGTCGTAGCCGCCGACGTGCGTGTCGCCGATATAGATCTGCGGCACCGTGCGGCGCCCCGTGCGCGTCATCATTTCCTCGCGGCGGGCCGGATCGCGATCGATCAGCACCTTTTCGATCTGCTCGACGCCGCGCAGCTTCAGCAGGCGCTCGGCCTGCATGCAATACGGACACACCTGCGTGCTGTACATCAAAACCTTGTTCACTTCGCCACTCCTTGTTTGACGACCGGCATCCCGGCCTGCTGCCAGGCGGCCACGCCGCCTTCGAGCACGTGCACCTCGGCGTACCCCGCCGCCTCGACCTCGCGCGCCGCCTTCTGCGACTGCTGGCCGTTCTGGCAGACGAGCAGCACCGGGGTGCTCTTGTTCTTCGCGACCTGCGCAATTTTCGCGCCGATCTCGCCCGGCGCGACCTGACGCGCCGACGGCAGATGGCCGGCGGCGAAATCGGCGGCGGCGCGCAGGTCGATCACGACCGCGTTGCGACGGTTGATGAGCTGCGTCGCCTCCGCGGCAGACAGGCCGCCGCGACCGCGGCGCAGTGCGGGCCATGCGAGCAGGCCGCCGGAAACCACCAGGATCGCGATAAGGGCCAGGTTGGTGTAATTGGTAAAGAACGTCACGGAATTCCGCCGGAAGAAGAGAAATCGGATGAGGACAATCCCGCCATTATAAAATAACCGCCTTGCGCGATGGCGGGCCCGGTCCGGGCGCCGCGCGACGCGCCCCGCTTCCCTTCACTACCGACCGCAAGATCCATGTACAAACTCGTTCTCATCCGCCACGGCGAATCGACGTGGAACAAGGAAAACCGCTTCACCGGCTGGGTCGACGTCGACCTGACCGAACAGGGTCGCAACGAGGCCTACCAGGCCGGCGAGTTGCTCAAGGAGGCCGGCTACACGTTCGACATCGCGTACACGTCGGTGCTCAAGCGCGCGATCCGCACGCTGTGGCACGTGCAGGACAAGATGGATCTGATGTACCTGCCGGTCGTCCACTCGTGGCGCCTGAACGAGCGCCACTACGGCGCGCTGTCGGGCCTGAACAAGGCGGAAACGGCCGCGAAGTTCGGCGACGAGCAGGTGCTCGTGTGGCGCCGCAGCTACGACACGCCGCCGCCCGCGCTCGAGCCGACCGACGAGCGCGCGCCGTTCGGCGACCCGCGCTATGCGAAGGTGCCGCGCGAGCAGTTGCCGCTCACCGAGTGCCTGAAGGACACGGTCGCACGCGTGCTGCCGCTGTGGAACGAGTCGATCGCGCCGGCGGTGCGCGCCGGCAAGCAGGTGCTGATCGCGGCGCACGGCAACTCGCTGCGCGCGCTGATCAAGTACCTCGACGGCATCTCGGACAGCGACATCGTCGGCCTGAACATCCCGAACGGCGTGCCGCTCGTCTATGAACTCGACGAGAACCTGAAGCCGATCAAGCACTATTACCTCGGCGACCAGGAAGCGATCGCGCAGGCGCAGGCCGCCGTCGCGAAGCAGGGCAAGGCGGGCTGACGCCCGGCGCGACGGACAAGCCGCGTTCCGGCGCGGCGTGCCGGGCCCGGCCTCGAACGCCGGGCCGCACGTCGCGCGAACCTTCGCGGCCCTGCTGCGGTCGAATCCGCTTTCGAACCCCGCAGCGCGCCCGGCGGTGCCTCGCCGGGCCTTCTGCGGCCTTGTCGACGCTTTTCGCGCCGTTCCACTGAGTTATCGGACGAACAGTTATACTTGTCCGCTACATCCCCGCTACCGCCACGCGCTTCCCGACCGCACCAGATCTCTATGCGAATGAATTTGAAGAACATCGGCCTGATTGCCGCGGGCCTTGCCACGGGCGTGTTCGCCACGCTGCAGGTTTCCGCATCGGCCGAGCAGACCGCCACGGCGCCGCTTCCCCTCGACCAGCTCCGCCTGTTCGCGGAAGTATTCGGGCAGATCAAGCGCGAGTACGTCGAACCGGTCGACGACAAGAAGCTGCTGACGGCCGCGATCAAGGGCATGGTGTCGAGCCTCGATCCGCACTCGTCGTTCCTCGACAAGACCGACTATGACGAGCTGCAGGAGCAGACGAAGGGCCGCTTCGCGGGCCTCGGCATCGAGATCTCGCAGGAAGACGGCCTCGTCAAGGTGATCTCGCCGATCGAGGATACCCCGGCGTTCCGCGCCGGTATCCGTCCGGGCGACCTGATCACGCGCATCAACGACAAGCCGGTGCGCGGCATGACGCTCGACAAGGCCGTGAAGCAGATGCGCGGCGAGCCGGGCACCAAGGTCACGCTGACGATCTTCCGCAAGAGCGACGACCGCACGTTCCCGGTCACGGTCACGCGCGCGATCATCAAGGTCCAGAGCGTGAAGATGAAGATGCTCGATCCGGGCTACGCGTATGTCCGCATCACGAGCTTCCAGGAGCGCACGACGCCGGATCTCGCGCAGAAGCTGCAGGACATCGCGCGCCAGCAACCGAATCTGAAGGGC
Organism: Burkholderia sp. MSMB1826; assembly: GCF_001526325.1. Lineage (NCBI taxonomy): Bacteria > Pseudomonadati > Pseudomonadota > Betaproteobacteria > Burkholderiales > Burkholderiaceae > Burkholderia > Burkholderia sp. MSMB1826. The sequence goes on from NZ_LOYN01000030.1 coordinate 88,734, forward strand.
CTCATCCTCGACCTGCGCAACAACGGCGGCGGCCTGCTGCAGAGCGCGGTCGGCGTGGCCGGCGCGTTCCTGCCGCCCGACTCGGTCGTCGTGTCGACCAACGGCCAGATCCCCGATTCGAAGCAGGTCTACCGCGATACGTACGACAACTATCGCCTGCCGTCCTTCGACGGCGATCCGCTGAAGAACCTGCCGCCGGTCTTCAAGACCGTGCCGATGATCGTGCTGACGAACGCGTATTCGGCGTCCGCGTCGGAAATCGTCGCCGGTGCGCTGCAGGATTCGAAGCGCGCGCAGATCATGGGCAAGACGACGTTCGGCAAGGGTTCGGTGCAGACGGTCCGCCCGATGACGGCCGACACCGCGTTGCGCCTGACCACCGCGTACTACTACACGCCGAGCGGCCGTTCGATCCAGAACAAGGGCATCACGCCGGACGTGCCGGTCGATCAGTACGCGGACGGCGATCCGGACGACGTGCTCGTGACGCGCGAGGTCGACTACACGAACCACCTCGCGAACACGCAGGATCCGAACGAGAAGAAGGAGCAGGAAGAGCGCGAGCAGCGCCGGCTGGACCAGTTGCGCATTCTCGAAGAGCAGAACGACAAGAAGACGCCGGAGCAGCGCCAGAAGGATCGCGATCGCAAGCCGATCGAGTTCGGCAGCGCCGACGACTTCATGATGCAGCAGGCGCTCAACAAGCTCGAAGGCAAGCCGGTCCAGGAATCGAAGTCGCTGCTCGCCGAGAGCACGACGAAGAGCCCGGCCGGCAAGGCCGCCGCGGCCGCGAAGGCATCGGGCGCAAGCGCCGCGAAGCCGGCTTCCGCACCGAAGCCCGCCTCCGCGCCGAAGTAAGCGCCGGCCGGCATCCGACGGGCCATCGCGGGAAGACCGCGATGGCCCGTTTTTCATGCGCGCCTAAAATAACGAACGTCCGCCCGCCTCGCTCACGAGCCCCCATGAACGACGATCAACTCCTTCGCTACTCCCGCCACATCCTCGTCGACGAAATCGGCATCGACGCGCAGCAGCGCTTTCTCGACGCGCATGCGATCGTCGTCGGCGCGGGCGGCCTCGGCTCGCCGGCCGCGATGTATCTCGCGGCATCGGGGGTCGGCACGCTCACGCTCGTCGACGCCGATACGGTCGACCTCACGAACCTGCAGCGGCAGATCCTGCACGTGACGGCATCGGTCGGCCGCAGCAAGGTCGAATCGGGGCGCGACACGCTCGCGCAACTGAACCCGGAGGTGACGGTGAACGCGGTCGCGGCGCGCGTCGACGATGCGTGGCTCGACGCGCACGTGCCGCATGCGAGCGTCGTGCTCGACTGCACCGACAACTTCGCGACGCGGCACGCGATCAACCGCGCATGCGTCGCGCACGGCGTGCCGCTCGTGTCGGGTGCCGCGCTTCGCTTCGACGGCCAGATCAGCACGTTCGACTTCCGCGACGCGGCCGCGCCCTGCTATGCGTGCGTGTTTCCGGAAGACCAGCCGTTCGAGGAAGTCGCATGCGCGACGATGGGCGTGTTCGCGCCGACCGTCGGGATCATCGGCGCGATGCAGGCGGCCGAGGCGCTGCGCGTGATCGGCGGCATCGGCAAGACGCTGAACGGGCGGCTGATGATGCTCGATTCGCTGCGGATGGAATGGACGACGATGAAAATCGCGCGCCAGGCCGACTGCCCGGTGTGCAGGGGCCGGCACTGACGCGCGACGGGCATGCGCCGGGCCGCGCATGCGTGACGTTTCGCGATGGTTAGCGGCGGCAAGAACGCCTAGGCAGCCGCATCCGCCCGCGGCTCGGCGATCGACAGCCGCTGCAGCGCCGCCTGGACTTCTTCCGGCTCGAACGCAGCCAGCACGTCGGCCGTCGGCTTTTCGAGCGCCTTCAGGTGCGCGCGCAGGATCTCCTGCTTCACGACGAGCAACTGGCTCGGATGCATCGAGAACTCGGTGAGCCCCATCCCGAGCAACAGGCGCGTGAGCGCCGGGTCGCCCGCCATCTCCCCGCATACCGACACCGACACGCCCGCGCGCTTCGCTTCGCGCAACGTGTACGCGATCAGGTGCAGCACGGCCGGATGCAACGGGTCGTACAGGTGCGCGACCGCGTTGTCGGCGCGATCGATCGCGAGCGTGTACTGGATCAGGTCGTTCGTGCCGATCGACAGGAAATCGAAGCGCTTCAGGAACAGCGGCAGCGCGATCGCCGCGGCCGGGATCTCGATCATCGCGCCGAGGCGCACGTTCGGATCGTACGCGAGCCCCGCGTCGTCGAGCTGGCGCTTCGCCTCGCGGATCAGGTCGAGCGTCTGGTCGATCTCCTGCGCGTGCGCGAGCATCGGGATCAGGATCTTCACCTGGCCGAACGCGGACGCGCGCAGGATCGCGCGCAACTGCGTGAGGAACATCTGCGGCTCGGACAGGCTCCAGCGGATCGCGCGCAGGCCGAGCGCCGGGTTCGGCGCCGTTTCGTAGCCTTCGTCGAGCGCGTCGAGCGGCTTGTCCGCGCCGACGTCGATCGTGCGGATCGTCACCGGCATGCCCTTCATCCACTCGACGGCGCGCTTGTACGCGGCGAACTGCTCCTCCTCTTCCGGCATCTCCTTCTGATGCATGAACAGGAACTCGGAGCGGAACAGGCCGACGCCGACCGCGCCGGCCTCGACGGCCGCCTTCGCGTCGTCGGGCAGCTCGATGTTCGCGTACAGGTCGATCTTCGTGCCGCACAGCGTTTGCGTCGGCGAGAACTTCAGGCGCTGCAGCTTGCGCTGCTCCAGCACCTTCTCGGACTGGCGGTACGAATATTCCTCGAGGACGATCGGCGCGGGATCGACGATCACGATGCCCTGATCGCCGTCGACGATGATCAGGTCGTCCTGGCGGATCAGCGCACTCGCATGCTGCACGCCGACCGCGGCCGGAATGCCGAGGCTGCGCGCGACGATCGCCGTGTGCGACGTGCGGCCGCCGAGATCGGTGACGAACGCCTGGAACGACTGCGTCTTGAACTGCATCATGTCGGCCGGCGCGATGTCGTGCGCGACGACGATCATCTCGTTCGTGCCGTTCGCGGCCGCGCCGTCGAGCGCCTGCGACGCGGACGGCGCACCGGCGAGCGCCTTCAGCACGCGCTCGACCACCTGCTCGATGTCGGCCTTGCGCTCGCGCAGGTATTCGTCCTCGATGTCGTCGAAATGGCGCGTGAGCAGTTCGAGTTGCTCGGTCAGCGCCCATTCGACGTTGTAGCGGCGCGTGCGGATCAGGTCGATGGTTTCCTGCACGAGCATCTCGTCGCTGAGGATCATCGTGTGGACGTCGATGAATGCGCCGACTTCGCTCGGGGTGTCATCGGTCAGGTCGGCGCGCAGCGCTTCGAGCTCGCGACGCACGACGTCGCGCGCCGTGCGGAATCGCTCCACTTCGGCGTCGGTCTGGTTGGCCTCGATCAGGTAATGGGCGACGTCGAGCGCCGCCGGCGCGATCAGATAGGCTCGCCCGATCGCGATACCTCGTGAGACGGGAATGCCATGCAGCGTGAAGGACACGCGCACCTCCTCTGTACAAGTAAAGCCGCGGCACACTGCTGCGATGCGCTTATGACCCCGGTTAGCGATTATAAATTCCGCGACTCCCTGCTGACTGCATGCAGCGCAGCATTGCGCATTCCGCATCAATGCTTCCGACGAAAAAAATGCCGCGACATCCGCGGCATTCTGACTGGAAACGGCAATGATTCCGCGTCGCGCTCACTGGCCTTCGCCGAACTTGTCGGCGATCAGCTTCAGCAGCGCATCCATCGCTTCCCGCTCGTCGGGCCCTTCGGTCTCGATCGTCACGGTGCTGCCGATGCCGGCCGCCAGCATCATCACGCCCATGATGCTCTTCGCATTGATCTTGCGCCCGTTGCGTGTCATCCAGACTTCCGACTGGAAGTTGCCGGCCAGTTGCGTAAGCTTGGCCGATGCGCGTGCATGGAGCCCCAATTTATTGACGATGGTGGTTTCTTGTTGAAGCATGATTCTCGGTCGGGTCGGTCGGGACCGCCGGCGGCGCGCGCCGGCGGGTCGGGCTAAAACGGAAAACGGCGGCTCAGTGCGATTCGGTGCGCGGCTGCGGTTCGGGCGGAATCGGCGCGCACTGGCCGCAGCCGGTTTCCGACGGCGGCGGCGGCGTGCCGGCCGATACCTCGTGGACGCCCTTCGCGCCGCCGGACAGCGCCTTGTCGACCAGCTTGTCGAGCGGCACGGTGCGGTAGCAGACGGCCCGCACGAGCATCGGCAGGTTCACGCCCGCGAGCACGCGCACGTTGTCGAGCTTCGCGAGCTGGCCCGCGATGTTCGCGGGCGTCGCGCCGTACATGTCGGTCAGCACGACCACGCCGTTGTCTTCCCGGAGCCGCGCGAGTTCCGCGTGCGCAAACGCCATCACCTGGGCCGGATCGCTGTCCGCCATCACGTCGATGCAGCCGATGCGGGCGGGCACGCCGCCGTAGATGTGCGCGATGCAGTCCCGCAGCGCGGTGGCGAGCGGCGCGTGCGCGATGATCAGAATCCCGGCCATGTCAGATCGCTCCCGGCCGCCCCTGGCGGGCCGATACCCCGCGGCGGGGCAATGAGCGTAGCGAGTATGGGGAACGTTTCATGTTCAGCCTTGCAACAGTGTCGGCCCGACCGCCGGGCCTTCGGTGCGCCGATCGCGGCACCGGGCAAGCGGGCATTGTAGCAGGCCGGTCAAGCGGCTCCGGCGACGGGGGGCCTGCGCGGCCGCCGCCGGGGTTGCACGGAAGGCGGCCTACGCGGCCGCACGCTCCAGCGCGTCGATGAACATCGCGGCGACGTCGAAGCCCGTCTGCTCCATGATCTCGCGGAAGCACGTCGGGCTCGTGACGTTCACCTCGGTCAGCCAGTCGCCGATCGCGTCGAGGCCGACCAGCAGCAGCCCGCGCGACGCGAGCACGGGCCCGAGCGTTGCGGCGATCTCGCGGTCGCGGGCCGTCAGCGGCTGCGCGACGCCGAGCCCGCCCGCGGCGAGATTGCCGCGCACCTCGCTGCCCTGCGGAATCCGCGCGAGCGAATACGGCACCGGCTCGCCGCCGATCAGCAGGATGCGCTTGTCGCCGGCCTTGATCTCGGGGATGAACTTCTGCGCCATCACCGAGCGCGTGCCGTCGTGGCTCAGCATCTCGACGATCGAACCGAGGTTCATGCCGTCCGGCTTCACGCGGAACACGCCCATCCCGCCCATTCCGTCGAGCGGCTTCAGGATCACGTCGCCGTGCTCGGCGTGGAACGCGCGCAGCCGCTTCGCGTCGCGCGTGACGAGCGTCGGCGCGACGAACTGCGGGAACTCGCCGATCGCGAGCTTCTCCGAATGATCGCGGATCGACTGCGCCCGGTTGAACACGCGTGCGCCGGCACGCTCGGCCAGCTCGAGCAGCCACGTCGACGTCACGTACTCCATGTCGAACGGCGGATCCTTGCGCATCAGCACCGCGCCGAACGATTCGAGACGGCGCGCATCGACCGCGCCCGCGTCGAACCAGGTGTCGCGATGCAGGTCGTCCAGTTCGCCGACGAACGCGATGCGCCGCACGTCGGCCTCGACGGCCGAGCCCGTCCACGCGAGGTGGCGCGGTTCGCACGCGTACACCGCATGCCCGCGCCGGGCGGCCTCCGCCATCATCGCGTAGGTCGAATCCTTGTAGATCTTGAAATGCTCGAGCGGGTCGGCGATAAAAAGAATGTCCATGCGGGTCCTGTACGTAGCGAAGGTCCGTTACACCTGGATGGCTTCAGGGTCGGTCTTTTCCAGTTCGATCGACGACGCGATCAGCGACAGCCGCGCGACGACGCCGTACATGTAGAAACGGTTCGGCGGCGCGGCGCCCGGCTTCGCGCCGGCATCCGGCAGCGCGGTGTGCTCGAAGCCGAGCGGCACGTAGTGCATGCCGGGCGCGTTCAGGTTCTGGTCGCGCTCGCGGCCGCCGTGCGTGCGGTAGAAGCCGCCGACCACGTAGCGGTCGATCATGTACACGACCGGCTCGGCCACTTCGTCGCCGACGCGCTCGAACGTGTAGACGCCTTCCTGCACGATCACGTCGCGCACCGCGAGGCCGGCCTTCGATTCGGCCATCTGCGCGCGCTCGGCCTTCGTCATGCGGCCGATCTCGGCCGCGTCGTGCACGGTCATCACGCCGCGGCCCGCGGTGCCCGCGTCGGCCTTCACGACGACGTACGGCTTCTCGCTGATCCCGTATTCGCGATATTTGCGCGCGATTTTCTTCAGCACGCCGTCGATCGCGTCGGCGAGCGCCTGCTCGCCTTCATGCGCCTGCCAGTCGACGCCTTCCACGTGCGCGAAATACGGATTCACCATCCACGGATCGACGCCGACCATCTTCGCGAACTTCTTCGCGACGTCGTCGTAGCACGCGAAGTGCGTCGACTTGCGGCGCACGGCCCAGCCCGCGTGCAGCGGCGGCAGCAGGTACTGTTCGTGCAGGTTTTCCAGCACGGCCGGGATGCCGGCCGACAGGTCGTTGTTCAGCAGGATCGAGCACGGATCGAAATTCTTCAGGCCGAGGCGGCGCTGCGAACGCTCGAGCGGTTCGAGCACGATCTTCTGGCCGTCGGCCAGCGTGATCGGCGTCATGTCGGTGATGCTGGGGTCGAGCGAGCCGAAACGCACGTTCAGGCCGGCCTGGCGCATGATCGTCGCGAGGCGCGCGACGTTTTCCAGGTAGAACGCGTTGCGGGTCGGCAGCTCGGGAATCACGAGCAGATTCTTCGCGTCCGGGCAGATCTTCTCGATCGCGGCCATCGCGGCCTGCACGGCGAGCGGCAGCACTTCGGACGGCAGATTGTTGAAGGCGCCGGGAAACAGGTTCGCGTCGACGGGCGCCAGCTTGAAGCCGGCATTGCGCAGGTCCACCGAACAATAGAACGGCGGGGTGTGTTCCTGCCATTCGAGCCTGAACCAGCGTTCGATCGCAGGCGTCGCGTCGAGGATCTTCTGCTCGAGTTCGAGCAGCGGACCGTTCAACGCGGTAACGAGGTGGGGAACCATGAATCACTCGCGAGCGGGAGAATGAAGATTGTAGAGCAATTGCCTTGCCCATTTGGGGATTGTTCCCGGCTTCACAAGGATATGGAGGAAGTTTTCGGCTATTGACCCGATAGAGTGAAGGGTTATCCGCTACGACAGCACGCGTCAGGAGAAAAAAAGCCCGCCGGGTAGGCGGGCCGAAGTCGCTGCGCTCATTCGGGGGCGGGCGCCGTCGTCGCGGCGGCCCGCCGTGGTTCGTGTGACTTATTCCACGTGCTCGCCGTGCAGCACCACGTCGAGGCCTTCGCGCTCTTCCTCTTCGGACACGCGCAAGCCGATCGTCAGATCGATCAGCTTCAGCAGCACGAAGCTCAGCACGCCGCTGTACACGAGCGTGATCAGCACGCCCTTCGCCTGCAGCAGCAGGCTGCCGTCCATGCCGCCGATGTCCTTGACCGCGAATACGCCGGTCAGCAGTGCGCCGAGAATCCCGCCCACGCCGTGCACGCCGAACGCGTCGAGCGAATCGTCGTAGCCGAGCTTCGACTTGAGCCAGGTCGCCGACCAGAAGCACACGACGCCCGCCGCGATACCGATCACGAGCGCGCCCGCCACGCCGACGAAGCCGGCCGCCGGCGTGATCGCCACCAGACCCGCGACCGCGCCCGACACGATGCCGAGCACCGACGGCTTGCCCTTCGCGATCCATTCGGCAAACATCCAGCCGAGCGCCGCGCAGGCCGTCGCGACCTGCGTCGTCAGCATCGCGAAGCCGGCACGGCCGTCGGCCGCGACCGCGGAACCCGCGTTGAAGCCGAACCAGCCGACCCACAGCATCGACGCGCCGATCATCGTCAGCACGAGGTTGTGCGGCGCCATCGATTCGCGCCCGTAGCCGACGCGCTTGCCGAGCACCAGGCACGACATCAGGCCCGCGATACCGGCGTTGATGTGCACGACGGTGCCGCCCGCGAAGTCGAGCACGCCGTCCGCCGACAGCCAGCCGGTCGGCTCCCACACCATGTGCGCGATCGGCACATAGACGATCAGCGACCAGAGCGTCATGAACACGAGCATCGCCGAGAACTTCATGCGATCGGCGAACGCGCCGCAGATCAGCGCCGGCGTGATGATCGCGAACGTCATCTGGTAGACGAAGTAGACCGATTCCGGAATCGTCGACGCGAGATGGCTGACCGTCAGCGTCGTCGCCTTGTCGCCCTTGATGTAGTTCATCCCGTGCAGGAACACGCGCGACAGGCCGCCGATGAAGCCGTTGCCCGGCGTGAACGCGAGGCTGTAGCCGACCACCGTCCACAGCACCGTGATCAGCGCGGTGATCGCGAAGCTTTGCATCACGGTCGCGAGCACGTTCTTCTTGCGGACCATGCCCGCGTAGAACAGCGCGAGGCCGGGGATCGTCATGAACAGCACGAGCGCGGTGGACGTGAGCATCCACGCGGTGTCGCCCGCGCTGATCTTCGACGAATCGACCGAGAACGGTGCGGTGGGCGCCGCCGGGGCGGCCGGCGCGGATGCGGCGGCCGATGCGTCGGCCGCGCCCGAAGCGGGTGCGGCAGCGGCGGCGGATGCGTCGGCGGCCGGCGCCGAAGCGGGTGCGGCGGCAGCCGATGCGTCGGAAGTAGCGGCGGCCGGCGCGGAAGCAGCCGCGGCGGAACCAGCCGCGGCGGACGCCGCGTCGTCGGCGAGCGCGGAGCCAACGCCGGCCGCGATCAGCGAGCCGGCCATCAGCAGGGACATCAGAAGTTTGCGCATCTTGGGTTTCCTCTTGTCGCTTGTCTTGTCTGTTCTGTTACAGCGCGTCCGCGCCTGTCTCCCCGGTGCGAATCCGGATCACCTGTTCGATCGGCGTGACGAAGATCTTGCCGTCGCCGATCTTGCCCGTGCGCGCGGCCCGCTCGATCGCTTCCACCGCCTGGTCGACGAGATCGTCGGACACGGCCGCCTCGATCTTCATCTTCGGCAGGAAATCGACCACGTATTCGGCGCCGCGGTACAGCTCGGTGTGCCCCTTCTGGCGCCCGAACCCTTTGACCTCCGTCACCGTGATGCCCGAGACGCCGAGCGCCGACAGCGCTTCGCGCGTCTCATCGAGCTTGAACGGCTTGATGATTGCGGTAATGAGTTTCATGAAGTCCTCTCGCTGGGTTGTCCCGTCGGATGAGTTGGAATGTTGTGACGGACTCTTCTCAGCAACTCGCATGCCATGTTGGTCCGAGCACCGTCTCGAAGGGCTCCGGAACGGGGTCGCATCCCGCGACGTAAGGCGCGAAAGCCCGGCCGAATGGCCAACATGGCCCGGTTTGCTGGCGCGGCGAAAGGATCGTTGCTAGAGTGCACGCACGTCCCGGATCGCCGGGCCATTCACCCATGCGGGCGCCATGCCCGGAATTCGCGCCCCGCGCGCACCATTTCCGGTCATGCGTGCATCATGGGCACGTATGCAACTGAAGATGCACATTTTTTGTGCAAGGAAGGGGAATCACATGAAGCAACCCAGCGACGTTTTCAACGATCTGCAGTCGCGCGTCAGCGATTTGCTGAAAAACTCGCCGGCCAAGGACGTCGAGCGCAACGTGAAGGCCATGCTGTCGCAAGGCTTCTCGAAGCTCGATCTCGTCACGCGCGAGGAATTCGATACGCAGGCACAGGTGCTCGCCCGCACCCGCGTGCGCCTCGAGGAGCTCGAAAAGCGCGTCGCGGAACTCGAGCAGAAGCTCGCCGCCCCGCAGGCCTGACGCCCCACCGGCCGCAAGGTCCGGGCGCGGGCCGCCTCGTGCGGCCCGCGCCCGCCACCCCGAAGCCGTTTCGCCACGCTTCGTCGTCCGTCGTTCTTCGCAGCCCCTCTTCGTAGTCCATCGCTCTTCGCAGTCCATCGCTCTTCGTAGTCCCGCGCTCTTCGTCGTCCCTCGCTCTTCGCAGTCCGTCGCTCTTCGCAGCACCTCGTTCTTTCCCCGCGCCACGCCGGCAAGCGCGCACCCGATTCCTCCGAGTCCCGCGGCATGCGGCCCCGAACGGCCGTCGTCCGCCTGTTTACAGGAGCCTCGCCATGTCGCTCGCCGTGGTGCGCAGTCGCGCGCCCGCCTCCGGCCGCGCGCCGGACGTCACCGTCGAAGTCCATCTCGCCAACGGGTTGCCGTCGTTCTCGATCGTCGGGCTGCCCGATCTCGAAGTCCGCGAAAGCCGCGAGCGCGTGCGCGCCGCGCTGCAGAACTGCGGGTTCGAATTCCCGGTGCGCCGCATCACCGTCAATCTCGCGCCGGCCGACCTGCCGAAGGAGTCGGGCCGCTTCGACCTGCCGATCGCGCTCGGCATTCTCGCCGCGAACGGCCAGATCCCGGCCGACGCGCTGGCCGGCCGCGAATTCGCGGGCGAGCTGTCGCTGACGGGCGCGCTGCGGCCGATGCGCGGCGCGTTCGCGATGGCGTGCGGCGCCGCGCGGGACCGGCGTGCGGAGGAATCCGGCGCGGGCCTGGCCGGCGGCCCGGGCATGGATCCCGGCGCCCCGCGCGATTCGGCCGCGACAGCGCGTCCGCCCGAGCTGTACCTGCCGCTCGACAGCGCCGCCGAGGCCGCACTCGTGCCGGGCGTGACCGTATTCGGTGCGCGCGACCTGCCTGCGCTGTGCGCGCACCTCGCCGATGCGCCGGACGGGCGGCTCGCGCCGGTCGCCGCGCCCTGTCTCGACGGCCTGCCGGCACCCGCCGCGCCCGACCTCGCGGACGTCATCGGCCAGCGCGGCGCGCGACGCGCGCTGGAAGTCGCCGCCGCGGGCGGCCATCACATGCTGATGGTCGGGCCGCCGGGGGCCGGCAAATCGATGCTGGCGGCGCGGCTGGCCGGCCTGCTGCCGCCGCTGACCGACGACGAGGCGCTGACCTCGGCCGCGCTGCTGTCCGCGAGCCGGCTCGGCTTCTCGCCCGCGCAATGGCGCCGCCGGCCGTTTCGCGCGCCGCATCACTCGTCGAGCGCCGCCGCGCTGGTCGGCGGCCGCAATCCGCCGCAACCGGGCGAAATCACGCTCGCGCACCTCGGCGTGCTGTTTCTCGACGAACTCGAGGTTAGGTATTGAAATTGTTGTTTGTCCGGGTGGATCTACCCTACTTACGGTATCGAAGGGTGTCGAAGGACCAGCCCACGATTACGCGGGGATAACACGCCCCCGCGCACGCCGAGGCGCCACCCATAGCAGGGCAATCATCGATACGACACAACGAAAAGCATGGCCCAGCGAGAGCAGGCGGTTAATCTGCGGAGATCGCGCGGACGTTTACAGACCTGCGGTCTCCAACAATTCCGAGGGGCGGCAGGAAAGTGCGCGCGCAATTTTGAGCAGATTCAGCAGCGTAACGTTACGCTCACCGCGCTCGATTTTGCCCATGTGACTTCGGTCAATGTTGGCAAGATGAGCAAGCGACTCCTGAGAAATGTCGAGCTCCAGCCGACGAACGCGAATAGCCTTCCCCACTTCCTTGAGGTTCGCCTCTGTATCGCTTCGACCAGATACCCTTTCCATCAGGATATGGTCGATGTACCATGCCATATTGGCCACGGCATTTACGACCCATTTTTCGCCGCGCGCCCCATCACTTGGGATGACTGAGGTTTTGATCAAACAAGACGAAGTGCGGTCCGCACTCGCAGATGTTCGAAGCGGGCTGGACTATTTTGAGCGCGTGCTCGATACAGTTGATACGGGGAATGGACCAATTTCTCGCGGCTACATCGACCTCGTCGGTGCTCTCATGATCAGAGGCTCCGTGGATGTCTGGTACCGAGGTGAATACATCGCTGTTCCGTTTCGTCGGCTCTCGGAGTGGTTTAGAAACCCGATGACTATCACAGCGGAACGCCATCAAGTCGATGAAACCATTGTCCGTCGATGGGCGGACCGAGAAATAGATGAAAACGGCGGAACGATGAACCTTCCCTGCAACCACCCAGGTTGCCGCCGAATGCGTACCTTGACCTTCTATGGCCCGCAAGAGATGCAAGCGGCCGAAGTAAAATCCGAGTCGGCAATCTGGTACTGCCACCACCATCGGCTACCAGCCTGGCAATCACAGAAGGCGCTCGGTGACGATCACGTCATGGCACTGAAGCGCGTGCACAATCTTCCTGGCTGCAGTCGCCAACAGCTTGGCGCGAAAAAAAGTGACACCGACTTCCTTGTATCACTTGGTCTTCTGTCAATGTCTACGCATAACGCGCATATCGGGGGCCGAGCACTCGCGTTCTACCTTACTGACGAAGGCCGGAGATATGTTCTAAAGTTATCGACGTAACGCGTGCAGACGCGTCGATACATGGCTTGAAGTGATTGCCCGACGGCTATTCGGCACTTCTGGCCGACCAGCGCAGGAGAAAAATGGATAGCTTTGACCTGTCCGATCTCGATGACGTCTCGCTCGATGGTCTCGAATTTTGCCTACATGTATATCGCATATTCGAAAGTCTCAGACAGACTGAGGAAGGACGAGTCAAACTCCGCATGCGCGCATCAGATGTCGAAAAGAGACTCCTGGAAGAACTGCTGCCGATATGTAAGTTCGTGCAGGCTCGCTATCGTCCGGGACGATACATTTCGGTACGGTGGATAGACGGAAATCAAGCCTTCGATGCCGAACTGGAGCAGCACGGAGACTATGTATCCAAAGGGTACTTCCCGTCTCGAGTCTACCTAGAAGTAACCTGCGCTGTGCATAGCAACGACTATCTGTGCAGAGAGCTAATCACAAAAAACGGAGCTTGCTTCAGCCCAGACGGCGTGAAGCGCCGCAAGACTGGTGAAATTGCCTCAGAACCAGTCGTCTACACGGGCGCCGAGTATGCGCAGAGTTTCAGCGATATTGTTCTTGAACGGATATCGAAGAAGATTAAGAAAAACTACCCGCCTGGAACAATCTTGGTAATTCCGTGCTCGCCCGGCAACCTGTGCTTGCAAGACGATTGGGACGCCCTCGTCAGCAGTGTCAAATGTCGACTCCCGACTCATTCGTTCGGCGAGATATTCATCTATGACACCACACTCGAGCACATGACGTCGCTATGACTCGTCGTCCCAGTCACATCAATGCTCCCACATTCGACTTGATGCGCCATGAAGCTCACTTTGGACCACAACGTGATCATTGACCTCGCCAAGGGTGACAGCCGGACAGTAAAGCTTCGTCGGCACATTGAGCGAGCTGAAGTGGACGCCTACGTTGTGGAAATCGGAGCGTCCGAGATGCGTGAACGCGGTATCCGACCGGATCGCTATGACCTGTTCGTGGATCTGCTCAACGATGCAGGAGTCGCCAAGCTCTCGCGTCTCGCACCACTAGCAATCTGGGATGTGACATTTTGGGATCACTGCCTCTTCGCTGACGACGCGATGACCAGAAAGGCCAAAGAAATTGAAGACATCCTTTTTGGTTTGTCCGCACCGGTTGACATCTCCCACGCTCGCCCCGACACACCGGAGTTCGCAAAATGGCTGAATCGAATCTGCGACGTACAGTCAATGTGGTGCCACCATGTATCATGGTAACGACGTCTTCGTAACATCTGATCGCAACTTCGTGAAACATTCGAAGTTGGGACGCCTGTTGGCTCTTGGCGCGGGACGGATATGTACACCCGACTCACTGTGACAATGGGTAGAGTACAAGCTTTTCTCCGCCAGCCGTTGCGGCAGGAACGTCATCTAGAAACACCATCGTACAGTGCCAATTCAACCACCTTGTGTGGTCGTCGGCCGTCGGAAGCGGTACGGAGCTTGATGGTCGTATGAGGTCGCTCTACTAAATCGCCCACGGGAGCGGAAAAATGGCAACAAGCGATGAAGGAGTCGCGAGGACAAATCCGAACCTACCGACCACCAACTCTACAGGTCGCCTGCTGATAGTGGCCGGAGACGGTCATCAAGACACCAGTCCGCTTGGCAGCATGCGATGGAGTATCGAAGGTGGAAAGTGTCAGCACTGCATCGAAACCGATTCTAGCGGCCGCATCAAAGAGGTCATGGACAGCATCAATGACATCGTTGTCGATCGCAATCACGATTCATTCCCGCTCGATCACGTGAGTGAGGCCTTTCTACGTCACGGGCTCCGTATTATCGACATATCATCTGGCGACCACGAGATATCGTTTGAAATCAATCTCGAGACTGGGCACACCGTGGCTCGATCGGCTCAGCGTCACCAGCACGCGCCTAGGGACTTGGGCAAAAAAATTTTTGACTCGATAAAGCTCGCGCTAGAACGGCCAATGCATGAACTCGCCGAGAAAGTGAGCGCATCTGCTCATGCCGACGATGTGGCCGCAGTGCTCAGGCAAGCACAAACCGATGGCGTCTTGGGTTTTCGACCGACGCATAGCGTCCTTGCTGCCCTTGAAACAGTCGACGTCGAATCAGCGGACCAATCAAACCGCGAGTATCTTCGCCGAGCTCGACTCGAAGTCGCTCAACGCCTCAATCGACCAGACATTATCGCCAGAGAGGCGGAAGCCATACTGGCTGAACACGGACACAATCTGCCTGTTAAAGAGCAAGCGCAATTGGAGCTTGCTGTGGCAATTGGCATGCAGCGCAGAGGGCAGACCGAGGCCGCCCTAGAAACTTGGCGCCGTCTCGCTGGTCCGGACACTCCTTTAGATGCGGGAGGAAGAGGATGGGCATGGCGCAACATATCCCTTGCGCTTGCCGCCTCCGACCCTGAGGCAAGAAAAGCGGCTCAACGCTCTGCCGATGCATTCTTGCAGGCCGGCGATAAATATCAGGCCGGTGCCAGTCTACTGCGCATGGCCGACTGCCTAATGACTGAGGCACCCGCAAAGGCGCTTGAAGCGCTAGATCAGATGTTCGTGCTTGTAGAACAAGAGAGCATCACCAACCGTGATCTACGTGCCGCAGTTCATCACGCTCGTGCGAATCGATTACTGACCCTTCGAAACGCGGCTCTCGCTCTCAAGGATGCAGAGCAAGCTATCGCACTCCGTCGCGAACTCCATGGATCGGAGGAGCGCCTCGCTAGTTCGTTACATGTAGCAGCCGCTGCGCTTTCGATCCTCGATCGAAAAGATGAGGCTCGGGCTCTTTCAGACGAGGCGTCCGCATTGCTCGGCAAAAACGAGACGAATCGCGCTGTTTTGGCCGAGCAAGCGATCTCCCTATTTCAGAATTTCGACAACGACATCGCCAACGAACTCGAGCAAGATGCTCGACGCAAGAATTCATGGGAAGTAGTTTCGGCGGTGGTGGCTGCCAGAGCATTGCATGATCCATCGCTGGCGCCAGAACGCCGGCTTAGCCTTCTCGAAGGCTTGATTTCCGAATTGAGAAGTGTCAACGCTCCGTCGACCATGATGGAGGTACCTCGACAGGCAATCGCAGAATTATTAACGCGGATGCAGAAATTCGACCGCGCGTTTGGCTGGTGGCAAGCATTGGCGCAGGACTTACCTTGGAACGACAACGTTCTTCGCAACTTTTTAAACTGCTGCACCGAACTACAAAAGTGGCCAGAAGCCGAGAAAATCTTGCGTGGGCTGCTTGCCCTCCGCGGCGAGCTTCCTGGTATTAAATTCCTTCTTGGACGGGTTATTCTTAGCGCCGGTCGCCCGTCAGAAGCACTAACGATTCTTCACGAAGCTAGCAAGCTGGCGGAGCCAGACAGCGACCTCTTGCGTAACATATTCGATTGGCAAAGGAAGGCGATGGACGCTGGCGCGAACATCGTTGCTTCGAAACCGCCACCGCCAGCAACAGAGGTCAGCAGACAGGAGTTGGAAGCGGCGCTCGACGAATTTGCATTCCAAGTATCCGCACAGCATCGGATGAAGTTTTGGCGAAAAAAGGGAAACAAACGTGAATGGATTGAGCGACCTGAAGCCCTTGCCCAAACTCAGCTCCACATTTTCCTGTCGGCAAAGTTCGGCGACCGGATTGCCGTCTTCGACGAGATCTTCGCCGGAGCGGGGCGTCTTGATCTTTACCTTCAGCTAGCCGGCGGAACTGCCACGGTGATCGAACTGAAAATGTGTGGTGGGCGGTATTCGTCGACCTACGCGGCGGCTGGGGAAGAGCAGATACTGCACTACATGGAAAATTGTCGAACGAATCTTGGATACCTCATCGCGTTTGACGCCAGATTTCAAAAATTCGGAACATCGATATTGACCAAGCGAGCACCGGACGCCTACACAGTCTTCGAAAAATTTGTGGACGTCCGCCCCGATTGGCGAAAGACTCCCAAGCTAGACGTATCCTAATTTGCCTTGCGACGGTCGTGGCTGCACTGGGCGACGGCTACGTCCGACTCGATTGGACCGCGGCCCGGCCCTCAAGGGCTCGAATGAAACGGATCGACGCACCGACATGACTGAAAATCAGCAGCGCCTCGCTGTGATTCAGGATGGGGTTGTCGTGCGCCAGGCTCTTGTTGTTGCGCACATCGTTGAACGCCTCAAAGACGCTAATACTGCTGCGCAGAATACGATCCGTCATCTCTGACTCGAGCAGTCCGGCCGCCCGAACTGCTTTGACGTATTCACCCATGAGGCTGTGCAGCGGCTTGTCCCGATTGACCTCAACGCCGCGGTGCTCGCAGTGCGTGCGAAGAAACTTGATCGTGAACACGTGCAGGCGATCGAGTGCCGTGGCCGGTTCGTTCTGGTCAATCGCGGTGCGGATATGCCTCGCCGCTGCCTCAAAGTCCAGGTCGTTGACGCTGACCGTGAAGGCGTCGGCCTCCGGGACGGGACCCGACGGGTTCTGATGGAGCCGACCGATGATCTTCTCTACATCGGTGAGCAAGGTCGCGTCTACCTCCGGCGGAAAACACTGGTACTCGTTGGCGTGCTCGATCATCGCGAGCAACACCTTGGCGACGATGTGATCGGGCTCGATCGTCCAAAAGCCACGCATCCGGTTTGCTTTTGAGCCAGAGCTGAGGTTGGCTTGATACTTGGCATTATCAATGTCCAGACCCGTGTGCTCTTCGAAAAACAGCGAAAACGTACGGTCTGAAAAATTGAGCACGTAGCCGTTACCCATGCCGAGCAAGCGTTCAAGTTTTCGTTGTTCGATCGAGGACAGGGTTGCCATGTTGTGTCTCGCTATCTTGGCTAGTCTGTCGACGATTGTACTGAGGAACAGCCGTCGTAAAGGGACGCAGCCGGGCGTTAGCAGGAGGTAGCCAGCACCGCCATTGCGTGTTGCGGCCGATGCCGCTCCTCGCGAGCGGCATCGGCCGCCGAGGGGTGGATCAAGCAGTGGACGAAACTCTCGCCCCACGTTCGATATTTCGACTATTACCGAATAATAGAAACGACCCAAACCATTGCCGCCTTGGCTGCACTCGCCCACGAGTCCCGGCTCGCCGTGTTTCGTGCACTCGTCCAGGCCGGGCCGGAAGGCATGCCGGCCGGGCAGATCGCCACGCTGCTGGACGTGCCGCCGTCGTCGCTGTCCTTTCATCTGAAGGAACTGGCGCATGCGCAACTCGTCTCCAGCCGCCAGGAAGGCCGCTTCGTCTTCTATTGCGCGAACTTCGGCACGATGAACGGGCTGCTCGGCTATCATGCGAACAACATAACCAGAGGAGAGTGCCATGGCAACATACAAAGAATTGAAAGCTAAGATGGACGCTCTCGTAGCGCAAACCGAGGCTGCCCGCATCGCCGAATTCCAAGCTGTTGTAGAAGACATCCGTGCGAAAGTTGCAGAGTACGGAATTAGCGAAAAGGACATCTTCGGCAGACAACGCGGCCGCACACCGAAAGTAGCAGTCGAAGCGAAGTATCGAGATCCGAAGACCGGCGCAACCTGGTCGGGCCGTGGTCGCGCACCGTCATGGATCAAGGATGCAAAGAACCGTGATCGATTCCTGATCCAGGAATGACCCAATCTCCAGAGCGCTCCGCGAGAAACGCGATCATTGTGCAGATCACACATTCCGCGTAAATTGCGCTGGAGGTTAGGTCCGGCACGCATCGGGTTGAGTTGACGTCAATATTGCTGCGACTTCAACCATATGTAATTGCAATGTTGTCTCTGACAACAAAACCGCATTTGATAAGGGGCATCCATGAGAATCGCTTACATCTTAGCATCAACAAATCACGGAACGCTTATCATTAACAAAAATGATGAAAATCACAGCGCGGAATATGGAAATTACGGTGTGGGATGGAACATTCTTGAGACTGGCAGCTTCTACAAAACCGATATAAAATTACTAACATCGATTCTTGAATTAAAGAAACGCGAACTAGATGGCAAACGTCCTGTTCTCGCAATCGACTGCGGAGCCAATATCGGCGTACACACAATTGAGTTCGCTCGAGCATTGGACGAAGCGGGAAGTGTTATCTCAATCGAGGCGCAAAGATCAGTATATTATGCGCTATGCGGGAATATCGCCATTAATAATTGCTTCAATGTAGAGGCAAAAAATGCCGCCATTGGTAACAAAAATGGGGCCCTGAAAATACCATTCATTGACTACCACAAGAAATCCAGCTTCGGAAGTCTTGAACTTATCAAAAGCACCACCAACGAGGATATTGGGCAGAATATCGATTACGATCGCGGATATGACGTTCCCCTAATCACACTTGATTCGTTGAATCAGTCGTATGTCGATCTGATAAAAATCGATGTCGAAGGTATGGAGGAAACCGTCATTGCTGGTGCGCTGGAAACATTGAGCGCTTCTCGTCCGATCATGTTCATCGAAAAGATTAAGTCAAATTCCAGCAGGATGCATCAGACGTTGGGCGATCTTCAATATGAAATTCATGACCTCGGTCCGAACGTACTCGCGATCTCGAAGGGTGAGCCGATGTTGAATGATATCCGCCACTTGCTTGAGAGTCATGGATGATTATCCGCGTCGGCGCGCGTTGGATCGATTTTGATTGGCAGCAACACATCTGGCACCGGATATGATCGGTAAGGAAGTTTGACGGTGAAGGTCGTCCCCTTGCCGATGTCGCTATCTACCGATATCTGCCCCCCCAGAACTTCCACAAGACCGCGCACAACTGCCAGGCCCATTCCGTACCCCGAGATGGCTGAATTTTCTGGAATCGAGCTTTGAAAGAATGGTGAAAACAGAAAGTCCACCACGCTCTTGTCAATGCCAACACCCTCGTCAGTAATTTCTATCGTCACCAAAGAACCGTCAGATGTCGAAGGAATTCCATATCTGATCTGGACAGCACCGCTCTCGGAATATTTTATAGAATTCTCAACGAGATTATAGATGATTTGCTGCACACGCTGTTCATCTGAAATGAATTTTGTGAGCGGCGTATAAATCGTCGAATTAAGTCGAATTCCTTTTTCTTCCGCCTTAGATTTAAATCTCCGAACAGCCTCGTTGACGATCTTCCGCAGATCAACAGTGGAGATGTGCAAGTTTACCTTGTTCGTCTTGAGTCTTAGGTAATCAGTCAGATCCCTCATATGTGTTTCAATGTGCTTTACTGCATGGTCGATGTTGACCACTGCATGCATCAAATCCAGACTCATGGCGTAGTGTGATATGTTCTCGTTAGCGGACACTATCGTCTGCAAAGGATTGCGCAGTTCATGATTAATCGCGGCAAGAAAGACTTGCTTGGTATGCGCGACTTGTTGTGCAGTTTGTAGTGCTTGGCGAAAATTTCGAATCGATCGCGCAAAGATGACGATCGCCACAAAAAACAGCAGAGATACACCGATGTTGCTGTACAGCAACATACTTCTGTTCCGCAGGGCTTCGACCAGTAGCGCATCGCGTCGCCTCACCTCGGAGAGCCCAACGGCACTGACGAATTGGTCATAGGCGGTATCGAAGACGCCCGACGCAGCGATAAGCGAATCGGTTGCCTCGCTGTCTACAGGGAACCTCGTCATCCATTCATCCATTCTAGCGAATGTCTTGTCGAGATCGGCAACGACAGAGTAATACAGTGGCTGCTGATAGGCGAATTGAGTCGTTTCTGAGCGCTGCGAGATAATGAAAAATTTAGATACTAGAATTTCATATTTAAATCTTATTGCATCAGAGTTCCGTCGCACACCATACTTGTATTTCAATAACGCCACCTTAAAATCGTCCGCCGCGATGCGGAATTGCGCAATTCCCCAATAAGGATTTTCCGTAGGCCCGACAAGATCATAAATTGACTGCTGCCGGATGATGTGGATAAGAAAACATATCCACACCAGCAACAACACGGCGAGCGCTGGAATGAAGCGCCTTGAGATAAGCCATTTTTTTGATATAACAAATCTCATTTCACATAGATTTCTTTTATTTGGCGAATTTCTCGCGTCGCGTAATCGGACGTTCTCAGGATGTTTTGATCCATACCACGTGGATAAACAAGGAATAACGGCCCTAGATTTCGGAGTTTCAGAAATATCCCGTCTTTCATGTAGGCCATCAAAGGATGGAATGCAATGATATCGGTCATGGGGATATCATGTGCGACATAACCGTCGTACGCAACAATGTCCAGATATGCCCCCCTTGCCTTTACGCGGGCAAGCACGTCCTCGAGCAGAATCCCCTTGAATTTCGCAACCGAGGTCCACGGTGTCGCAGTGACTATCTCATGCTGTGGAAGAGATAGCAACGCGTCCTGGTCGAAATGATACGTTTCTTGGTTTGGATCGTTACGAATCTGTATTTTTCCGGATATTGTTAGAGCTAGCGGAACTATATCGACATGACTGTCGCTGTAGCCCGGTGCGCTTATCGAAAGCGCGAGGCAGAAAATCGTGTATTGCAGCAGTCGTTGAGCGATGGCGGGCATGAAGACGAGTACCGAGTCACGGAGCTACCGTTTGCAATATGGCTCGAGAGCGGCGGCAATCACCGGAGACCGCGCAGGCTTTTCATACGGGCCGATGATCTTGTGAAGTGTCATCATTTCCGCGATGGTGGTGGCGTGTCCAGTATGCCCCATATAGGCGGTCAAGATGACTATTGGAACATCAACACCATGCGTCAGGCGGATCGCTTCGATACATCGTCTGGCCGTCTCGCTACCAATCATCCAGTCGAGAATAAACCCACTGAAGCACGTCTTTTCAATTGCAGTCAGAAGTGTATCGATAGAATAGAATGGGACCGTCGAAAAGTCTCTCTTCCGCAAAGAGCGGGCAAGTTCATCCGCTGCGTTTGTATTGTCGTCAAGAATAGCAATGATCGGCTGGTCTGGCATTGGGCGCCGCCCCTCGATCTCGATTTTCTCCACCTGGTATTGCCTGCCGGCCGGAGTTTGTCCTGTACGATAAACACGCCACTGCTCATGCGCCCGTACGGCGACAAACAATGTTGATGGCATGTCCGCGACGACCTCGTTGCCGATTTGCGCGATGCACATCAGTTCCTCTTGACCAACAACCAGAATGGCGCGTTGCCCCAGATAGTCTAGGTTCTCGGCGTCATCGACCGCCCGAAACAACTCGGCGGGCGCAACATCGAACGCAGTGGCGATCTCCCTAATCTGCGCCAAGGTCCATGGGCTCTCACCCTTCATCTTACGATGCGCCTGTGACGGGCTCAGATGCAGGTATGCACTGATCGTAGCGGCATGACGGCGCCTAGTGATGCCCTTGCGCTCGAAAAGTCTCCTGACGCGTTCCGCGATCATGCGAGCGTCAAGCTCCGATTGGATACTGTCTGGGGATTTTGGGTCAGAGGCCATTCTCAATCCAAAAGATTGCATGGAATGCAATTATTTCAGACAAAATTCTCTTGACGCGAATTCTGAAGCATCCTATCGTCTAATCAACGTCATCCTATGCTACGAATGACCGATAGCACAATGCAGTAGCCCCTCCGCCTACGTCTTATCGCGTCACATCTCGGGCTGCGCTGCTGATCGGTCGCCTTTTGGCTTGTTGATGTACTAGGTCACACCTCTTAAGAGTGACGACGTATTCGCCGAGTCAGTTACTTCAGCGAATACGTCGTGCTGATGTCAAGAAGTATCGCTTCTCTTTTGCCATTTTTCTTTCACCCCAGGAACGAATAAATAAAGTTGTCGATATATTAGTTTGTAGTGCGAATCCAAACTTTCAAATTACGAGATTGCACTGAGAAAATTTCTCGACAGAAGGCAATACAGGGAAGCGAACAAAGCAACGCGCGACGCATTCCGGTTTCGCTACGCATGACGACAGGCGCAGTTGTGACACGGGACCGGCGACGCAGCGAGATTATGATCTGAAGCGGCGTTATCGTGGGACTTTATGAATGGTATCGCATATATTGATCGACGTGCGACAGAGACCGCGTCATCTGGCATCCCAGCGAACCGAAGTAACCATTGACGTGGTAGTGCTTGACCAGAATATCGCCGTTCCGCCTACGTTTCCCAACGATTCTGATCACGAATTCCACTAAGGTGAGGTAAATATGTCCGAAGTCGGAAATCGCCTTATTCAGATGAATACATTCATAAGAATAGTTGAAGCAGGAAGTCTATCTGTCGCGGCAAAGCAGTTGAATACAAGCCAACCCACGGTCAGTCGTCACCTCAGGGCGCTGGAGAATCACCTTGAGACACAACTGCTGGTCCGTTCGACGCATAAGATGAATCTAACGGAAGCGGGGCACCGCTACTACGAGTACGCGCGCAGCCTGATTGGCAAAATGGCCGAGTTCGAGGAGGAAATGAGAGGGCAGGCGTTTGTTTCCAGCGGGACGATGAGGGTCGTCGTCCCGACTGCGATCGGACAGCAATGGCTCATCGAGCTGGCCGACCGGTATCTCAAAGAGTGCCCGGAGATGCGGATTGAATGGAGGCTAAGTGATGGATCCGTAAACTTCGAGGAGGAGGCGATTGATTGTGTGATTCGAGCGGGTGAGCCGGAAAAGACCTCTTATGTGGCACGGCCCCTTGGCGAACTGCGCCGGGTATTAGCGGCAGCTCCGTCCATCATTCAACGCTACGGGGAAATCTGTAACCCTGAGGATCTGGCCAAGCTCCCCTGGATTGCAATGACGTCGTACTACACCAATAGCATTGCCTTGCGTGACCGGTTCGATCAAATCAAGCGCGTGGAGATCGCCCCACGCTTCGCGCTGGATCATGTGTTTGGCACGCGCATGGCAGCGCGACTCGGCATCGGTGCGGTGCTCATTTCCGAGTGGATTGTGCGCGCCGATTTCGCCGATGGGTCGTTGGTGAGATTATTGCCTGATTGGCGCGGAACGTCGCTGCCGCTCTACGCAGTCTACCCTAAAGCGAAATTTTACCCGGCAAAACTACGGCAGTTTGTTAGCATCGCGGAGGAGGTGGTATCGAAGCATTTGGGACGAACAGGAATGATGTCGGATTTGGACGCTGCGATGAAGTTCCTGCAGCCTGCGTTGAAAGAACACGACCTGTTTTAACTGAATGTTGAGGTAGATCAGGACTGTCGACGCGTCCGTCAGGGCAAGGACGTCCCCGACGATTTGACAGCGTTACGGATACTACGTGCCCATGTAATCGCATCGAAATTTTGCGCCATATCGTCCCATATTAGGCAGTATGACTTTCCGTGAGGTAGGGCTGGCCTGGCGTGGTGTATTCAACGCGGGTTAGCATCGCTGCCAGAGCCGCACCGGTGGGCCGAAGCCGCACCGCGGCGATTTTCACCACGGAGGCCAGCATGGAAAAAGATAGCACGCTGTACGTCGGTCTGGATGTGCATAAGGAGTCGATCTCGGTGGCATACGCGGTCGACGCAGGCGCGGTCGAATCGCTCGGCAAGATCGGTACGACCAAAGCGGAGATTGATCGGCTGTGCAAGCGGCTGCAGTCGAAGGCGCCGCACGTGCGAGTCGTCTATGAGGCCGGTCCGTGTGGCTATGGCCTGTATCGGCAGCTCGTGGAGCGCGACTTCGAGTGCATGGTGTGCGCGCCGTCGCTGATACCCCGCAAACCTGGCGATCGCGTCAAGACGGATCGCCGTGATGCGATGAAGCTTGTGCGTGCACTGCGTGCCGACGATCTGTCGGCCGTGCATGTGCCGACGGTCGAAGACGAAGCTTTTCGGGATCTGGCACGAGCATGGGCGAGCGTCCGAGAGGAGCTGCGTCAGGCAAAGCAGCGTTTGAAGTCGTTTCTGCTCGCGCACGGGGTGCGCTATACGGGGCGAGCCGACTGGAGTGAAGCACACAAGCGCTGGATCAGTTGCTACTCGTTCGGCAACGCGTGGCAGCAACTGGCATTCGAGGAACACCGGCGCACGATCGACGATCGGCTTGCCCAATGTGATCGTCTGGAAGCGGCGTTGCGCGAAGCTGTCGTTGACTGGCGTTTCTACCCCGTCATACAGGCATTGCAGGCCATGCGGGGCGTGCAGTTTCTGACCGCTGTTGGCATGGTGTCGGAACTTGGCGATCTATCGCGATTTATGCATCCGCGTCAGCTCATGGCATGGTTCGGCGTGACGCCATCCGAACACTCGTCCGGCGGCAAGCGACGCCAGGGAGCCATCACCAAAACCGGCAACAGCTACGCCCGTAAGTTGCTGGTCGAGGCCGCCTGGAGTTACCGGCATGCAGCTCGCGTCGGGCCGCAGATTCAACGTCGACATGAGGGACTACCAAAAGTGGTTATCGACCGTGCCTGGGACGCCCAGGTTCGGTTATCCCAGCGGTACCGCAAGCTGGCAGCGCGCGGCAAGAACGCCGGCATCACGATCGTCGCCGTCGCGCGCGAACTGGTTGGCTCTATTTGGGACATCGCTCGTCTCGCAATGACGGTGACGTCCCCGCGCAGTGTCTGATACGCCAACGAGGATTTGCAAATTGATGGGCATCATCACGGAGAGTTTCCTGAAGGCGGCGTAGCCCGGTACTCGAGCAACCCGCGGTTCAACTAGGCAACAGGCAAGGCAAGGTATGTCCAATTTGCGCCATTAGAGAGCGGCAGGCTCATGAGACGGACCTCTGTAATGCGGTACCCAACCCGCGCATATCAGTGTGATCCACCGTCGTCGTTACTGCTACGTCGCCCTCAGGAAATTCGAACGTCCACGGAACCCCGAAAACCGGTCGCTTCGGTTGACGCGGAAAGTCATATCAGTTGAAACGATGTCCGCGAGGCACACGCATCAAGACAACTGACCTGCGTGACGTGCTGCATGTGAAACTGAGGCCGGATCGCCGCTATTACACCCCGCAAACTCCGACGCCACCGCCACCTCGCTCCGAGCAAGCCTTAGCGGGGTCACGGACGGCCGACTAGCGCCACCTCTGACCAAGTCGGGATCACGCACCACCCAGCGACCGTCTATCAGTACGCCTTGGGGCAAATAGCGCAGAATCATGTCGAGTATCGCAGCACACTCACCGGGTTCCGGGATTCTTTCGGGGAGCAACCGTCGATCGTACAAAAGCAGATCCGATCGCTTTCCGACGGCAACGCTCCCCGTCTCCGGAAAATTTAGTGCCTTCGCGCCTTTCCAGGTTAGCAAGTCGATGACCTCACCGGCGAGCTCAGAACTGCAGCAAGCTCGCAGGTCGTCAGACCCGAGCAGGGGAGTTCGCTCCCAACACAGCGACGCCTGTGCTCGGCCGGCGATATCGATTCGCGCGATATCTCTACTCTCGCCCACCTTCGCACCAAATTCGTGGGCGGGATAGACCACACTGGCAGGGCACTTCCTCAGATGTCTCCATTCAAGCGACGGCATCGGCACCGTCGCCACGATGAGAGCATGCTCGTCCACCACATCTAGGCTGCGCAACAGCGCCAGCCCCGAGCATCCATACGCATCCCGGAATGATTCGACCCACGGCGCCCCCCCATCCACCCGGATCACCCAACTTCCATGCCGCTTCTTGGCCGCATCGTGCAGCGCAGTTAACAACTGAGTAGACGCAGCTAGTTGCGAGCCGATTGCAGGCTGAATCGCCAATACCGAGCTTTCGAAGCGCCGTACCGTCTTTTCGAAGTCAGACAGACATCCGAGGACATCCATCTCGACGGGTCGGTGCTCCGGCCCCAGCCAGACATCCATATATTCGCGATACAGGCTCGCTCGCACTCCGACTTTCGCGATAGCGGCAGTCTCCTCCTCCACGCAGTGGCTGAACATCCCCACGGTCGTAACTCCACTCGACACCGCAAGGGACAGCGCATCATCCAGTCGTGCAGCGCGATCGTCATCCCCGTCCTCTCGATTGAGTCCCGTCGATACGCAGCCGTTCACAAAACCAGGCAGACACACCAACTCACCTCCGTCGATATTGACCGAGGCCGATGACGTTCTTGGCGCTGTGATTCCGACGATATCGTTGTCACAAATCTCAATGTCCGCGCGCTTCAGCGCACGTTCACGTGTATCGAAATAGAGCACGTTTGAGATGACCCATACTTCGTCGATAGAAGCGCACACTTCGAGGCTTTCAGTTTCAGAGCGCAATATGGTTCCCCTTATCTCAGTGGCAAACTTGGGAAATCGCGATGTCGGTTTCCTCTTCCAATCGCAACCCGCCTAGGGCTTCGTCATTGGAAACGCCACTATGCTCTGGCACGGCCTCCAGTCCAAGGCGCACGTCGGGACCGGCACGTCTCAGCCAGTCGATGACCCTCAACAATGTCTGTCTGTCGGTCGGCTGACCGCTCGTCGGATAGCAGACGTACCAGACACCCGCATTGCGAAAGATGTAGCCCGCATCGCTCGGCAAGCGGTCGAAATCGACTATCTCCAACGCCCAGCCGTCAAACTTACGTCTATCAAGGTTCATTTTCATGCTCAATATTCGAAGGCTCCGACCATCTGCCTGATCATTGATTCCGACCAGACGAATAAAATGCACCCCCGGGTCAATAAATTCCTTGCAAATTCACGAAAAATATAAAACATAAACTTTTATATTTAAATAATATGCACTGCCAATTAATTTTAGTAAATTAAATTTCAATGCTCACTTCCTGATTCGAACCAAAATTCATTCCACTTGCCATCAACCAGCAGAATGATTGACAGGATAGTCAACTCTCAGAATGACGTCGGTGCGCGTGTGCATGACGCGCACCGACTTGGCATCAGGACAACTCGTTGCCGATAACTCGTGCGAAGATCGACACGATCTTCTCGATCTCGTCTTCTGAGACAATGAACGGTGGCGCGAACAGCACATGCTCGCCAAGCTTTCCGTCAATGGTGCCGCTCAGCGGATAACACAGTAGCCCAGATTCCAGAGCAGACGCGCGGAGCTTGAGGCTACGATTCGGATCCAATGGAAGCGGCTCCTTGGTCACGCGGTCTTTCACTAACTCCACTCCGAGAAACAGTCCGCGTCCTCGGATATCGCCTATATTGGGATGATCGCAAAACTGATCGTGCAACGCCTGTCGCAATTGCACGCCTCTCTCCCGGACTGCATCCAACAGGTTCTCATCCTCAATCACCCGCTGCACTTCCAGGGCCGTCGCGCAAGCGGTCGCATGAAACGCGAAGGTTTGTCCGTTCCTCAACACCCCCGATCCCGCATCGATGGCATCGTAAATCTGTTGTCGGATTAGCATCGCGGAGATGGGCTGATAGCCGGCAGCAAGTCCTTTACCGATCGTCAGGATGTCGGGTCTGACATCATCCTGGCTGCACGCAAACAGCGAGCCTGTGCGCCCCATGCCACACATCACCTCGTCGAGTATCAATAGGACGTTGTACTTGTCGCACACCTTACGGATTCGCTGAAAGTAACTCTTAACTGGAGGCACCGCTCCTGAAGTGGAGCCAACCACGGTTTCAGCAACAAACGCGGCGACATTGCCCTCGCCCAACTCGAGAATCTTCTCCTCCAGTTCGTCCGCCAGGCGTTGCGCGTAATCCTCTTCCTTTTCGCCGGGAAATTGATTGCGGTACGCATAGCACGACGACACGAAATGCCCACGGGAGAGGACGGAATCGAAAATGTCGCGTCGTTGAATATTCCCCGAGATGCTCAATACACCCAGCGTGCTCCCGTGGTAATTTTGCCGGCGCGAGATCATCAGACGCTTGCTCGGCTGATTGCGCTCCACGAAGTACTGTAGGGCGGTCTTAAGCGCTATTTCAACGATTTCCGAACCGCTGCAGAGAAAGTAAGCCTTGTCCAGCCCGGGGGAGCGTTCAACCAAAAATGTCGCCAGCTCCTCCGCCGCTTCGTTTCGAAACACGCCGCCGTACACATAGGCTAGCTTGGCCGCCTGACGCTGAAGCGCCTCGATCACACGCGTGTGGTTGTAACCCAGGTTGGTGACCGCCACGCCGCTACAGGAGTCGAGGTAGCGGCGGCCAGATGCGTCGGTAACGTGGATTCCCTGACCAGAAGCGGCCATCGGCATCCATGTTTTAGGTGAACGGTAAAAGACGTGTGTCATCAGTGGTGTCCTCGACGTGCGTGATGATTCATAGTCGAAAAAAGATGCAATACCGTCACTGCCGGTTGCCGGCCGTCGCGGCGGATCGGCTCGAATGTGCCGCCTCAAGAATCCGTCAACCCCATCGTCCAGCGCTACACCGGACCACCACTCGTCCTACAAATTGACTGTCACGGATGCTGGCGAAAAGAACTGTCTGTAATCCACCTCGAGTATCGGCCTGAGCGTTTCCGCCTGATGCCGCTTGAGGTACGAGATTCCGAAGAGTGGGCAATTGGTGTGATCCAGCGGCTCATAGTGCAACAGGCCGGGCGCGAGGAATGCCTTGAACGCTTCGTGGTCGGGCACATGGTTCGCCGTCACCAGATCTTGCCCGTTATAACCCACCACGCAAGCATAGCTGTCACGCTGATTCGCCCACACCTCGTCCGCGACGAGGTGTTCGTTTTCAAAGAAGGCACGATAGGGATTGATTCCCGCAACATAATGCATGAGGTCAGCTAAGCCATAGCCACCGAACCGATACGGATTGACCTCAATCGGGATCAGAGTATTCCGGTGCACCTTGAATTCCGCGTGCATCGGAAAAGAGCGAAGATCCATTCCCAGTGCCTGGAGCGCGGTGAAAAACTCTATGACCTTACCCGCGTACCGCCGTACGATCTCCGCGTTCGAGTAGTACAATGTGTGAAAATAGGCACTGCATGTCGGATGCGGATGATGGTACAAGCCTACAATTTGAGGTACACCCTCGCGGTCATAGAAGAGATCGGCAGCCAGCTCACAGGATTCGAGCGACAGTGAGTTCCTGATGTCTTCTCCGATGAACTCTTCGACAATCACCGAGCTGCCGGATAGCATGCTGTCCGGGTAATATCGCCCCCGCTCCGCCAATTCGGCCTGAATTTCCAGCTGCACGGCCTTCAAATCGCTACGGTGGTCGATCTCCCTCACCCCTGTCGCATAGTATCCTCGCCGCGGCTTGATCACGTACTTCCTGCCATCGTCAAAATTCAAATCCAATGCTCCGATCTCGTCGGTAAGACAATCAAAGTAGTGGAAATCAGGAAACAGCTTCGCTACCTTTCCGCGAAACTCGAACTTATCTTTGAACAGACGAATTGCCTTCTTGGTCGACTCATTCGCGCTACGTTCTGCGACCAGGTTCAAGCCATCCTCAGACGGCACGTACAGCACGTCATCCTCGCCGAACGAGAGGTCACGCCTCACAATGTCATCGACTGAAATGATTTCAACGTCTGAACCCGCCAACCTCAGTCTTGAACTGGCATACCCATCACTCAAAATAGCGAATTTCTTCATGCCGCCACCCCTAAAATAACGAGATCGATTCCGCTGACAGGACAGCCGACTAGTCACCGCCCTACCGCAACGGATAGATAGAGTTGTTATTCTTCTTCTTTTTTGAAAAAATCTTTTTAATCAAGGCAATTAAGATATTCTGTTTCCGACTCTTCGCACTGGCCATCGCACGGCGATCGGTATTGATGCGTTGATTCATGATCTCACTCCGGATCGATAATTTCACGAGACTATTACGTCATTGATTAGACGGGCAATCTCAGCATAGCCCTCATCCGTGCAATGAACGCGATCGACAAACAAATCGTGCCTAGCCAACGGTGAACCCTTCAGCAGATCGTTCATGTCAAAGTATTCGACACCTATTTCACGACACCCCTTCTCGATCAGCGCCGAGAACGGACTATGCACTTCTTTGCCCAGAATCTTCCCGAACAGCCGCCAGAAGTTGTTTGGGCAACTGTCGATTGCATTGAAAATCTCCTCTTCGAATGGCGTCATGTAATCCTTGCTCCAATACGTCAGCGGCTGGAGCACAAAGACTGGCGACACGCCAAACGGCGCCAGTAGTTCTTTCCACAAAGCGACTGACTTCACGATTTCCCCGGACGCTCGCTGCAGCCGCTCTTCCGGGGGGCTGTCTCGATCGTCGATGATGGTTCCAGTCGGATCGCCATCTTCCACGTACTCCCCGAGCATATTCGTCAACCTGCCAAGTACGCCTTTCTTGGGCGCTGTCGACGCACCGCCACTGCGGCGCCGCAGGTCATGCGAGTACCTGCTCATGTACTGGTTGTACTCATACGAGTAGTAGAAACGGCCATGATCAGACGACAGGCTGTCCGGCAAACCCTCGAGGGTGAGTGTGTTCATGCCGCTCAAGATGACGACATGGTTGAGTCGATCGAATCGGTGACGGTGCATCAGGAACAGTAGCGCTTCCTGAAGGGCGTTATAGCCACGGCTGCCGAAGTTCAGCCATGCTTCGCGCGTGATCTCAGATAGACACGCCGACGTGGTGAAGGCGTCGTGTGTGGCACCTGTCCCGACCACATTCGAGCCACCAACCAGTAAATTGATCGATCCCGTCGACGGCAGTTCTCCGACGCTGACACTTCGACCATTCCAGGGACTGTCTCGGAACCCCAATGAATCGGTATTGACAACATCCGATCGGTAGTTCGCGGGATGAAAAAACATGGTGTAAGGAAGCCAACGAACATCGGAAATGAATTCGTCATAAATCTTCATTTGCGGCGTAAGACGATACACTTCCTCCAGCGCCTGTTCCGGTGTCATTTTTTTCAAGATTACCTCATCACGGTATTAAATCGACCAGTAGAATATTCGGCATTTGTCGCGCGCAATTTTCCTACGATCACTCAGCGCCTGAAATTGAAATACGTCTCACGTGACACCGGAATTTTAATCATGTGACGATCCCGAATTAGCCTCACAAATAATCCAACCGGCATCACCATTAGAATGAAAATCAAAGAAAACACCAACATCTGGATCACATTTTTGAGAGCTACCATGTGGAATCCCCATCCTAAAGATTGAAATTTATCGGATCTGGAAACATCCCGGTCAATCCAGTGCAAATTCCTCGCGCCAGTCTTTCTCCTCGACAAGCTCTGCTTGATCAACCTTGGACAGGATGTATTGTCCAATCACCAAGTAGTCCATCTGCGTCCTCATGAAGCAGAGATAGGCGTTCTCGGGACTCTCCACGATGGGTTCGCCGCGCACGTTGAAGGAAGTGTTCACCAGCACCGGGCATCCGGTCTTCTGATAGAACGCGTCCAGCAGTTTCCGGAATGGTGTGTTGTCGCGCGCCCCGACAGTCTGGACCCGCGCGGAGTAGTCAACGTGCGTCACCGCGGGAATGCTCGACCGGATGCACTTGAGCAGTTCGATCCCATCCAGATTTTTCTCCTGCTCGGAGAGCGTCCTTCGGCGCTTCTCCTCGACGCCCACCACGAATAGCATGTAGGGACTCGGCCGATCCGTCTGAAACCACTGCGACGCGTGTTCCTCCAGCACCGCGGGAGCGAACGGACGGAAGGACTCACGATTCTTGATCTTCAGATTCAGGACACTCTGCATCGTGACATTGCGCGCATCACCCAGAATCGCACGCGCGCCTAGCGACCGTGGACCGAATTCCATCTGTCCCTGAAACCACCCGACCACATTACCCTTCGCCAGAAGATCCGCGACCTCGCCATACAATTCATCTTCTTCCGCATATCGGAATACAGCGCCGGAGGCAGTCAATGCCGCCTCAATTTCAGCATTGCTGTAGCTCGATCCCAGTAGCGCAGATTGCATCGCATCACGACCGGTAAGCCTGCGCGGCTGCTGCTTCCCCATATGCCACCCGACTAGCGCCGCCCCCAACGCACCGCCACTGTCACCGGCTGCCGGCTGAACCCAAATGTCGTCAAAGATCCGAGTCTTCAATAACTTCCCGTTCGCCACGCAATTCAGGGCAACGCCACCTGCAAGACAGAGCGCCTTCTGGCCCGTCTGCATCCTCACGGATTTCGCCAGGAGAATCAGGGTTTCTTCGAGCACAAGTTGAATAGAGGCGGCAAGATCGAACTCCCGCTTGGTAATTAACGCCTCGGGCTTACGTCGAGGTCCTCCAAACAGGGCTTCGAATTTCTGATTAATCATGCTGCTTCCGACTGCATAGTCGAAATACTCCATGTTCATCCAAAAGCTGCCGTCGGGCTTGACGTCGATGAGATTGTCGCGGATGACCTGCGCGTAACGAGGCTCGCCATAGGGCGCCAATCCCATCAGTTTGTATTCACCGGAGTCCACCTTGAAACCGCAGAAATACGTGATAGCGGAGTAAAGCAGGCCAAGAGAATGGGGAAATTCGATGTCCCACACCGGTCTGATCGTATTTCCCTCGCCGACCCATGCCGACGTCGTTGCCCATTCCCCGACACCGTCAATGCACATCACGGCTGCACGCGGAAACGGACTCGGGAAAAAAGCAGCCCCCGCATGCGACATATGGTGATCAATATATTCGATTGACGGCAGAATCATGTTCGAGCCGAATTGCGACTGCAGTTCCCGGGACAAAGTGCGCTTGACGTTGGACTTTTCGAAGATCCACGCCGGAAGTTCGGACACAAATGAGCCGTATCCTGCAACCCCAAAATTGAGGTATGTCGACATGATTCGTCGCAACTTCTTTTTCGGATTCTCGTAATAGAAGACTTTCTCCACCTCATCAATGGAGATGTTCGCGCGCTTAAGGCAAAACTCTAGTGCATTGGCGGGATAATTTTTGTCCTGTTTAATCCGCGTGAAGCGCTCCTCTTGGGCTGCGCCTATGATCTCTCCGTCGGCCAGCAGCGCAACCGCGCTGTCGTGATAGTAGGCGGACAACCCCACGATATATGAAGTCATGAGCAGGACCTTTTTTGTGGTAGGGAAATGCAATCAATAGGCATACACAGCGGGTTTAAACAGTTCTGTCCATTTTCTTCCGCGTGGCGTCAACGCGCGATATCCGGTCCAGACTCGGCGCCATCTCTCAGCGACCGATCGCGCGTCACCATCCCGCGCCACCTGATCCATATACAACGCAATGGCTTCCAGTGCCAACGCCGAATGTCCGGTTGAAACGTTGTCGATGGTGTTGTGCAGATCGACGAACAACGTGCTGAATCCATAATGTCGAAGCTCGTCATGCGCGGTCTTGTATGAACCTCCCACCCCGGACAACTCCATCGCGAGATTCAAGCCGAGCGTCTCCGGAAGGTAGGCTCGCGGAAACAGGGAAATGCTCAGCCAGAAAACCGGTACCTCGAAGGCGGATGTCCGGAAACCCTGCCATTCCGCGAACTCTCTGGTTCTGAAATCGGGTAGCTCAACCCCCATCTGACCGATCAGCATCCGATAGATGTTGGGATGATTCCAAGCGAAGTTTCCATTGCCGATCTCGTCCGCATAAATCTTGAACAGGTGCGATCCGATATCCGTTTCCACCAGCCCGGCATTGCCCCATTTCTGCAACCAGGCCCCGTCGATGAAGATCATCGGACACAGCTGCAGCGCCTCATCTATCACTTCTTCGCGGGTCTTCTGAATTGCTCGCTCCGATTCCTCGTAGCTTTTCAACTGCGAAGCGGCCTTATCGTCGAACCAATTCCGGAGTTTTGCGTGCGAATAGACGTCGAACGGAATGGCTCCCTCGTCACGCGTCAAGTCCGCCCCGCTTCGGGCCAGCCAGAGCTTCACGAACTGCCTTGCTTCCCGATAAATGACTGGATCGTGCTCATGGTTGAGAAGCTTCGTGTACAGGGTCCGCGGAGAAAAGCGAGCCTTATCGGCAATCTGAACCACGTCGACACCACCATCGATATTGCCCTGCACATGCAAAGAGGAGCCGCGGGCCGGGCACGCGAGCGGGATGTCGACCGAGTGTGCGTCGTCGTGGCCCTTGCCGAGGTCAGCAGGAATCGCAGCAATCCATCGCCGGATGGTATCGATCTCCGGATCGGAGAACACCCGGAACATCGGTCCGCCGAATTCGATCAGCTTCGTGATCAACAAACTTTTGTCTGGATGCCCCGGCGCAATCCAACGCGAGCGCTCGAGACCACGGACGAAGGCCACCGGATCGTCAACGATTAGGGTATCGAAAGGAATTTCACCGACCTTCAGCCTTTCATGATAGCCAACGGCATGTACGCCCTTGCGCTGAATCAAGCGAACCATGGCATGCCTCGGCCCCAGGTAATCGCTGTTCAGCAGTGCCTGTAGATCTTCCCGCCATGCGATCGAAAGCATTGCCGAAGTCCGAAATCCAAGCAGAATTCGCCAGCGATAGGCGGCCGCGACGGCATCACGATCACCTGGACGGCAAGCATCCACAGTCTGCCTCAACGAACGGGAGATCACCTCTCTGATGATTCGGGTCAACTCCTCCTCGATCGACAGTTTCTGCTTAATGTAGAGGCTACGGCCAATTTCGGTGTGCCGATCTCCGGCTAGCGCCTGCAACGGACTCGCGATTATTTCCGACGCATCAAAGAGTGCCGCACCAAAAATTTCAGCTTCGAAACGCTTCGGAAACAAGGACAGGCTCAATTGGTATGCCGGGAGGTGCCACGACGATGGGATAACATCCGGATACGCGAAGAATCGCTCGGACGACACGTCGGGCAAATCGAGGCCATATTGGGACAACAGCAACCGATATCGATTCGCGGAATTCGATTGAACCTTACCTTCACCGACCTGCAGCGCATGGATCCGGTGTACGAGGCTCGCCACCACCTCATGAGAGTTCGACGCGTTGCAGAAATTTTGCAGTAGAGCTCCACGCAGCAGTTCACGGGGAACGCATTGACTCAAGACAAACCTCACGGTTTCGTCCGTTCCATCCACGACTCGCCATTCAGATGGTGCGCACGCCGTCGCCAGATCATCAAGACCTTGCTCAAACTCGTCGTTCGGCATGTGCGTGAGTTCATCGGGCCAGCGCTTCTTATCGGCAATCACTACAGCCTGCTGTTTCCGGATATAGCGCTCCGCACGTATGGAAGCAGTATATGGATCAACATCCGAATTCAAAATCGCCCGGCAAATGTCTACCGCATTTTCCAATACCTCATCGGAGCGCCTGGGGGGCTCAGTTACTTCAGATACGACGCGCGCATCGGCGCGCATCGCCGGCTCATTCGACAGAATGCGATTCGGATTCAAGGGACAACTCCTTAATCTTCCTTTCGATCGAGATGCATAATTACATCACCGGCACCACCCATAAATCGCACGCACAAATGCGATATAAATAATTAATTACCGCGCCCAGATAAATTCCGGAAACTAAAAAGTTCGCAAATCATAAATTTGATTCGCGCATTGACAACAGCCAATGGAATTTCTTCGACCACTTTCCGAGCAATGGCGGCGGTATCCAGATGCAGCCGCACTACGCTTCCCCTTGATCACCTGATCGGCTGTCTAGAGAAACGTTGTCCATCAAACAGTCATTTCAAAAATGCGCAGGTCTATCCGGCCATGTGATGAACTAATACTAATAGACCCTCCACAAACTCGGTAGATGAAATTCTTGAATAAGCGTTATTCATTGCATGTACATCCGCCTATCAGCACACACAACAACACTGTCCCTAGTATCCAGCCTCATTTTCGCCTGGATTCCCGATATTTTCCAAGCATGACTGATAATTTGAATATTGATTCTCAGATAGCACTCACCTCGTCAACTCGACGAGGATTCGTTCCGTTCCTTGTCAAATGGCGCCAACGTATTATATGTAAGCGAAGCAGTCGTCATTGGCGCACACCTATCGATATTTTGTTACAACGGGCTCTGAAGCGCTCCAGATGCGGACCTCGCTGCCTCGTCGCCCCCAAAGTCGAATGGGCGGCGCACTACCGTCACGCCTGGCGGGACCATAATATGCACCAGATCGCAGTGGTGGCGATCATTTGACATTTCCCCACGCCGCAAGCGCTGTCGCCTGCGAACTGTCCGAGTGGTCATCGAATTCCGGCTCGGACATCAGGGCATCCTGATTCACTCCAAGATACGCTTGCGAGAAATAGCAAAAAAACGCAATCTTGAGATCATCAGAATCCTTGTGCTTCCATCCTCTATTCCACCAATATTGATACGCTATCTTTCGATATTGATACCCACTATTTGACCACATGATTCTTTGGTTTAAAAAGATGAAGTGAGCGCCAACATCGCCCCAGCAAAGCGGAATTTTTTCTATCGCAAAAATTTCATCAAGATAGGATCAACAATCGAATGAAATATTCAGAAAAGACGAAGGTTCGCCTGTATGGCACGTACCGATGGCCACTTCATGTGATGCTGCATCAACCTGCTTTCTGGGCGGGACTCGATTTATCCCCAGTGTTTGGAAAGAAGTTGCCCGGTTTTTGTGCGTACTATGGTAGTGCCGCACTTGACTTCGTCAAGGCGGACGCGGATCTCGGGTACCGACCTGGCCCTTCCCGAGTCCCGACACATCAGTTTGCCTATTTCGAGATCACTGCGTATTTTTCGAATCCTGCGACCAACACCAAAAACTCAATTGGTCGGTGGAAACACGTAGATACATCAGTTCTCGATCTGCGGCAGGGCCGATATCCGCGGTTCCTGTTGCCGATTCTCGAATCTATATTCCAAACTAAGAGTTGGTACGGCATAGTCGCCGCACTGAATGAAGCACCGAATAAAGCGCGAGAAATTGTGCTCGCACTCCCTCACCTTGAGGCAGTGATATTTCCTGTCCAATGTGCAGATCAAGTAACGAGGCTCCTGATGTGGGTGGTTAGCCCCGAGCAGGCGATCGCGACTATTTCT
The DNA here is from genome assembly GCF_001526325.1 of Burkholderia sp. MSMB1826. NCBI lineage: Bacteria > Pseudomonadati > Pseudomonadota > Betaproteobacteria > Burkholderiales > Burkholderiaceae > Burkholderia > Burkholderia sp. MSMB1826. The sequence continues at coordinate 125,862 of NZ_LOYN01000030.1, forward strand.
CCAACCGCAATAGGTTTAGCCTTTACCATTGCTACGTCTTGACAGTACGCGGTGGAAAAACATCGATTGGGAGCTCGTCTCCAGATCCAACGGGAAAAGGGTGGGGAATGATTGGTCGACGTCGGCCCGTTGTCGGTCTCGGGAAAGTTGTGGCAATCGCTCGCCCAAGCCCTCAATTCGACGGACCTTGTCAGATAGGACTACGTCACATCACTACGATGAACAATGTGAATCTTGTTACCGTCCGGATCACGGAGATACGCACCAAAGTACCCCTCGCCATATCGAGGGCGCGGCCCGGGTTCCCCTTCACTAGTTCCGCCCGCGTCGAGACCTGCAGCGAATGATGCCGCGACCGCGTCGCGCGACGGGGCGAGGAACGCAACCATGCTTCCATTGCCGGCCCCGGCGGGCCGCCCGTCAAACGGCAAGTATGCGTAAAAGCGTGGCAACGGGCGGCCTTGCGCAACCCAGCAAACGGCGACCGGCCCGCCGTCGGGCATCACTAGTCGACGCTTCAGGCCAAGCGGAGTTAGAAGGGCATCGTAGAATAACGACGCGCGATTGATGTCGCTAACACCAACGGTGACGTGACTGAACATTTGCAAGTCCTTCGCAGGCGACGAATGTTGTCCTTGGCCGAATCACGTAACTGCTGATTCAGCGGTGATCAAAAGTGATGTGTCAGGCGCCGGACATTCAAGAAGGTGGGACTCGGAACTTGCGAAGCCGGCCATACCCGCCGACTCGATCGATTGTTCACGAGGCAACCTGAACCGTTCGTTTTCCGGTGTTGAAGATCACGAAGCTGAGCGTCGCCAAGATCCAGACACCGATCGCCCCATACAGCAACACAAGACTGAAACCGTGCACGAGGGCCGCGCGAACGATACCGCCCGTATCCAGGTGAGCCAGTTCGGGAAAGCGCGTCTCGAACGACGAAAAATCTCCGGCTGCCACTTTCTCCGCGAGTAGCCGCAATTGAGCCGACCCCAAGGTTTTGGAAAATGCGTTCGTCAGGTACGACAGCGTTCCGCTCAACAAGATAAATCCCATCAGCGCAATATTGATGGCCAGCGAAATCAGGCGGGCGCTCATGTCGATCCCTGACGCCATGCCGGAACGGTTGCTGGGTACGGCCCCCGTGGTCGTGTTGGTGACCGGCGTGATAGTCAATCCCAAACCAATACCAGACAGCGCCAAACCGGGCAACATCGTCAGCCAACTCGCGTGATCCACATCGCAACCCAGCCACATCAGCATGAAGCCGAGGCCGATCGTGAACAATCCAAACGGTATGACGATGCGTGGCTGATAGCTGCTAGACAGATGCTCGGCCAGCGGGGGGACTAGAACGGTAGGCAGCGTATAGGCAAGCAGCGAAAGGCCGGCGGGAACTGCTTTGTAGCCCAGCGCGCCCTGAAAATAGAGGGGCAGGTAGATCATGAATGGCCAGAAGCTAAAATTCATACCCATGGAGCCCATGATCGCCCCCGAGAAGTTGGGAATCTTGAACACCGAGAAGTCAAACATTGGCCGCGAAGACAGTTTCTCGACCAGCACGAAAATTGCGAACCCTGCGGCCGTTGCGGCAAGAATCGCGATCGAGGGCGGACTCGAAAAGCCGAGGTCGGATCCTTGCGTGATGTAATAGGTCAATCCAAACACCGACAACGAAAGTGCAATGATTCCTGGTACGTCGAGGCGTTTAGCTTCGGGATCCCGCGATTCCGTCATGCCGCCGAACACCAGGCACAGCGTCACAATCGTCAGCGGAACATGGATCAGGAACACCCACTGCCAATTGGATAGTGCGATAATCGCTGCGCCGATGATCGGCCCAAAACCCAAGCCGATGCCGAAAACGATCCCCCACGCGGCGAACGCTCGGCTGCGCTCTCGCCCCTCCTGAAACTGATGCGATAGGATCGCCACGAGGCAGATGAACATCGCGCCCCCGCCCATGCCTTGCAAGAACCGACTTGCAATCAGGATGGACGGGCTCGTTGCCAATCCACACGCTAGCGAGGTAACGCCAAAGATCAGCAGGCTGACGACAAAGACGCGTCGTCGCCCGTAGCGATCGGCGAGGGTCCCAACCGCCATCAGAACCGTTGTACAGGCAATGGTATAAGCGTTCATTATCCATTGCATGTCCTTGAAATCCCCGTGCAATACGGTTTCAAGAGCGGGCAGGATGACGGGCACACTTGATATCTCCAGACCGAACATCAGTGCAGCCAAGCAGATTGCCGCCAACGCTACTAGGTTCTTGCTGACATAAGGAATGCGCATCGCGTGTTCTCGGTGAGAAGTGACACCCTGAAGCGTTGCTTCGCGAAACTGAGTAATGTCGATTTGCAGCGCGCGGAATGGAACGCGCCTCACATCACCCGACTGGATGGTTGACGACTGTCTTGGACAGTCGAGCACGCATAAATATACGCCGTCAACCCAGGGTCCAGCTTAGCACTCAAATCAGCGCGGTCTCCGGCGCGACAAATGGTTGGCCGATCGACTTCGCGACCTCTCTGTTGGTGATCTTGCCGCGAGTGATGTTCAAACCATTCATCAAATGGGGATTTGACCGTAGCGCCTCGTTCAAACCGAGATCAGCCAACTGAAGAACAAAAGGCAAGGTGGCATTGCTCAATGCATACGTCGAGGTCAGTGGAACCGCGCCGGGCATGTTCGGCACGCAGTAATGCACGATGCCATCCTCGACATAAGTTGGCTCTGCATGCGTGGTCGGTCTGGACGTCTCGAAGCAGCCACCCTGATCGATCGACACGTCGACCAGCACCGCGCCCCGTTTCATCTGACTCAGCATCGCCCGCGTCACCAGCTTCGGTGACGCGGCTCCCGGCGTAAGCACGCCGCCGATCACCAAGTCCGCATCGCGCAAGTGACGGATGATCGCGTCCTGAGTCGAATAGACCGTCTCGATTCGGCTACCGAACTGCACCGTGAGCCGTCGCAACACGTCAAGTGATCGATCGATAACGACCACTCTCGCGCCAATACCGATTGCCATGGCGGTCGCATTCGCACCAACCACCCCTCCTCCCAGCACCACTACCGTGGCAGGTTCGACACCAGGCACGCCGCCCAGGAGTAAACCCCGGCCGCCGTTCGCCCGCTCCAGCGCGCGTGCGCCAACCTGGATGGACATGCGTCCGGCCACTTCCGAGCCACCGGCAAGCAACGGTAGCCCCCCATCGTCCGAGGTCACCGTCTCATACGCAAGGCACGTTGCGCCGCTGGCAGCCAAGCTCATCGACAGTTCCCGATCTGCAGCCAGATGCAAGTAACAAAACACCATGTGATGAGGCGCGAACCTAGCCCGTTCACTCTCCTGCGGCTCCTTTACCTTGACGATCAAGTCGGCGCTGCCGAAGATTTCTTCCCCGCTGGAGCCGATCCGCGCCCCTGCGGCAAGATAATCATCGTCGGTGGCGCCGATCCCATGACCCGCCTGCGTTTCGACAATGACCTGATGTCCTCGGGTCGTCGCTTCACGCACGGCGACCGGCGTCATCCCGACACGATATTCGTGGCTCTTGATCTCCTTCGGTACACCAATTCGCATATCGTCCTCCAGTGGCTGGTTGCGCTATACATTCCCAATCACGGTGTGAATTGGGATGATCAATGGCGTTGGTGCTGGAGACGACAGCAACATCTCCCTTACCCATTTTTTCGTGATACGTACCTAACAGCGAACAGACTCCAGTCGTACGGCACCTAACATCCCGTTGAACATCGCAATGCCGATGTCCGACTGCCGGGCCAATAGGGATGACACGTTCTCGTGGCGCGCACCAGCAACACCGTGAAACCCCTCGTCGCCGTCGCGACTCACGCAACTTGGCCACCGTGACAGCCTGGCAAACCAGCCCCTCGTCCAAGATCGCTCCTGATGCCGATCTCGCTGCCTTGGGGGCCCGAATCACAACTGCGCGCTGCCGTCATGCATTGCGGGGCCACAGGTTGCACCGCCGCACACTGCGTCATCATCTGACGCATCCTCCGCCATAGATGCCATCAGGCGTGAATGGCTGGTCGGTCTGCCACTCCGTTCCCGTAACCGCAACCAGAGAGGGCTCACCGACGTCTTGGCGCATGCACGTCAAAATCGGCACGTCGCTAGCACCAACCACCGGATATAGCCAGACAATGTCGGACGACCCGGCTGGAACCTCATACTCTGGCCAGTTCGCTACACAACACAATCTTTGGAATGTAATGACTCGATTTGCATTGCGTTTATGCAGCATGCACAAAACCAACAAGCTACGCTGTCGGCCTATTACAGTCCTTACAGACATTTCTTTTCAACCAAGTCGTGTAACCCATCACGGCGCAGGCCATTGAAAATATTTATCAATAAAGCCACGTCAATTTTTTAATTACCGAACCACACGAAACAATAAAACTCCGAACATCACAATTCGCGAAATATACTTCCTAACTGACACCAATTAATGAGATGTTCCCGACACCATCCAAGTGGCGGCGAATTCCGCCTAACCTTAGCGCTGACCCGATTGACCAAAATTCGAGTACAAAAGTATCCATTAATCATTTTTTTGCACAACACCCAAACCGATTGGGCAGTGCGGCGACCCCATAGTAACGGACCGACCATAGACTCGGTAGATGAAATTCTTGTATAAGCGTTATTCATCGTGTGTCTTTTTTGCATCCGGCAGGCATAATTGCCATATCTTTGAGACTTAATTATTGCGACTCCCTAGCGTTCCGACGTACTGGCGAGCCAAGCGGAGACGCCGAGCCAACTCGACTTCGCTCAACTTCTGACGACGGCGAAATGCAATAAGGGGCACGCTGGACGAAGTTCTTCGGATCAATCGCCGTGATCACGGCTGATATGCAAAGGCGCCTCGGCAAGTAGGCCGGCCGTCCCCCATCTGCCCAATACAGACCCGCCACCTTGAACCCTCCTCATCCGAAGAACATTGCGTTGCAGTTTCGGCTGGACAGACCAGTGGGCCCTATAAAATGTCCCAATCTCAACCCATCGCGGGGCGCACGGCTTCGCTGCGCGCTAGCACGCACAGCGCGTCCAGTTCCTGCGTCCTCGAGTTTGTGGTTGGAAGTAAGGGCTCGCCTCACCGGTTATTACCCGGTGGAGATTAGGCAGAGCGATTGCCTAGATCTCGAAGCGCCCCAGCGAGCCAGGGACCCGCTGTCGAGGAACGAATGCCCCTCTCGGAAGCGGCCCAGTGTTGAGGGGTTAGCGTGTCCAAGATAACGGCTGATCTTCGCGTCCGATTCGGTCGCGAACGGCAGCATGGCAGCGATCCGATGCGAATCGGATCGCCACGGTTCATTGAGAACACCTGTCACACGGCCCGCACCACTTGGCCACCTATTGCGTCGACCAATGCGCGATGAAGGAATGCAAACGGTGGCTCCGGCAACTCCGTGAACAAACGCAAGGAGATGTCCTCAACGCTTCGGGCCGAAGTTAGGATCGACCCCGGCCGAGGTCAATATTGCCGTTTCGCATTGACCAATTCCTCGAATCCCCGCGGCCAGCCCGACATGGTCCGTCCGATTTTCTGCATGCGCGGCGCAAGCTCATGAATGGCCTTCGAGCGCAGCCCCTTGTCTGCCGATCCGCTTGTTGCGCCGCCGCGAGGACTACTAGTTTTTGGCTCTTTTGGGGCGAGAGTGGCGCCGCCTTCCCCTGGTATCAGTGGAGCGGAACTGGCTTACCCGCGGAACGTCTCCCCGAGCATCTGTCGTACTTCTGTTTTGGACATACTTCGAGAGCCGTATGAGCCGCCTCGTCGGCTTGGGGCTCCAGTCTGCGATCACGGTGCCGTGGGCGACGCTGCTCACGTCGGTCATGCTTTATATCGTCATCCCGGTGGTTCTCGCGCAGGTCTGGCGCAAGGTGCTGCTTGCGAAGAGACAAGCGACACTCGATGCCGCGATGGCGAAAATTGGCCCGTGGTCAATCGCCGCGCTGCTGGCCACACTCATGCTGCTGTTCGCGTTCCAGGGCGAAACGATCTTGAATCAGCCGCTGGTGATCGCGCTGCTGGCGGTGCCGATCCTATCCAGGTGTTTTTTAACTCCGCGCTGGCGTACTGGCTCAGGCTCGGCGACTGCCATGCTGAAAGTGCTCGACACTCGACGAGCACCCGAGGCGCGGTGGCGGTGCAGCACAGCTGCCTAAAGGGCTCACCAGTAAGCCCCCGTTTGGGCGCTCGCCAGCATTCTCGAAATTAGATCGACACCCTCGGGAGTGTGAAGGTGGTCGACCGGGCAATCTCCACCGAGTGCCGGAAATGGTGAGTGAAGCCAGTCGTTGAGCCACGACGCTGCGTCAAAGCCATCCGGACTCCCTGACTCTTCAACCATCCTTTGAACCTGCGCCGCAAGCATTTCTACGACGGCAGGCGGAACCCCTGGTGGAAGTGAGTTCCTCGATGGTGAGCCCAAACCGCCAGCCTTTCTAGGGTCGGTCATGTACACCTCGTAGCCGATTCGGCAAACCCAAATTGTGCATCGGCGCGCGCAACGCGACGGTGAAATCGCAATCCGATACGACTATCGGTCAGAAGGTAGTAGAAGACCAAAGCCCACGGCTTACGCCGACTTTTGAAGAGGCGGGGCGGAAGCATGCTGCGGAACGACGTCCAGACCAATATGCTCCGCTCCCTGTTTTCTTTCATGAATCTGAACCAGTGCGACGCATTGGAGGCCACACCAAACCCTACGTTGCGTGCCAAACGCTTGATCAACGTCACTGGAGATTGGAATACATCGTATCACCATTCCCAAGACGAAACACGCAACTCATCCGGCCGCTCCCGCGTCGAGGGCCCTTAAAGCGCTAGCGGAACCTCGTTCACGTTAAGAAAGGTCCGGCAGTCTGTCGGCCGGCGCCTTGCGACGTCGATACTTTTCGTACTTTTCCGCCAGCGTGTACACATAGTCGAAGATCGCCACCGTAAAGTCGATGATATCTTGTGCGTCTTCTTTCGTAGTTTCGACATCAGATGCGTGCGCTCCGATATTCCGCTCGACACGCAGAGCGTCTGCCCATTCATGAAGACGCTGGTCAATGACGCCCTGTGACTTCAATTCGGCTAGCCCCCTGGCAAGCATCTGAGACTTGCCAGTTTTTGCGTGGATGAGTCGCTCAAGCGCACGGCCACACATGACAGCGGCAGCAGGATAGATTCCGTGTCCGAAGCATTTTTGAGCGGCGCTCACATCACGTCGTGCCGCCTCGGGTACCGATGGGCCTAGGACAGCCATTGAGGGCGCCGGCCACAACCGCTCAGCCGTATCCCATGCCCAATTTCCGAGCTGATCTCTGAAGATAGACGTCGTTCCGAACAGCGCTTGTTGACAAGAAGGACACTCGACGAGGACATATGCGCAGTCGTCCGCATCTCCGACCCAAGCCGCCGCCTCAGACTTCACGCGAACCTCACACCGCGGACAGTCGATAATGATGATCTGCTTTTCGCTCATGAACTCCTCACTCGCCACCATCAGATTGCGACACGCCCGATATTCGACTCAGCAGTCTTAGCGCATCACACTGCTGGTGGACTGCATGTCCGAACAAGACCCACATGGCTTCACCGATGTTCCGGTATGCGCCGTGGATCAGGGTAGAACTTGCTCCCACCACGGAGGCCACCGCTACAGTTCCGAGTTTCGCCACCGTTCCTGAAAGCTGGCCTCGTTGGATCAAGGCTGCCTTCCGTTTCGCATCTACGCAGTACGAGAGCGCCCAACACTACCAGCTGCTAGACCGTCAAACTAGGCTGCAGCCAAACATGCCTGCTCCAACGCCGGAACAAGTATGTTCAATATCGCGAGGCTCTCGGTGACCAGCAGTCGGTCTCGTTCAACGTAAGGATCCTTTGAACCATGGATGAGATTGCAACGCACCTGGTAAAGTATTGCCGCGACTGCGGCCAATCGACTGACAGACCGTTCTTTCTTGTTGCGGTATATCGCAGCGTACCGCTGAGCAGTGGCGCGAAAATTCGGATCCTCGTGCTCAAGCAGCATATTCCCAGGCGGCACTTCGAGTAATCTGTCCACTGATCGAGTGATCTGACGCAACACCGCCAAAGCTTGTCGCGCATTCATATGTTTGCGAATCACCGCCATCACTCGTGAACGCTCCCTTTGGTCAGGCTCTCCGCCATAAATTGCGTTGAATGCCATCCAAAGACGTGAGAACTCCCCCCAATCCGCCGGCGCAGCAGTACGTATGCGAAGCGCAAGCTTGGCTCTGAGGAGCCCTGACTGGACGTTCATCGTGGAATCCCGGTTCATAAGCCGTCTGAACTATAGCTCCCGTTTCCCGTTTCCTTAATGAGGAGCTTTCCCAGTTTCGTCCCAGGGCAGATGTCCGTCCACTCAACGAAGGTTGGATGACCATCAGGTCGCCTGGAAGGCTGCCCCCACGTATCGCCGGTACAGAATCGCCTCTTCCGCTCAAATCACTGGTGTCGCGAGCGGGCATGCGGCACATCGCTCACCTCGGTGAGGACAGCGCCGCCTCGACACCAGTTCGGTACGCGAATCGAAAGGTCATTTTGGTGGCAGAATACTATAAGCGCAGCTGACAAATAGCCAAGATCAACAGCGCACCCATAACAAGCCGTTAGCGGCATCCAGACCAAGGGGTTGATTTTGAGCACCGCAGATATTTTTAAGGAATTCGTTGCAAATCTTGCCGTCGACAATGACGATCAAATCTCGATGCGGTACGGAGAGATCACTGGTGCGCTAAATAGTGAATTTCGAGAGATCGACTCCAAAACAAGCAACAATCTTCAGGTCGGATCTTACGGAAGATGGACGGCAATTCACGGAATTTCCGATCTAGACATGCTATACATCGTTCCCGCCGGATTATGGGACGAATATAACAACACCAATGGTCAGTCACGCCTTCTAACACGCACGAAAGATGCCATCAAGGCGCGCTATCCTCGAACTGATGTATTTGTGGATCGCCTCGTTGTTCGTGTTCTGTATAAAGACTTCCACGTTGAAGTTCAGCCTGTATTTGAACAAAAAGATGGCAGCTTCAAGTATCCCGACACATACGATGGTGGCAGCTGGAAGATTACAAAGCCCCGTGATGAAATAAAGGCAATTCGGGAGTTCGACGACAATAAAAATCAAAACCTTAGACGCCTTTGCAAAATGGCACGCGCATGGAAAAATAAACATGGCGTGGGCATGGGCGGCCTATTAATTGACACACTTGCCCACAATTTCCTCAAGGGCACAAAAGATTACGACACAAAAAGTTATCTTTACTACGATGAAATGTGTCGCGACTTTTTTCTTTATCTATCCGACCTTCCAGATCAGGAATATTTTGCCGCACTCGGCAGTGGACAGCGGGTCAAAGTAAAAGACAAATTTCAGAAACGCGCCAAAATTTCTTACGACCTCTCCTTGAAAGCGATCGAAGAGACAAATTTGCCAAAGCAATGTGAAAAATGGAAAAAAGTGTTCGGTTCGCCTTTCCCATCCCGCGTTGCTCTGCAGAAGAGCGCGGCCGTCGCCGCACTCGAGGCGGCCGCAATTTTTGGCTCAGCACGCAACACCGAACAATATATTGAGCTACAACGGCCAATCGATATCCGTCACGCCCTCAAAATTGACTGCGACGTCTCTCAGAATGGCTTCCGAGAAGCACGTCTCACTGAAATGATCCGACGGAGACTTCCGCTCAGAGTCCAAAAACGGCTTCGCTTTTTTGTTTCCGATCACAACATCCCAGGTCAATTTGATATTTACTGGAAAGTATTAAATCGAGGGCCGGAAGCGATCAGAAGAGATTGCATTCGCGGTCAGATTACTCGGGACGACGGCACACACTCCATTAGCGAGTCGACAGATTTTTCGGGTGACCACATCGTCGAATGCTATGCAGTTAAAAATGGCGTTGTTATTGCGAAAGATCGGATTCACGTCCCCATAACCTACTAAGAGTTATATATGCAAAAAGATGCGCTCTTAAAGAATATCGCAACAACAGGTTACAACGTGGGATTTGGTGCAAAAAAGCACTTTGCGACATTTGATCTCGTGGATAAAACGCCAGGTTGGATCGGATTCATTTCGACTGCCTTCGGCATCTACGCACTCGTTTTTGACAGCCTATCGACAAAATTTCTGTCTGCGACTTTTGTCATCATCGGAATAATTGCACTCTATATAACATTTTACGATGCAAAAAAGGCGTCTTACGAAACCGCGGGCGTTGAATTGACGAAACTTTTTAACCGGCTGCGCAATCTTTATCGAACCGTTCAATCCACGACCGATCCGGATCTATCGAACTATGAGAAGCAACTCGCCGATATCGAAAGCACATACTATGAATTGTGCATTAGCAAACAAATAGCCTTCAGCAACTGGTATGCTCATTACAAATTTTTCTGGGAGCACCAAATTGATTGGATTGACGAACAGAAAAATTTCTCCCTAATTAGAGACAAAATACCACTCAGCCTCTTGGCGACACTGCTCGCAATCGCGCTCGTCGTCATTTATTGTGCATTCCAGGCGCACATCGTCTGCTTAGTGAAATAATTCACAACACGGGGGGCCAGAATACCTTGGTAAGCAAGGGTGAACCCCCTCAATGAATACAGCGTTAAATCATGCCTCCAGACACGCGATCATTTTCCGATAGCTTCCAGGTTCATCAATCTCGATTTGAGTTCAACACAAAGATACAAAAGATCCTTGTTTTGTTGCTTAAGAGACTCGTTTTCTGCCATAACCTTTTGCAAATCTGGATCAAGTTTTTGCGGCCTCGATTTTCGAGGCTGGCGCAGGGATTTTACACGATCAACAAAGTCTGGATGATTTTCATAGATACTCGCGCGACTAACTTTTGCCAATTTGCAAATCAGTGAAAGTGATATCGAGCCGTATCCGTCTGCGACAAGATGCTCCAGAGCAGCCTCCGCACGAGTGATCGGCGACAAACGCATTTCGTCGTTATTCATGCTTACCCCCGTCATTTCCAACATCCAAAACACTCGTGTTGATCTGACGAAGTAACGTGGCAGATCTAGCAAGCCTTTGCTCTACGAAGGATCTCGTCTGCTCCGGAAGCGACTGTTTTTGGAGGAATGCCTCATCCGCACGAAAGCGTGCCTCCCACCATGGTCGATGCACTTCAGTCACCGCGAAATTGCTGCATCGCGCACAAACGTCCGGCGAGCGCTCAATCTCATTGGGTCCCAATTCATTTCCATGGCACGCAGAAAGCTGTTCGACATATACGCAATAGCCCCAATGGCACGGCGCTAATTTTATGCCATCCGCTATCATCCTTTCGATCAGTGAATTCAGTGAGCGCTTCCCGCGAAATGATTTATTCTTATAGTACGTCGTTTTTAAAGACATAAGCGACGCTCCCGCTTTACCTCCTACTACGGCAGCGGAAATAAGGTCCATCAGCTGTGATGCAAGATCCTCTTGATTAGCTCGATCAAGAAGCTCATCAAGCTCGATGTCCACCCCAACATATGATTTATCGGTGATTCCGCTGTGGATATGCCCATAGTGCTGCGCCAGCGCCTCTAAAGCTCGTTTGTCTCGAGTAACTGCAAAGCGCGCAAATGTTTTTCTGCCTTGATGTGGATGCAATCTTGCGCCGGCAGGAAATGGATACTCACGCCATGAGGATCTCGCAAAGTTACGCAGGAGAATCCCTGCGTGGGCTTCGCTCATACGACGGAACGATTGCGCTCTACGCGGCAGAGATCCATTTCCACCAGGTGATAAAAGAAGCGCGTTTCTTTGCTCTCCCAGAAATGAAAATATCTTCTCCGCCAGTTGCAAAGATTTGCAGACTGGCGCCGGCGCTATCCATTTGTGGCGTCTACCATTTGATTTAGCAACAGTTCCTTCGATATACATATACCTATATCCATCGGAATGCGTATGCTCCGTCAAACACCCACACTTCAGAGTGACAAGCTCGCTCACTCGAAGTCCACATAAAAACAGCACCTGTACGACGATTGCTCCTAGCGTTAAACGCAGTGTCTCGCGAACCACCTCAAACGTCGGCCGATCCCGCATCCTTGTCGCGTTTGCCAATTCATGAAAATCGGCAGTCTCTGCTATCGATGCGAGATAGCGATCCGAGATTTTTTTAAGATCTGCTTTCGACTTAAATTCAGTTTTGTGATGCATATCCCAAATTTTTTCGAGAATTGGGACGAGCGTAGGACCAATATGATCCGTCCACTCTATAGCATCTTTAATAAGTGGCACCGAAAATTGTTCCCGCAGGGGCGCCCATTTCGACAACGGAGCCCCTACATTACGCCACTTTCCGAAGGAATCGTGCATCATCGGATCGAAACGCAATCCGGTTCGACAGCGATCGCGAACCAGCCACATATCCGTAAACAACGCGCACCATGACTGCACGGTCTTTTTTGTCGGAATTCCTACTTGCCGTCCGACCGTGCTTCGCATGAATTCATTCACCAGATCGGGAGTCAGATCGCTAAACCGCCACAACCTTCGCTTGGACATCCATTTAACGAGGCCACGCAGCTTCGAGAATCGATTTCTTATAGAGCGCCCGCTAATGCCACCTAGACGCTCCTCTCTCCAGCCGATTACCGCCTCCAGATATTCCTTTGCATTGGTCCGAATTGTTTGCCTCTGGTAAGCACTTGCATCACAATGAATGTCAAGGCTTCGCCAATTTATGACCACCGGCCCCTCTAATAATTTATCGTTTTGTAAGAGCCAAGTCCAGCGATCAACGCTCTTGATTAGATCGGGTTTTCGCATATCATTAGTCCAACCGAGGCAATGGCCAGCCATGTCGAAAATGTGATGCGGCATTAATTACGGCCGGGCTGACTTTATGAATTAATTCGTCTTGCAAAATGGATATTGTCACCCCGTACAAAACATCAAAGCGCCTCCCCCATCCCTCCACTTCCGCGTCGGCACGTTTGATCCGGAGCTGATCCAACGAATCCAGGAGCCTAGCAACAATCTTCGGATCGTCGAGCGGCACTATTGCACCAGGGCAAGTCGCACACTGCTGGAAGTGCTCACAGGGCTGTCCACGAACAGACCCCGTAGCCAAGCCTGCAAGAGGATCTCGGCACAGGAAACCGAACACCGTTTGCGAAGGTTTTTTCGGAATACTGGCGGTCTCGGTGTTCGCATAGGCGTGTCCCGTGCCGCCCACCGACATCGATATCAACTCCCCTTGAAAACGATTAATGAGTTGATCGTGAACCTCTCGTTGCAGTGGCTCTTCTATATATCGACGAGTCGTGGAGGTAGATCGGTGATTTAGTCTCTCCTTAACAACGCGAACGTCACCTGTCTCACGAAAGATTATCGTGGCCCCGGTCTTTCTTAATTGCTTGAAGTCGAAGTTTTCGAGCGCATGATCTCGAATGAAATCGTCGAGCATGACATGGAAAAGCTGAATGCACGGAACTGCCACTTTCCCATTGCAATACGCTAAAAATAATTTTCCGCCGAATCGTTCTCCAGCCCATGGGCGTAGCGGATCATTGAGCTCTTTGAGACGCTTAATTAAATTTGGCGCAGCCCATCGATGCGCAACTGGAAAATCAGCTTTTTGCTCACGCCGAGATCGAGGCTTTGACCAAACAACTGACGCAATATCGGCACGTAGCGGATGCTCACGGGTACAGTCACGTCCGATGTCGAGAATGGCCATCGGATTTCCACTTGTTTGTGCCAAAATAGCAAGATAGAAGGGCAATATATCTCTTGCTGTTACGTGCAGCTGACTTACGATAGCGCGCACTCCCCCAAACTCATCGATCCGTTTTGTGAAAGCCTTTCCCTTGGCAACAATGTCACGCCTCTTCGGAAACCCGTTAGTCGTTAGCGCTACAAAGCTGCGCATAACATCGCGGCGGATCTTGTCGACATCACTTGGGTAATCGTTTGCCAACAAACCTCGCCCAGTCGCGAGCCGACTCTCGATCGCCGAAATCTCTTCATAGCAAGCTTGAAACACTCGCTTCATCGACTGCTCGGATAGGGCTAGAGATGGCTTCGGAGCCCCTCGATCAAAAGTTCTCACATCGAGCCTGAAACCCGCAGTTACTATCCCTGGGTCAATCCTCGAGCTGGCAGTTGCAATAGAAATACCGACGTTAAGAATGCTTTGTTTGGTTGCGTCACATAGCGAAGTTTTTTCGAGCCAAAGTCGATAACGCAGGAGCATATCGGAAGGGAGCGGTATCTTTCTATCAAGACCTTCATCCTGCATAAACATAGACAACTTCTTGCAACAGCGCCACACCTGCCGTTGCGTTTCGACGGCCAGATGGCCACATTCAATTTCGAATGCTGCTCGGAGCGCTCGTGTCATCCGATCAGAAAGATTCAGATCCGAAAAATTGAGTATTGATCGAGCGACGCCTTGGCGGTCCCTGATCACGAAGGTAAATGCTGCAGCTGCACGGTTTGATGCATCGTTCACAACGTTCCTCCGTACAGAAAGTCCAACGCCTCCTGAACCGCCACCGAATTTGCATCCAGTGCGCGGAGATAAATTTCCGTCGTTTCGATTGCGGTGTGTCCAAGCAGTATCTGAAGGGTCTTCAGAGGATTGATTGATTCTCCGTTATGCGCTCGCTCCTGGAGATATTTGAGTGTCGTGACAGCGTACGTGTGTCGTAGGTGATGTAACGTGGCATCGATTCCCGCCGCATCTGCTGCGTGCCGAAACGCCATTGAAAGTGCAGTTCGATCGATTCTTCGACCACGTGCGTTGAGAAAGATGAAAGATTCATAGGTCGGCGCAGCCCTCGGCCTGTCAGACGTCACATACCATCGGGTTTCATCGATGAGTCTTGAAGGGACATACACCGTTACCGTTCGACCGCCTTTTCTGACTAGGTCGAACTGCTCAATTGCTGAAGTATTCGCGCTCCCTGATGGCAAATCAGTTTTTCTAAGTCCACACAGTTCGAAGCGACGTAGTCCAGTACAGACAGCCCATCGGAAAATTAGTCGATACGGTTGCGGGGCGCATGATAGAAGCACGCGCAGCTGTTGCGCTCCAAGTATCCGGGGCAGCCTGCTTTCAGGGGCCTGAACGATTCGCTTCCGATGCGGTTCGTATGCAGCGAAACGACGTAACAAGCGGCTACGATCTCGCTGGACGGCCCACCCGCCAAGCGGGCTCGGCATCTGTCGAGATAATTGGCCCCATATATGAAATCGGACCGCTGTCATTGTCCTCATGTTCACGGTGGAGGCGGCATATCGGGGGCGTCCTTCTGTCAAAGAACCGTTGATCAGCTTGTTTCGATAGAGCTTGACGTCTTGCTCTGTTGCATCGCCTAAATTCTTCTCCTCCGCACGCAAATACAGGAGCCATGACACGATAGCTTCTCCGTACGTGCGTGAAGTATCTCCTGTAACGCTGTTGCTATTTAGTGCCTGATCCAAAACATATAATGTTGCAGGCCAGTGCGGCAAACCATCTTCACCAACGATGACAGCCAGTGCGGGAAGATCCTTGAACTGAAATGATGGGATTGCGCCAACGCCAGTCGCATCAACCAGCTCTGCCAAGCGTGCAATTGCCTCGCGAGGATCACATAGCACCAAATGGATCTTCATTCTCGGCGTCTCCAGAGCGTGCGCAGCAAGAGTCCAAAGATTAGATGACCTAGTGCGTCCGATGAAACAGACAGACAAAATACATAACCTAATGCCGGAATTCGACCGGCACGTGCTGGAAATGCTGCGCGAGCCGCTCGAAGCCGGCCGCATCACGATCTCGCGCGCGGCCCAGCAGGCCGACTTCCCCGCCGCGTGCCAGCTGATCGCCGCGATGAACCCGTGCCCGTGCGGCTGGCACGGCGATCCGTCCGGGCGCTGCCGCTGCTCGCCGGACGCGGCCGCCCGCTATCTGCGCAAGCTGTCGGGGCCGCTGCTCGACCGCATCGACATCCAGATCGACCTGCCCGCGCTGTCGCCGGCCGAACTCGCGACCCGCGCGACGGCGCCCGGCGAGCCGAGCGCGGCGGTGGCGGCCCGGGTCGCGCAGGCGCGTGCGCTGCAGCTCGAGCGACAGGGGAAGACGAATCACATGCTGAGCGGCCGCGAAACCGACGACCTGTGCCGGCCGACCGACGAAGGCGAGCGGCTGCTGCGCGAGGCCGGCGAGCGCTTCGGCTGGTCGGCGCGTGCGTATTTCCGCGTGCTGAAAGTCGCACGGACGATCGCCGATCTGGCCGGCGACCCGCTGCCGACGGCCGCGCAGATCGCCGAGGCGATCCGCTACCGGCGCGCGTTGACGGCGCCGTGAGCGGCCCAGGAGGACAAAATCAGGCTGTCAAGACTTGACTTATACACAATTCCGCGAATCCGGCCCCGGATCGCGGCTCGTCGCGGCCTTTGCCGGGCGGAATTCGTATCCCGTTGTTTCGATTGATTTTTCTCAAAAGGAGGATGGGCGACCAAACGGGCCGGAAGGCCGTCCCGCGCGGCTTCGCGGGAAATCCCCGCCACTTTTCAACAAAGTTATCCACATGCGCTGTGGATAGCCGAAAAACCCTCGCAAAATCCGGCGATTAGCGTCGAAAGCTGCGAATGAACTTTCAGTTGTCACGGCGTGTCCGAGCGCCCTCGCCAGCCGTCGTCAATCGAGTTTGAACGAGCCGAAAAATTGATCGAGCTGCTCCTGTGCGAGCGGCCCGTCGGCGATCACGACGGCCTGGTACGCGTGCCGGCCGCGCGCGGCGAGCCGCGCGACGATCGTCTTGCGCGCGCGATCGCCGCCGGCGGCGGCGCCCGCGATGCGCAGTTCGAGCCCGTTCACGGCGCCGCCGGCCGCGAGCGGCACGGGCACCGCGGCCGTCCGCGGCGCGCCTTCGAGATTGCGCGACAGCCCCGCGCGCAGGAATTCGAGCGCCGCGCGGCGTGTGTCGTCGCGATCGTCGGGCAACGTCAGCGTGCCGACCGCGAATACCGCGCCGTCGACGTGCGCGGCCTGCATCCGCATCGGCATCGACGTACCGCCGAGCGCCACCGGCTGCTCCTCGACGGTCGGCTTCGCCGGCAGGTCGATCGTGTAGCCGGCGTCGTTGTGCAGCGTGCGCCAGTCGTACGACGGCGAGCACGCGGCGAGCGCGGCGCTCACGCAGGCCAGCGCGGCGAAGTGTCGCAGCGGGCGAAAAAGGGGGCACAACGAATCGATGACTTCCTTCGGCATGGCGTGGATCGCGGCAGGCAAAACGACCATTATCCGTCGAACCGGAAAACCGGGATGCGCGGCGGCTGCCGGTGCGCGCCCCGCATTCGCGCTAAAATGAGCGCCGAATTTCGACGTCCTTTGCGTCGATCAGCGTCATCGACTCCGAGAGCACCAGATGAACACCACGCCTTCCACCCGCCGCAGTGCCGGCCCCGTCCGCTACCTCGCCGCGGCCGCCGTCGCCGCGGCGATCGCCGTCGCCGGCTTCTTCGCGTTCAACGGCAAGTCCAGCGTGCCGGACGCGACCTTCACGCTGCTGTCGGGCCAGAAGGTCTCGACCGCCGGCGACCTGAAGGGCAAGGTCTATCTCGTGAACTTCTGGGCGACGAGCTGCGCGACCTGCATGCAGGAAATGCCGCAGATGGTCGACACCTACAATCGCTTCAAGGGTCAGGGGCTGGAATTCGTCGCGGTCGCGATGAACTACGATCCGCCGATGTACGTCGCGAATTACGCGCAGACGCGCCAGTTGCCGTTCAAGGTCGCGCTCGACGACGGCAGCGTCGCGAAGCAGTTCGGCAACGTGCAACTCACGCCGACGACCTTCGTCGTCGACAAGGACGGCAAGATCCTGAAGCGCTACGTCGGCGCGCCGCAATTCGCGGAGCTCGACGCGCTGCTCAAGAAGGCGCTCGACGGCAACGCGGCCTGAGCGCCGCCCGAGCCGGCCGGAAGGCGCGCGCACCGCGCCGTTCCGGCACGCAACGGACCGCATGACCGGACGCCCCGGTTCCGCGGTCCGTTTGCTTTTCAGCGCTCGGTTTCGCCTTTCGCCGACAGCCCGTAACGCTTCATCTTCTCGTACAGCGTCGCCTTGCCGACATGCAGCCGGTCGGCCGTTGCCGCGACCGCGCCGCCCGTCTGGTTCAGCGCCTGGGCGATCACCGCGCGCTCGAATTGCTCGATGCGCTCCTTCAGCGTCTGGTCGTTGTCGGCGTCGTCGGCGGCGCCCGTTTGCTGCGGCACGTCGGCCACGCCGAGCACGAAGCGGTCGGCGGCGTTGCGCAGCTCGCGCACGTTGCCCGGCCAGTCGCGCTGCATCAGGCTCGCGCGCTGCCGGTCGGTCAGCACCGGCGCGGGCCGGCCGTAGCGCACGGCCGCATCGAGCATGAAGTGTTCGAACAGCGGCACGATGTCCTCGCGGCGCTCGGCGAGCGGCGGCAACGCGATCGTCACGACGTTGAGCCGGTACAGCAGGTCGCGCCGGAACGTGCCGGCCGCGACGAGCTCGCTCATGTCGCCCTTCGCGGCGGCGACCACGCGGCAGTTCACGCGGATCGGCTGGTTCGAGCCGAGCCGCTCCAGCACGCCGTCCTGCAGCACGCGCAGCAGCTTCACCTGCAACGCGAGCGGCATGCTTTCGATTTCGTCGAGGAACAGCGTGCCGCCGGACGCGTATTCGAGCTTGCCGACGCGCCGCTTCGCGGCGCCGGTGAACGCGCCGGGCTCGTAGCCGAACATCTCCGACTCGAACATCGGCTCGGGCAGCGCGCCGCAGTTCACGGCGATGAACGGCTTGTCGCGGCGCGGCGACAACTCGTGCAGGCTGCGTGCGATCAGCTCCTTGCCGGCGCCCGTGTCGCCATTGATCAGGACCGACGCGTCGGTCGGCGCGACGTTCGCGATCAGCTTGCGCACCTGCTCGATCGCGGGGCTGCGGCCGATGATGCGCGGCGCGACGACGTTCTGCCCGGCCAGCTCGCGCCGCAGCGCATGGTTCTCGAGCACGAGTTCGCGGCGCTCGAGCGCGCGGCGCACCGTCTCGATCAGGCGCTCGGCCGCGAACGGCTTTTCGATGAAGTCGTAGGCGCCGTCGCGCATCGCCTGCACGGCCATCGAGATGTCGCCGTGACCGGTGACGAGAATCACCGGCACGTCGGGCACGCGCTCGCGGCACTGCGCGAGCACGTCGAGCCCGCTCGCGCCGGGCAGCCGGATGTCGCTGACGATCGCGCCGGCGGTATCCGCGACGATCGCCTTCTCGGCCGCTTCGGCCGACTCGAAGCCGGCGACGTCGAAGCCCGCCAGTTGAAGGCTCTGCACGCTCGCCCGGCGCACGAGCGCATCGTCTTCGATATAGATCACTTGCAGCCGGTTGGCCATCGTACTCACTCGCTCCTGACAAGCCGCGCGGCGCGCGCGGCATCTCGTTGATGCCGGTCGTTCGCCGACCGGCCTGCTCACGCTAATGCGAGCCCGCCGGCTCGGACACGGAGTCCGGATGATGCGTGCGGGCGCGCCGCAGCGTCAAGACGAACAGCGCGCCGCCCGACGGTGCGTTGCGTGCGGTCAGCGCGCCGCCCGCGTCGCTCGCGATCGACGACGAGATCGCGAGACCGAGCCCGAGCCCGCGCCCCATTTCCTTGGTCGTGAAGAACGGCTCGAACAGGCGCGGCAACAAATCGGGCGCGATGCCGCAGCCGTTGTCGCGCACCTCGACCGCGAGCGTCGCGGCCGACACCGCGATCGTGACCTCGATGGCCGGCGCCGCGACGCCGGCCACCGCGTCGAGCGCGTTGCCGAGCAGGTTGATCAGCACCTGTTCGAGGCGCAGGTCCTCGCAGCGCGCGACGAGTTCGGGATAGTCGCGCGCCAGATCGAGCGGCGCGTCGTGCGCGGGCGAGACGGTCGCGTCGTGCAGCGTCAGCGTGAGCGCGACGCCGCGCAGGCGCTCGTCGAGCAGCGACAGCACGCTGCGCAGCGCGCGCACGACGAGCGCCTGCTCGTTGCGCGGCTTCGCGCGGCCGACGAACAGCTTCAGCTGGTTGGTGATCTTGCCCATCCGCTCGGTGAGCGCGGCGATCGCCTCGAGATTCTCGCGCGCGGCGGCCTGCTCGCCGCGATCGAGCAGCACGCGCGTGTTGTCCGAGAAGCTGCGCAGCGCCGCGAGCGGCTGGTTCAGTTCATGCGTGATGCCGGCCGCCATCTGGCCGAGCGCGGCGAGCTTGCTCGCCTGGATCAGTTCGTCGTGCGCGGCGCGCAGTTCCTGCTCCGCGCGGATCCGGTCGCCGACTTCCTTCTGCAATCGCTCGTTCGCTTCAGACAGGTCGGCCGTGCGCTCCTCGACGCGCCGGTTCAGTTCCGCGTACGCCTGCTGCAGCAGCGCGCGGCCGCGGATCATCTCGCGCACGCGGGCGCGGCGCATCCGCCAGTAGAACGCGAGCAGCGCGACCGACACGAAGCCGAAGCCGGTGACGATCGTGGCGTTGCGCGCATCGGCATCGATCGGCGCGATCGGCGCGAGCGTGACGAGCAGCCAGTCGGGCTCGCCGATCCGGCGCTTGCTGGCGAGAAAGCGCGGCGCGCGCCGGCCGGCACCGAGGCGCACGATCTCCGCATCGGCGCCAAGCGTCTGCTCGACACGCAGCGGCAGCGGCGTGACCGGTTGCTGCGCGTACTGGCGCGTTTCGTAGATCGACGCGGCGACGGGCCCCGTGAGCGGGCGCAGCGTGTGGTACTTCCACGCGGGCACGGACGACAGGAACACGACGCCGTGATCGTCCACGACGACGAGCGGCTCGGACGCGTCGGCGCCTTGGAACCATTCGAGATTGAGCTTCACGACGACGACGCCCGCGATCTTGCCGTCGCGCCACACGGGCTGCGAGATGTAGTAGCCGGGATCGCGCGAGATCGTGCCGATCCCGAAGAAGCGGCCGACCCGGCCGTTCATCGCATCGAGGAAATACGGGCGGAAACGGTATTCGATCCCGACGAAGCTGTCGGGTGCGCGCCAGTTGCTGGCGGCGACGCACAGGCCGTCCGCGCCGATCACGTAGGTGACGGTCGCGTGCGCGTGTTCGTTGAGGTCTTCGAGATAGCGGTTGACGCGGGCGGTGTAGTCGCCGCGCTTCGGCTCGGCAAGCAGATCCTGCACGTACGGATGGCTGCCAAGCAGATAAGGCAGCGATTCATAGCGGTCGAGCGTGCTCTTGAGCGCGTTGGTGGTGCGCTCGACGCGTACCGCGGCATTGCGCTGCAGCTCGGCGACGCCGCGCTGCCACGTGATCGTCCACGTGAGCGCGCACGCCGCGACGAGCGCGGCGGCGAGCACGACGAGGATGAGCAGGCGGCGCGTCACGGTCGAGGCTTCCTGGCGATGCGGATCGCCTATTGTGTCATAGGCCTCTGCCCCGATGCCCCGGCCGCCGCGGGCCGCACGGCCGGCGGGCCGTGCCGCCGCCTGCTCGTTCATCGCGTCAGACGCCGGCCGTCTCGGTCGGCGCGACTTCGGCGCCGCCCTTCAGCGCCTGGCGCAGCTTGTTGCGGTCGAGCTCCTTCTCCCACGCCGACACGACGACGGTTGCCACGCCGTTGCCGACGATGTTCGTCAGCGCGCGGCATTCGCTCATGAAGCGGTCGATGCCGAGGATCAGCACCATGCCCGACAGCGGGATCGTCGGCACGACGGCCAGCGTCGCGGCGAGCGTGATGAAGCCCGCACCGGTCACGCCGCTCGCGCCCTTCGACGTCAGCATCGCGACGGCCAGCAGCGTGAGCTGCTGCATCCACGTCAGCTCGATGTTGGTCGCCTGCGCGATGAACAGCACGGCCATCGTCATGTAGATGTTGGTGCCGTCGAGGTTGAACGAATAGCCGGTCGGCACGACGAGGCCGACGACCGAACGCGAGCAGCCCGCCTTCTCGAGCTTTTCCATCAACTGCGGCAGCGCGGCTTCCGACGAGCTCGTGCCGAGCACGATCAGCAGCTCCTCCTTGATGTACGACACGAAGCGGATGATCGAGAAGCCGGTGAAGCGCGCGATCGCGCCGAGCACGACGAGCACGAACACGACCGACGTCAGGTAGAACGTGCCGATCAGCTTGAGCAGCGGCACCAGCGAGCCGACGCCGTACTTGCCGATCGTGAACGCCATCGCGCCGAACGCGCCGATCGGGGCCAGCTTCGTGACGATGTGCACGATGCCGAACAGCACGCGCGTCAGGCCGTCGATGAAGTCGGTCACGACCTTGCCGCGCTCGCCGAGGTGCGCGAGCACGCTGCCGAACAGCAGCGCGATCAGCAGGATCTGCAGGATTTCGCCCTGCGCGAACGCGTCGACCATCGTGTTCGGGATGATGTGCATCAGGAAGTCGACGGTCGACTGCCCGTGCGCCTTCGCCGCGTACGACGCGACTTCCTTGCCGTTCAGCGTCGCCGGATCGATGTTGAAGCCGACGCCCGGACGCAGCAGGTGCGTGGCCGCGAGGCCGAGCACCAGCGCGAAGGTCGACACGATCTCAAAGTACAGCAGCGCCTTGCCGCCGACGCGGCCGACCTTCTTCATGTCCTCCATGCCGGCGATGCCGGTGACGACCGTACAGAAGATGATCGGGCCGATCACCATCTTGATCAGCTTGATGAACCCGTCGCCGAGCGGCTTCATGTCGGTGGCGAGCGCCGGGTAGTAGTGGCCGAGGATCACGCCGACGATGATGGCGAAGATCACCTGCACATAGAGCACTTTGTAGAAGGGTTTCTTCTTCACGATGGTTCCTGCTGAAGTAGATGATGAGCCGGTGGAAACGGCGTCACGCGCGCAGGCGAATGTCTCAGGGGAGAAGGCATTCGCCCGCGCGGCTGCCGTGCCGCAACAAGCGATGCCTCAGAACATCCGACAGGGGAGGAAGGCGCTGGTCATCGATTGTCTCCTTGGTTTAATAGTCGGGCCGGGGGATGGCCGCGCTTTTCATATTGCAAGGTCGATGCCAGGTTTCCGGAACCCCTCAAGCCGTTGTTTTCATTGTATTTCCCATAATGCGGCAGGCAAGGAAATCCGGGATTCCGGATTTCCGGAAAATATCCGTCCGGCGATCCGGACGGACGCATTGTTTCATCGGATGAATCAGTGCTGCACGGCCCGGCTCGCGAGCACGCCCGTCTGCGCGTAGAACTCCTGCCGCGCGAACGCGTCGCGCTCGCGGCGCGCGCGCTCGCCGCGATCCGCGAGTGAGCCGACGACGATCCCGACGAACGCGAGCGGCACCGACACGAGCGCTGGGTTGTCGAGGAACACCGGCGCGTGCGCATGATGCAGCACGTCGACCCACACCGACTTCGACAGCACCGTCAGCACGACCGCCGACACGAGGCCGAGGCCGCCGCCGAGCACCGCGCCGCGCGTCGTCATCCCGCGCCAGAAGATCGACATCGCGAGCACCGGGAAATTCGCGCTCGCGGCCACCGCCGCGACGAGCCCGACCATGAACGCGACGTTCACGTGCTCGAACAGGATCGACAGCGCGATCGCGACGGCCGACAGCGCGATCGTCGCCGCGCGCGAGATGCGCATTTCCAGCCGCTCGTCGGGCTTGCCGCGCGCCCACATCTGCGCGTACAGGTCGTGCGAGATCGTCGTCGCGCCCGCGAGCGTGAGGCCGGCGACCACCGCGAGGATCGTCGCGAACGTGACGGCCGCGATGAACCCGTAGAACCAGTTGCCGCCGACCGCCTGCGCGAGCTTCACCGCGACCATGTTGGAGCCGCCGAGCAGGTCGTGCGTCAGGTTGAACGTGCCGTTCGCGCCGAGCCGGAAGAATTCCGGATGCTGCGCGAGCAGCACGATCGCCGAGAAGCCGATCACGAAGGTCAGCAGGTAGAAATAGCCGATGAAGCCCGTCGCGTAGAGCACCGACTTGCGCGCCTCCTTCGCGTTCGGCACCGTGAAGAAGCGCATCAGGATGTGCGGGAAGCCGGCCGTGCCGAACATCAGCGCGATGCCGAGCGACAGCGCATTGGCCGGATCGCGGATCAGCTTGCCCGGCCCCATGATCGACAGCGCGCCCGGATGCACGGCCACCGCGCGGCGGAACATCGCGTCGATGTCGAAGCCGAATTCGCCGAGCGCCAGCAACGCGAGCAGCGTCGCGCCGCAGAGCAGCAGCACGGCCTTGATCACCTGCACCCAGGTGGTCGCGGTCATCCCGCCGAAGAATACGTAGACGACCATCAACACGCCGACGATCAGCTCGGCCGTGCCGTACGACAGCCCGAACAGCAACTGGATCAGCTTGCCCGCACCGACCATCTGCACGACGAGATACAGCACGACGATCGTCAGCGCGTTCGCGGACGTCAGCAGCCGGATCGGCCGCTGCGCGAAGCGGTACGCGACGACGTCGACGAACGTGAACTTGCCGAGGTTGCGCAACGGTTCGGCGATCAGGAACATCACGAACGGCCAGCCCACCAGGAAGCCGATCGAATAGATCAGCCCGTCGAAGCCGAACATGAACACCATGCCGGACAGCCCGAGGAACGACGCGGCCGACATGTAATCGCCCGCGATCGCGAGCCCGTTCTGCAGCCCGGTGATGCCGCCGCCGGCCGTGTAGAAGTCGCGTGTCGAGCGCGTGCGGCGCGCGGCCCAGCGCGTGAGCGCGAGCGTCGCGAACACGAACGCGAAGAACATCCCGATCGCGACCGGGTTCAGCTCGACCTTGTCGGGCATCGGCCCGGCGACGCCGGTCGCACGGGCGGCGGAGGAAACGAGAACGGCCAGCGCGACGAGCGCGCGCGAAACGAATCGCATGTCGGCCTCCGTTACGAACGCTGCAGGATCGCGTCGACGCGGCGGTCGAACGCACGGTTCGCGCGCAGCACGTAGCACGCGGTCAGGCCGATCGCGACGAGGATGATCGCGACGCCCGCGGCGATCCCGACCGTCGTCGTCGCGCCGCGGTACAGCGGCGCGGCGAGCACGTGCGGCGCGAGCGCGACGAGCAGGATGAAGCCGTAGTACGTGGCGATCATCAGCGCCGTCAGCATGAAGCTGAAGCGGCGCCGTGCCCGCACGAGCTGCTGGTAGTCAGGGCGCGCCGTGACCGATTCGATGACGGAAAGCTCCATGTTGTCTCCAATATCGTCTCGTCGTATCGCGAGAGCTGTCTCGTGGATGGTCGGCGCGTATCGACTGCTCCGCCCGCGCCGCGGCGGCAATCCAGGCAACGCGTTACACGACGCGATCCGCACGCAGCCGCGCCACCTCGTCGGCCGACATCCCGAGCCAGCCGCCGAGCACCGCGTCCGTATCCGCGCCGAGCACCGGCGGCGCACCGCGCACCGGCAGCCGCGCGCCGTCGAAGCGGTATGGCGGCGCGAGCACGTCGACCCCGCCCGCGACCGGATGCGGCTGCCGCGTGACGAGCCCGGCGCGGGTGGCGCGTTCCGACGTCAGCGCTTCGTGCAGCCCGAGCACTTCGCCGCACGGAATGCCCGCGGCGGCGAGCGCCGCCAGCAGCGTCGCACGCGAGCGGCGCGCGAGTTCGCGGCGAATCTCGGGCAGCAGGTCGGCGCGATTCTCCGAACGGCCGAGGTTGGTCCTGTAGCGTTCGTCGGCCGCGAGATCGGGCCGCTCGATCGCGTCGCAAAAGCGCGCGAACTGCGTGTTGTTGCCGACCGTGATCACGAGCGGGCCGTCGGCCGCATCGAACACGCCGTACGGCACGATCGACGGATGCGCGTTGCCGTAGCGCGGCGGGTCCTCGCCCATCAGCAGCGCATCGAGCCCGTAGTACGCGGTGATCATCAGCCCGCAGTCGAACAGCGCCATCTCGATGCGGCGACCGCGCCCCGTCGCATGGCGCTCGTAAAGCGCGGCGAGGATCGCCTGCGCCGAATACATGCCGGTGAACAGGTCGACCGCCGCGACGCCGAACTTCAGCGGCGGCTGGCCGGCCTCGCCGTTCAGCGCCATCAGCCCGGCCTCGCCCTGGACGACGAGGTCGTAGCCGGGCCGCGCGGCCTCCGCGCCCGAGCGGTCGTAGCCCGAGATCGCGCAGTGCACGAGGCGCGGATTCAGCTCGGCCAGCGCGTCGTAGCCGAGCCCGAGCTTCTCCGCGCCGCCGAACTTGAAGTTGTGGATCAGCACGTCGGCTTGCGCGGCCAGCTCGCGCGCGAGGCGCTGGCCGGCTTCCGTCTGCAGGTCGACGCAGATCGACCGCTTGCTGCGATTCACGCTGTTGAAATACGTGGTCTCGGTGTCGCCGATCCGCAGCCCCCAGTCGCGCGTATCGTCGCCGCGCGCCGGATGCTCGACCTTGATCACTTCCGCGCCGAAATCGGCGAGCACCATCGCGCACCACGGACCCGCGAGCACACGCGAGAAATCGAGCACCTTCACGCCGGCCAGCGGCAGCGCGCGCGTGTCGTTCGTCATCGTCGTCTCCTCCATTCGCGTTTGCGCCGTTATCGTTTGGACAGCGCGATGTAGCGCGCGAGATGGTGATCCTCGTCGCCGAGCTGGTGATCGATCATCACGAGCCGCTTCGCGTAGTGCGCGAGCGGCAATTCCCACGTCATCCCGATTCCGCCGTGCAGCTGGATGCATTCCTCGGCGACGAGCGTGCCGATCCGGCCGATGCTGTATTTCGCCGCCGCGAGCGCGCGCTCGCGCACCGCACGCGGCGCATCGAGCTGCGCGGCCGCGTTGATCACGGCCGAGCGCGCCTGCTCGACTTCGAGCAGCAGGTCGGCCATCCGGTGCTGCAGCGCCTGGAAGCTGCCGATCGGCAACCCGAACTGCTTGCGCGTGCGCAGGTAGTCGAGCGTCGCTTCCTTCGCGACGTCCATCGCGCCGAGCGCTTGCGCCGACAGCGCGAGCAGCCCGTAGCCGAGCACGCGTTCGAGCAGCTCGGCACCCGCTTCGCCGTCGTGCGCGCCGAGCGCCGCATCGGCCGGCAGCGCGACGCGCTCGAAGCGCACTTCGGCCGCGCGGCCGCCGTCGATCTTCCGGTAGTCGCGCAGCGACACGCCCGGCGCATCGGCCGGCACGACGAACAGGCCGATGCCGGCCGCGTCGTCGTCGCGCCCCGACACGCGCGCGCTGACGACGAAGAACGCCGCCTGCGCGGCCTGGTCGACGACGCCCTTCGCGCCCGTCAGCACCCAGCCGTCGCCCGCACGTTCGGCGCGCGTGCGCACGGTCGTCAGCTCGTAGTGCGAACCCGGCTCGTCGTGCGCGAACGCGGCGCTCGCGCTGCCGTCGATCAGCGCGGCGAGCTTGTCGCGATGCGCATCGTCGCCCGCGAGCGACAGCGCACGGCCGGCCAGCAGCGCGCCGAGGAACGGCTCGACGACGAGCCCGCGCCCGAGGCATTCGAACACCACGGCGATGTCGAAGCCCGCGCCGCCGAAGCCGCCGTCGGCTTCCGGAAACAGCGCGCCGACCGTGCCGAGCTCGGCGAAGCGCCGCCACATCGCGCGGTCGAAGCCTTCGGCCGACTGCGCGATGCGGTCGCGCACCGGGAACGCGTACTGTTCGGCGATGAAGCGGTTCAACGTGTCCGCCAGCATCCGGCGGTCTTCTGTGTGCTGGAAATCCATCGTCGCGTCCCTCGTTACAGCCCGAGCATCATCTTCGCGATGATGTTCTTCTGGATCTCGTTCGAGCCGCCGAAGATCGACAGCTTCCGGTTGTTGAAATACTGCTGCGCGGCGCTCGCGGCTTCGTCGGGGCCGACCGGTTCGCCCGCGTAGTCGGCGTCGAGCGCCTCTTCGACGAACGGCTGCGCATACGGCCCCATCGCGCGCCGCATCAGCGCGGTGATCTCCTGGCGAATCTGCGTGCCGCGGATCTTCAGCATCGAGCTTTCCGCGCCCGGCACGCCGCCGCCCGCGACCGCGGCCAGCACGCGCAGGTTGGTCGTGCGCATGTTTTCCAGTTCGATCTCGACGCGCGCGACGCGTGCCGCGAAGAACGGATCGTCCGCGAGCGGCCGGCCGTTCTTCGCGACCTTCGCGGCCACCGCGCGCAGCCGGTCGAGGGCAGCGGTCGAGAAGCCGATGCCGGCGATGTTGGTGCGCTCGTACGTGAGCAGGTATTTCGCGTAGGTCCAGCCGCGGTTCTCTTCGCCGACCAGGTTTTCCACCGGCACGCGCACGTCGGTGAAGAACACCTCGTTCACCTCGTGCTCGCCGTCGAGCGTGATGATCGGGCGCACATCGACGCCCGGCGTGTTCATGTCGATCAGCAGGAAGCTGATGCCTTCCTGCTTGCGCACGTCGGTCGCGGTGCGCACGAGGCAGAAGATCATGTTCGCGTAGTGGCCGAGCGTGGTCCACGTCTTCTGGCCGTTCACGACGTAGTGATCGCCAACGCGCACCGCGCTCGTCTTCACCGCCGCGAGATCGGAGCCCGCGCCCGGTTCCGAATAGCCCTGGCACCACCAGTCGGTGCCGTCGAGAATGCGCGGCAGCCAATGGCGCTTCTGCGCGTCGCTGCCGTACTTGATCAGCACGGGGCCGAGCATGTTCACGCCGAACGGCACGATGCGCGGCGCACCGGCGAGCGCGCATTCGTCGTCGAACAGGAACTTCTGCGCGACGCTCCAGCCGGGGCCGCCGTATTCGCGCGGCCAGTGGCTCGCGAGCCAGCCGCGGGCATTCAGGATCGCGTGCCATTCGCGCATGTCGTCGCGCGTCAGATGCAGGCCGCCCTTCACCTTGCGCGCGATGCGCTCGGGCAGTTCGGCTTGCAGGAAGCGCTGCACTTCCGCGCGGAAGGCTTCTTCTTCGGGCGTGAAATAGAGGTCCATCTTCGGTCCGTTGCAAATGCGGTTGGCGTTCAGTCGATGCGGTTCAGGCTCGCGAAATCCGCGCCGCGCGCGACGAGATCGACGAGCAGCGGCGACGGCTTCCAGAACAGCGGATCCTCCTTCGCGAACGCGCGGATATCGGCGAGCACGTTCGCGAGGCCGACCGTGTCCGCGTAGTGCATCGGGCCGCCGCGATAGCGCGGGAAGCCGTAGCCGTGCAGGAACACCGCGTCGACGTCGAGCGGGCGCAGCGCGATCTTCTCGTGCACGACGTTCGCGCCTTCGTTGATCATCGCGGCGAGGTAGCGGCGCAGGATCTCGCCGTCGGTGAACGTGCGCGGCGTGACGCCCTTCTTCGCGCGTTCCTGCGCGACGATCGCTTCCACTTCCGGATCGGGCGTGCCGACGCGCGCGCCGTCCGGATACAGGTAGTAGCCGCGGCCGGTCTTCTGCCCGAACCAGCCGCGCTCGCACAGCCGGTCGGAAATCTCCACGTAGCGTGCGTTCGGGTCGCGCGTCGCCGCGCGGCGCTTGCGGGTCGCCCAGCCGATGTCGCCGCCCGCGAGGTCGACCACCTGGAACGGGCCCATCGGAAAGCCGAACTCGCGCACCGCGCGATCGATCTGGTACGGCGACGCGCCGTCTTCCATCAGGTAGTCGGCCGCCGTCCGGTACACGGCGAGGATCCGGTTGCCGATGAAGCCGTCGCATACGCCCGCGCGCACCGGCGTCTT
Source organism: Burkholderia sp. MSMB1826 (assembly GCF_001526325.1). Lineage (NCBI taxonomy): Bacteria > Pseudomonadati > Pseudomonadota > Betaproteobacteria > Burkholderiales > Burkholderiaceae > Burkholderia > Burkholderia sp. MSMB1826. The sequence continues at coordinate 155,451 of NZ_LOYN01000030.1, forward strand.
CTTCAACTGCTTCGCGAGCGCGAACGCGGTCGCGACGACGTCCGGGCTCACGCGCGCCGGCACGACGATTTCGAGCAGCTTCATCACGTTGGCCGGCGAGAAGAAATGCAGGCCGATCACGTCGGCCGGCCGGTCGATGCTCGCGGCGAGCGCGTCGATGTCGAGATACGACGTGTTGGTCGCGAGCACCGCGCCCGGCTTGCACACGCGGGCGAGCTCGGCGAACACGGCCTGCTTCACGGCCATGTCCTCGAACACGGCTTCGATCACGACGTCGGCCTGCGCGAGCGCGTCGTACGACGTGCTGCCCTTGAAGCGCGCGAGCCGCGCCGCGTGCGCGGCCGGCGTCATCCGCCCTTTCGCGACGAGGCCGTCGTACACCTTCTCGACGTGCGCCCGGCCGCGCGCGAGCGACGCTTCGTCGCGCTCGATCATCGTCACCGGCAGCCCGGCGTCGAGCGCCGCGACCGCGATGCCCGCGCCCATCGTGCCGCCGCCGACCACGCCGATCCGCTCGACCGGCCGCGCGCTCGCGCGCCGCGCCTCGGGCGCCTTCGCCGCTTCGCGTTCCGCGAAGAACGCATGCACGAGGCCCGCACGCTGCGGGCTGTCGAGGCACTGCAGGAACAGGCTGCGTTCGAGCTTCATCCCCGCATCGAACGACTGCGTGAGCGCGGCCTCGACCGCGTCGACGATCTTCGCCGGCGAGAACAGGCCGCGCGACTTCTTCGGCAATTCCGCGCGCGCCGCGTCGAGCGCGGCCTGCGCGGCCGCGCGGTCCGCCAGGCCCCGTGCGTCGCGCGTGCGGCGCACGGGCGCGCCGAGCGACACGAGTTCCTGCGCGTACGCGAGCCCTTCGGCGAGCGTGTCGTCGCTGTGCGCGACGCGATCGACGAGGCCGAGCGCGAGCGCTTCCTCGGCGCTCGCATGACGGCCCGTCAGCATCAGGTCGAGCGCGGCCTTCGCGCCGATCAGGCGCGGCGCGCGCTGCGTGCCGCCCGCGCCGGGCAGCAGGCCGAGCGTCACTTCGGGCAGCCCGAGCTTCGCGCCCGGCACCGCGAGCCGGTAATGCGCGGCCAGCGCGACCTCGAGGCCGCCGCCGAGCGTCGCGCCGTGCAGCGCGACCACGACCGGTTTCGTGCTCGACTCGATCCGCTCGCACACGTCGGGCAGCGACGGCGGCACCGGCGGCTTGCCGAATTCGCGGATGTCGGCGCCCGCGATGAAGTTGCGGCCGGCGCCGACGATCAGCACCGCGCGGATCGCGTCGTCGGCCTGCGCGGCGTCGATCGCGTCGGCGAGGCCGCGCCGCACGTCGGCGGACAGCGCGTTGACGGGCGGATGGTCGATCGTGACGACGAGCACCTTGTCGCGCCGCTCGCGCGTGACGGTGCCGGTTGGAGGGGTGGCGGGGGAATTCATGGCGTCTCCTGTCGAAGCTGTCGATGCAGCAGGCATGACCCGATTCTCGATTGATCGAGATTCATTGACAATTCCCGCACGCCTTTACAAGCTGTCAAGTCCGACTTGACACCGAATGCTTTCCGACCGTTAAACGGGCCGGATCAGGAGACACCCCGCATGGACCTGAACGCGCTGACGCTGCTCGTCGAGATCCTCGACGCCGGCAATCTCAGCAAGGCCGCGCAGCGGCTCAAGATGAGCCGGGCGAACGTCAGCTACCGGCTGAACCAGCTCGAGCGCTCGATCGGCCAGCAGCTCGTGCGGCGCACGACGCGGCGCATGGAGCCGACCGAGATCGGGTTGAAGCTGTACGAGCACGGCCGGCGCATCCGCAACGAACTGCTCGCCGCGCAGGAATCGGTGACCACGCTCGGGCAGGATCTGCAGGGCCGCGTGCGGCTGTCGGTGCCGAGCGGCTACGGGCAGATGGTGATGTCCGACTGGCTGCTCGCGTTCAAGCGGCGGCATCCGGGCATCGTGCTCGACGTGGTGTTCGAGAACCGCGTGGAAGACCTGATGCGCGACGAAGTCGACATCGCGATCCGCGTGATGTCCGAGCCGCCGCAGAACCTCGTCGCACGCGACATGGGCGCGGTGCGCTACGTCGCGTGCGCGTCGCCCGCGTTCGCGGCCGCGCACGGGATGCCGGCGAGCCTCGGCGCGCTGGCCGCCGCGCCGGTCGTCACCGCGACGGTGATGGGCCGGCAACTGCGGATCGCCGCGTATCTCGGCGACGAGCGTCACGAGGTGCTGCTCGAGCCGACGCTGATTTCGGAGAACTTCCTGTTCCTGCGCCAGGCGATCCTCGCGGGAATCGGCGTCGGCATCGTGCCCGACTACGTGATGCAGGACGATCTGCGCCGCGGCGCCGTCGTCACGTCGCTCGACGCATACCGGCTCAGCATCTTCGGCACGCACATGTACATGCTGTACATGCCGAACCGCCACCACACGCGCGCGACGTCGACGTTCATAGAATTCATCCTCGAACAGGCCGGAAAGACCGGCCGGGGCGGGCTCGGCGGGATGCGTCAGGGTTTCCTGTCGGATGACAAGCCGCCGGGCACGCGGCGACAATAGCGCGCCGGGAGGCGGCGCCGTTGCGCCAGCGCCAGCGCCAACGTCAACGCCGCCGTCTCCTTCGAATTCACTGCTGCCGAGGGTTCCATGTTCGACCGGATTCGTCCGCATTCGCGTCCCTGGACGCTGCTCGCCGCCGTCGCGCTCGTCGCGTTCAACGCCGGCTGCACGTCCCCGTCCGCGCCATCGGGCGCCGTCGTCCCGGTCGCCGCCGCATCGGGCGCGGCCGTCCCGCTGCCCGGCGTTCACGCGCCCGAACTGTCGTCCGGCTGGACCGACAAGTCGGGCTGGACCTCGCAGCACTTCATGATCGCGGCCGCGAACCCGCTCGCCACGCAGGCCGGCTACGACATGCTGAAGGCCGGCGGCACCGCGATCGACGCGGCCATCGCGACGCAGATGGTGCTCGCGCTGGTCGAACCGCAATCGTCGGGCATCGGCGGCGGCGCGTTCATGCTGTACTTCGACGGCAAGACGACGCAGGCGTACGACGGCCGCGAGACCGCGCCGGCCGCCGCGACCGAGCGCCTCTTCTACGGGCCGACCGGCCAGCCGATGGGCTTCTACGAAGGCGTCGTCGGCGGGCGCTCGGTCGGCACGCCGGGCGTGCTGCGGATGCTCGACGCCGCGCACCGCGCGCACGGCAAGCTGCCGTGGCGCCGGCTGTTCCAGCCGGCCATCCGGCTCGCCGAGCGCGGCTTCACGATCAGCCCGCGGCTCGCGATGCTGATCGCGAACGACAAGTACCTGCACGACGACCCGGCCGCCCGCGCGTATTTCTACAATGCGGACGGCACACCGAAGGCTGCCGGCACGGTGCTGAAGAATCCCGCGCTCGCGACCGTGCTGCGCCAGGTCGCCGACCGCGGCGCGAACGCGTTCTACAGCGGCGCGATCGCGCGCGACATCGTCACGAAGGTGCGCAAGCACCCGACCAACCCGGGGCTGCTGTCGCTGCAGGATCTCGCGCGCTACAAGGCGAAGGTGCGTGCGCCGCTGTGCGCCGACTATCGGCGCTCGGTGGTCTGCGGGATGCCGCCGCCATCGTCGGGCGGCCTCGCGATCGCGCAGATGCTCGGCATTCTCGAGGCGATGCCCGACTGGCAGCAGATCGGCGCGCAGAAGCCGGTGCGCACCGAGCTCGGCTACGAGCCGACGCCGTTCGCCGCCCATCTGTTCAGCGAAGCCGGGCGTCTCGCGTACGCGGACCGCGCGCGCTACGTGGCCGATCCCGATTTCGTGCCGCTGCCGGGCGGCAACTGGGCGAGCCTCACCGACAAGTCCTATCTCGCGCACCGCGCGCGGCTGATCGGCGACACGAGCATGGGCGTCGCGCAGGCCGGCACGCCGCAGGGCGCGACGCTGGCGATGGCCGACGACCGCAGCGCCGAGTTGCCGTCGACGTCCGACATCGCGATCGTCGACCGCTACGGTCAGGCGCTGTCGATGACGACCAGCATCGAGGACGCGTTCGGCTCGCGGCTGATGGTGCGCGGCTTCCTGCTGAACAACCAGCTCACCGACTTCTCGTTCGCGTCGACCGACAACGGCCGACCGATCGCGAACCGCGTGCAGCCGGGCAAGCGGCCGCGCTCGGCGATGTCGCCCGAACTCGTGTTCGACAAGAAGACGAAGCAGGTGACGATGATCGTCGGCTCGGCCGGCGGCCCCGCGATCATCAATCATGTCGCGAAGACGCTGGTCGGCGTGCTCGACTGGGGGATGACGATGCAGCAGGCGATCGCGCTGCCGAACTTCGGGTCGATGAACGGGCCGACGCAACTCGAGCGCGGGCGCGTATCGGACGCGCTCGTCGACGGGCTGAAGGGCCGCGGGCACGACGTACAGGTCGTCGAGATGAACTCGGGGCTGCAGGGGATCCAGCGGCTGAACGTGCAGGGGCAGACGGTGTGGTTCGGCGGCGCGGATCCGCGGCGGGAAGGGGTGGCGATGGGGGAATGATCGACGCTTGTCGGCAGCGGACGGCGCGCATGCGCCGCCTGCTTCGAGTCACCCTCTCCCCTTCCACGGCACCACCCGCCGCTCGACCCAGCGCATCGCCAGATCAAACAGCCACGCGATCGCGCCGATGATCAGAATCCCCATCACGACGATGTCGGTGCGCAGAAAGCTCGATGCGTTGAGCACCATCTGCCCGAGCCCGGCCGTCGCGGCAACCATCTCGGCGGCGACGAGCGTCGTCCAGCCGAACCCGATCGCGATCCGCAGCCCGGTGAGGATTTCCGGCAGCGCGGCCGGCAACACGACGTGCCGCACGATCTGCGCGAAGCTGCCGCCGAGCGAATACGCGGCGTTGATCTGCTCGACCGTCGCCGCGCGCACGCCGGCGCGTGCGGCCATCGCGATCGGCGCGAAGCAGGCGAGGAAGATCACGACGAGCTTCGCCGTTTCGTCGATGCCGAACCAGATCACGACGAGCGGAAGATACGCGAGCGGCGGTAGCGGCCGGTAGAACTCCAGCAGCGGATCCAGCACGCCGCGTGCGATGCGGCTCACGCCCATCAGGATGCCGGCCGGCACGCCGAGCGCGGCGGCGAGCGCGAACGCGCCGAACACGCGGGCAGCGCTCCACAACAGATGCTCGGACAGCGGCAGGCCGCCCTGGATACGGCCGTGCCACGCGTCGACGAAGGCCGTCCATACGGCTTCCGGCGTGGGGAGAAACAGCGGCGGCAACCATTGCCGATGCGTCGCAACCCACCACAGCACGGCCAGCGCAGCGACCGTCGCCGCGCTGAGCGCAGCCGTTTTCCCCTGCCCCGGCAAGCGATAACGGCCCGACGAACGACGCGCACGCACGGCGCGCGCCGCAGCCTCGGCCCGCGTCGTGCGACCGTCGTTCGGCTCGACACCCGCGGCCGTGCGATCGGCCGCCCACGAATCCTGCGTGCTCATGCTGTCCTGCCTGTGCAATGTACTGATCCGGCCGCGTCCGACGGCCACGCCGTGCCGCGCGAGTTCGCTCATGGCGCGGCCTCCGCGACGGCCTCGTCGCGATGCAGATACGCGATCAGCCGCTCGCGCCACGCGATGAACTCCGGCGACGACTTCACCGCACGCGCATCGCGCGATTCGACGTAGCGCCGCGCGAACGGCAGCTCGAAGGCTTCGGCAATGCGACCGGGGCCCGGGGTCATCACGACGAGACGCGTCGCGAGAAAGAGCGCCTCCTCGACGTCGTGCGTGATGAAGAACACCGTCTTGCCGGTGCGCGCCCACACGTCGAGCACGAGCGCCTGCATCGTGCCGCGCGTCATCGCGTCGAGCGCGCCCATCGGCTCGTCCATCAGCAGCACGCGCGGATCGCTCGCGAGCGCGCGCGCGATGCCGACGCGCTGTTGCATCCCGCCCGACAGTTCGTACACGCGCGCATGCGCATGACGCTCGAGGCCGACGAGCGCGAGCATCTCGCGCGAGCGCGCGCGACGTTCGGCCTTCGACACGCGTGCGAAGCGCAGCCCGAGCGCGACGTTGTCGAGCACGTCGAGCCACGGCAGCAGCGCGTATTTCTGGAACACGACGCCGCGATCGGCGCCGGGGCCCGTGACCGGCACGCCGTCGACGCATACGTCGCCCGTCGTCGGCGCGACGAAGCCGGCCATGCAGTTCAGCAGCGTCGTCTTTCCACAGCCGGACGCACCGAGCGCGACGACGAATTCACCGGAATCGATGCGCAGGTCGACGCGCGCGAGCGCCTGCGTCGTCGGCCTGCCGCGCTCGCCCGGATAGGCGACCGATACCTGGCGGACTTCCAGCGTGCTCATGATCGAAGGGCTCCGCGATGAATGGGCCGGATGACCGCGCTCAGCGCGCGGCCTTCTGCACGAACTGCGGATCGACGCCCGCCGAATAGTCGGCGAGCACCGTCTGGATCGTGCCTTGCGATTTGAGGAACGCGGCCGTGGCCGCGAGCGATTTCGCGGCGCCCGATTGCGCGCCACCGCCGAGCCACGTCGGCGATGCCTGCTCAGCGGGCGTCGGGAACGCATAGAGCGCGAGGCTCGCGGGCACATCGGCCGCGTTCGCGCCCGATACCTTCGCGACCGCCGCGACCTGCGGCGAACCGACCCGCCATGCGGCGGTGTGTGCGCGATAGTCGGCATCGGCGGACGCGAGCACCTTCACGAAGCGCGCGACGAACTCGGGGTTCTCGCGCGCGAACTTGCGGCTCACGACGAAGCCGTCGAACGTCGCCTTGCCGCTTTCCTTCGCAACCTGGCCCGACGTCGTGAGCACGGTGCCCGACTGCTTGACCTTCGCGAGCACCGGGTCCCAGATATAGGTCGCGTCGATGTCGCCGCGCGTCCACGCGGCCGCGACTTCGGGCGGACGCAGGTTGACGATCTTCACGTCGTTCGGATTCACGCCCGCGGCCTGCAGCGCGACGAGCGTATGGAAGTGCGACGTCGACACGAACGGCACGCCGATCTTCTTGCCCTTGAGCGCGGCGACGCTGGTCACGCCCGAGCCGTTGCGCGCGACGAGCGCCTCGGCATCGTTGATGTTGTCGAGCACCCAGAACAGCGAGATGTCGAGCCCCTGCGACAGGCCGGCCGCGATCGGGCTCGAACCGGCTTCGCCGAGCTGCACGGAGCCCGACGCGAGCGCGCGGATCACGTCGGCGCCGCTGTCGAGCTTGCGAAACGTGACCTTGTAGCCGGTCGCCTTTTCGACTTCACCGCTCGCCTGCGCGTAGCGCCACGGCACGACCATGTCCTGATACGCGATCACGACTTCGCGCGATTCGGCGTGCGCCGCGCCGAGCGCGGCAAAGGCGGTCAGCGCGACGAGCGCGCGGCGGATGAAGCTGAAACGGGACATGCGGCTCTCCTTCGGAATGCGGGTGTTGCAAGCGGAGAGCCGACTTTACGAGCTTTGCGCGCAGCGGGAGCGAACTTATCGTGCGAAGCTATCGATGTCGTTTCAGCTTTGCTTTTCGTGTCGGATTGGATCGCGCGTCCGATCGGGTGACGATTGCCGCGCGCATGCGCGGATCACCGCCGCGCCAACGAAAAAGCCCGCATCGCTGCGGGCTTTCGGGACTGCGGGTCTTGCGCGGATGGAGGCAAACGCGGTGCTCAGACCACCCCCGCCCCATGCGCCTGCAGATCGGCGTGATAGCTCGAACGCACCATCGCGCCGACGGCCGCGTGCGTGAAGCCCATCTTGTACGCTTCTTCCTCGTACATCTTGAACGTATCCGGATGCACGTACGCGCGCACCGGCAGGTGGTGCTCGGACGGCTGCAGGTACTGGCCGATCGTCAGCATGTCGACGTCGTGCGCGCGCAGGTCGCGCATCACCTGCAGGATTTCCTCTTCCGTCTCGCCGAGGCCGACCATCAGCCCCGACTTCGTCGCGACGTCCGGATGCAGCGCCTTGAAGTCCTTCAACAGCTTCAGCGAGTGCGCGTAGTCCGAACCCGGGCGCGCTTCCTTGTACAGGCGCGGCACCGTTTCGAGGTTGTGGTTCATCACGTCGGGCGGCGCCGCGTTCAGGATCGAAATCGCACGGTCGAGACGGCCGCGGAAGTCCGGCGTCAGGATCTCGATGCGCGTGTCGGGCGACTGCTCGCGCACTTCGCGGATGCACTCGACGAAGTGGGCGGCGCCGCCGTCGCGCAGGTCGTCGCGGTCGACGCTCGTGATCACCACGTACTTGAGCTTCAGTGCGGCGATCGTGCGTGCGAGGTTCTTCGGCTCATCCGCGTCGAGCGGATCGGGCCGGCCGTGGCCGACGTCGCAGAACGGGCAGCGGCGCGTGCACTTGTCGCCCATGATCATGAACGTCGCGGTGCCCTTGCCGAAGCACTCGCCGATGTTCGGGCAGCTCGCTTCCTCGCACACGGTATGCAGGTTGTGCTCGCGCAGGATCGTCTTGATCTCGTTGAAACGCGAACTGCCGGTAGCCGCCTTCACGCGGATCCACTCCGGCTTCTTCAGTTTTTCGATCGGAATGACCTTGATCGGGATGCGCGCCGTCTTCGCCTGCGCCTTCTGCTTGGCGGTCGGATCGTAGGCCGGGGTCGCGGCCGTATCGGCCGGTGCGGGAGAAGCGGTAACGTCAGTCATTCGATTGTTCCAGTGCGTGCGGCTTGTCGGCGGCCGCGGATGCGCCGTCGAGGTTGGCGATCAGACGGCCCACCAGCGTGTGGGCGACGTCGTTCCAGTCGGCGGCAACCTCGAGGCTCGCCATGTCGACGGTTTCCAGTCCGGCATAGCCGCACGGATTGATCGCGAGAAACGGGCGCAGATCCATCTTCACGTTCAGGCTCAGCCCGTGATAGCTGCAGCCGTTGCGGATCTTCAGGCCAAGGGCCGCGATCTTCGCGCCCTCGTGCACGCCGGATGCCACATAGATCCCGGGCGCGCCCGCCTTGCGGACCGAAGCGAGATTATACGCCGCGAGGGTGTCGATCACGGCCTGCTCGATCTTCGTCACGAGCGTGCGCACCATCAGCTTGCGCCGGCGCAAGTCCAGCAGCAGGTAGACGACGATCTGGCCGGGGCCGTGGTAGGTGATTTGTCCGCCGCGGTCGACCTTCACGAGCGGCACGCCGCTGTCGGCCACCAGCAGGTGCGCCGGGTCGCCGGCCTGGCCGAGCGTGTAGACGGGCGGATGCTCGACCACCCAGATCTCGTCGCCGGTGTCGGCGGTGCGCGTGTCGGTGAACGCGCGCATCGCGTCGAAGCTCGTCTCGTAGGCCTCGCGGCCCCGCCACCGCACGGTGACCGGCTGAGCCGGCTGATCCAAGGCTCCGGCGGGCGATGCGGAAACGGCGACAGGCGTGGACACGATGGAAACCGGCGAAACGGACATGGGCGGTAGTTTACCGAAAACCCGTGGGTCTCGCCGGCCTTGGGTGGGGGACGGATCGCCGGTATCCGTCGGACGAAACGACGGTCAGACGGTGCGCCAGCCGCCGTGGACCAACGCAGCGACGCGTTCGCGCAGCCGGCTCAGCCCGCCGAGCGCGACTTCCCGCGGCGGCCGCGACACCGAGAACGCGACGCGCGCGCCCTCCCGGCTTTCCGCGCTGAGCCACAGCCGCTCGCCGCGGCGCAGCTTGAGCGTCTCGCCGTCGACCAGGAAGTAATCGTCGACGTCGTTGCTGCGCGTCGCCCAGACCGGCCCGCACTGGACGATCAGCCGCGTGCTGCGTTGCACCTTCATCGGCACGGTCTCGCCCGCGGGAATTTCGAAGGTGATGCTTGAAGAGATTTCTTGCATGATCGACTCCGCCAATAAGTGCTTCGATGGCTACAATCGTAGTCACTCGAAGGCGCCCGACCAAACGACCAATTTTCACGTCGATGTGAGGAAAATTAGCAAATGGACCTCCGCCAGCTCCCGGCGCTGAACGCGATTCGCGCGTTCGAAGCCGCCGCCCGCCACGAGAACTTCTCGCGCGCCGCCGACGAGCTGTTCGTCACGCACGGCGCGGTCAGCCATCAGGTGCGCGCGCTCGAGGAAGAGCTCGGCGTGCAGCTGTTCACGCGCAACGGCAAGCGGCTGTGCCTGACCGACGCCGGCATGCGCTACGCGCAGCAGATCCGCACCGCGCTGATGGTGATCGCCGACGCGACGCGCGACGTGCGCGCGAGCGACCGCGACCGGCGGCTGGTGGTGTCGATGCTGTCGTCGTTCGCCGCGCGCTTCATCACGCCGCGCATCGGCACGTTCATCGAGCGGCATCCGGAAATCGACGTCGAGCTGCAATCGACCAACTCGCTCACCGATTTCGCGCGCGACGACGTCGATCTCGCGATCCGCTTCGGCTTCGGCAGCTATCCGGGGCTGCACGTGGAGCCGCTGTTCGAGGAGGTGTTCTTTCCCGCGTGCGCGCCGACACTGAACGGCGGCAAGCTGCCGCAGACGCCCGCCGATCTCGTGCACTACCCGCTGCTGCGCTCGGACGACGAGCTGTGGCGACCATGGTTCGACGCGGCCGGGCTCGACACGCTGACCGAGCCGAAACGGGGCATTCTGTACCAGGATTCGTCGAACCTGCTGCTCGCCGCGATCGAGGGCCAGGGGATCGCGCTGGTGCGCCGCTCGCTCGCGGTGCACGACCTGCTCGACGGGCGCATCGTGCGCCTGTTCGACATCGACGGGCCGAGCCCGTGGCACTATTTTTTCGTGTGTCCGCCGCCGCTCTTGAACACGCCGCGCGTGCAGGCGTTCCGGACCTGGCTGTTCGAGGAAGTCGCCGAATACAAGCGTCTGTGCGACGAGCTGGACGCGCGGCGCGCGGCGGGGAAATGCCCCGCCGAGTGCGCGCTGGAGGGCGGATGGAAAGGGATCAGCGGCCGTTTGCGCTGATCCCGGACTGCCTGGCGTTAGAGCACGACCTTGACCATCGGATGGCTGGTCAGCGCGCGGTAGATGTTGTCGAGCTGCTCCTGGCTCGTCGCGCGCACGGTGATCGTGAGGCCCGTGTAATTGCCGCCGCTCGACGCGCGCTCCTCGATCTTCTCGACGTCGATCTCGTTGTCGTGAACGGCCACGACCTTGAAGATCGTGTCCTTGAATTCGGGGTGCGCCTTGCCCATGATCTTGATCGGGAAATCGCACGGAAACTCCAGCAGCGACTCCTTCCGGGTTTCGATCGCGCCGGTGACCTCGACGGTTTTGGTCGGTTCGCTCATCATTTTCTCCGGGTTAGGTCAAACTGTTCAAACTCGCGCGCCTTCGCACGCTGGTACGCGTCGTACAGCGCCGCGAACACGGGGCCCGGCTTGCCGCCCTGCACGGGCAGATCGTCGAGCGACGTGACGGGCAGGATTTCCTTGGTGGCCGACGTGATCATGATTTCGTCGGCCGAACGCAGCTCGACCTCGCTGATCTCGCGCGCGACGAACCGGATCCCGCATTCGTCGGCCAGTTGCTCGACCAGCGCGTAGCGGACCCCTTCGAGGATCTTGTTGCTGCGCGGCGGCGCGAACAGTTCGCCGTTCTTCACGATCCACACGTTCGACGACGAGCCTTCGGTCACGTTTTCGTCGCGCAACTGAATCGTCTCGAACGCGTCGCGTTCGGCCGCATGCTGCGCCATCAATACGTTGCCGAGCAGCGAGATCGACTTGATGTCGCAATGCAGCCAGCGGCGATCCTCGGCCGTCACGCAGCGCACGCCCTTCGCGCGCTCCTCTTCCGACGGCAGGCGCAGCGGGCTCGTCATCGCGAACACCGTCGGCACCGCGTTCGCCGGGAACGCGTGGCCGCGCTTCGCGACGCCGCGCGTCACCTGCAGGTAGACGAGCGCGTTGCCGTCGCCGAGGCCTTCGGCGTTCGCCGCGACCACCCGCTCGATCAGCGCGCGCCAGCCGGCCGCATCGTGCGGGTCGTCGATGCCGATCTTCTTCAGGCTGCGCGCGAGCCGCTCCAGATGCTGTTCGATCCGGAACGGCACGTGCGCGCCGTCGTGCGCATACACGGGGACGACTTCATACACGCCGTCGCCGAAGATGAACCCGCGGTCGAGCACCGGCACACGGGCTTCGGACAGCGGTACCAGTTCCTCCTGCGACGAGACGCTGAGGTAGACGATCGGTTCGAATTCGGCTTGGCTCATGGCTATGACAGATGGGGATGAAGTCGTGAAAACAAAGGCCCGTCGCGCTTACTTCTTCTTGCTGAACATCAGCAGGATCGAGTCCCAGATACGTCCGAAGATACCCGCTTCCGGCACGGCCTGCAGTGCCACGACCGGGAATTCGGACAGCGTCTTGCCGTCGGCGACGACCTTCACGGTGCCGACCTGCTGGCCTTGCGCGAGCGGCGCGATCAGCGGCGCGTTGACGTCGACTTCGGTCTTGACCTTGTCGCCGAGGCCGCGCGGCACGGTCGCCCATTGGTCGGCGCTCACGCCGACCTGCACGGTGTTGTCCTTGCCCTTGTAGAGGCGCGGCGTCGCGATCGCCTGGCCGCCCTTGAACAGGCGCACCGAGTCGAACGCGCTGTAGCCGTAGTTCAGCATCTTCATGCTGTCCTGCGTACGGTCGCTTTCCTTCTGCTCGCCCATCATCACCGACACGAGGCGGCGCTGGCCGTCGACACCCGGGATCGCGCGCTTGGCCGACGCGATCAGGCAGTAGCCGGCCGCCTGCGTATGGCCCGTCTTCAGGCCGTCGACCGTCGGGTCGAGCCACAGCAGCCGGTTGCGGTTGCCCTGGCGGATGTTGTTGTACTTGAATTCCTTCTCCGAGAAGATCCCGTAGTACTGCGGAAAATCGCGGATCAGGTGCGCGGACAGCTTCGCGAGGTCGCCGGCCGTCGTGTAGTGGTTCGGGTCGGGCATGCCGTTCACGTCGGCGAAGTGCGTGCCCTTCATGCCGAGGCGCGCGGCCTCGTCGTTCATCATCGTGACGAACTGCCCTTCGCTGCCGCCGACGAGTTCGGCCAGCGCGATCGCGGCATCGTTGCCCGACTGGATGATCATCCCGTACACGAGGTCATGCACGGACACCGGCTTGTTCGCCTCGATGAACATGCGCGACTCGTCGCGGCCGACGCGGCGCACCGCGTCGCTCGGCGTGACGATCTGCTCCATCGAGATCTTCTTCTTGTCGAGCGCCTCGAACACGAGGTACGCCGTCATCAGCTTCGTCAGCGACGCCGGCTCGACGCGTTCGTCCGCATTGCCCGATGCGAGCACCGTGTTGCTCGTCGCGTCGACGAGCACCCACGAGCGTGCGTTCACGCCCGGCGGCGGCACCGCGCCCGGCATGTAGGTCGCGGGCGCGCCGGTGGACTGCTCGGCGGCCGGCGCCGCATGCGCGGCCTTGGCCTTGGCGGCCGGCTTCGCCTCGGCGACGACGATGGTCGATGCGAGCGCGACGGGCAGCATCACGCCGAGCGCGACGTTGCGCGCGGCGGTGCCGAAGGCGATGGAGGAAGCGAGGGACTTGAGGCCTTGGGAAGACAGACGCATGATCGATTCAGGCTGATGGCAGAAAGTGCGGTGCGAAACGCGCAGGGTTGAACGGCAAGGCGGCGGGCGTTTCGGGCACTCGCCCGACACTGTCGGGCAACGCGAAACGCGCCGGTTGGACTCGTGCGGACGCGTTCGGTTCGCGGCCGTCGCGAGCGGGCGGACAGGCGGCGAAACGAGCGCCGCATGGGCCCAGCCGGGCCGCGGGCAACGCGGAATGCGGCCATTATACGTGGCCGCGAACGGCGTTTTCGCGAACTTGGCCGCCGAACGCCCGCATGCCGGCTGCGCGCGCATCGCGCGGCGACGCATCGGGCACGCGCGCTCGACGCCGCGCGACGGGCGGGCGCGAGCGGCGTGCAACGCGCGTCGCGCCGGCGTGCGGCAAGCGGAGTGCGGTGCGGCGCGATGTCGCGTGAAGTGCGGGGAAGGGTCGCGCATCGTCCGGCCGGGCGACGGTGCGCGGCACGGGCCGCCGGCGCTTGCGCCGGCGCCCGCATGCGGGGCTAGGGACCGCGCACGCTAATGACGGGCTTGCGCCGGCCCTAGCGCCACGCGTCGACGATGATGCGCTTCAGCACGTGCAGCTTGCGATGGAGGAAATGCTCGGCGCCGGGGATCACGACGACCGGCAGCTCCTGCGGCCGCGCCCAGTCGTACACCGACGCGATCGGCACCGTGTCGTCGGTTTCGCCGTGGATCACGAGCGTGTTCTCGGGCACGTCGGCCACCTGCCAGCGGCTCGCGGCCGTGCCGACGAACACCATTCGCTCGATCGTCTCGCCCGCGTCGCGCAGGCGCTTCGCGACGTGCGACAGCACGAAGGTGCCGAACGAGAAGCCCGCGAGCACGAGCGGCAGGTCCGCATACGCGGGCTGCGCGCGCATGTGCGCGAGCACCGCGAGCAGGTCGTCGGCCTCGCCGGCGCCGTTGTCGTGCACGCCTTCGGTCGCGCCGACGCCGCGGAAGTTCGACCGGTAGACGACGTAATTCAGTTGCACGAGCGTGCGCGCGAGCGTCTGCGCGACCTTGTTGTCCATCGTGCCGCCGAACAACGGATGCGGATGCGCGACGAGCGCGATGCCGCGCGGCGCGGCGCCGCCTTCGCGCACGGCGTCGGGCAGGTCGACCGCGATTTCGATCTGGCCGATCGGGCCCGCGATCAGCGATTTCTGCGTATGAACGTTCATTCGGCCGGCCCGCTCAGATCTTCAGGCGCTCGACGACCTTGCCGTCGCGCAGGTGCGACTCGACGATCTCGTCGATGTCGGCCCGATCGACGTACGTGTACCACGTGCCTTCCGGATACACGACCATCACCGGCCCTTCCTCGCAGCGGTCGAGGCAGCCGGCCTTGTTGATGCGGACCTTGCCGGGCCCCGCGAGACCGAGTTCCTTCACGCGCTTTTTCGCGTATTCCTGCATGGTCTGCGCGTCGCATTGCGCGCAGCTCGGGCGCTCGGCGCCCGGTTCGCGCTGGTTCAGGCAGAAGAAGACGTGGTGCTGGTAGTAGGAATCCATGATGGTGACGTGCGGCCCGGCGCAAGGCCGTGCGGAAAGAAGGGCGATGAATTGCCGTTACGCGAAGCGGCAACGGAGGATGCGGACGATTATAGCGACCGGCGCACGCGGCTGCCCGCGGCACGGCAGCCGCCGCACGGGCCCCGGCTGCCGCGTCAGCGGCGCAGCGCGGCCGGCAGCCACGCGTGCTCGACGCGCTGGCCGAGCCAGATCAGCGCCGCGTAAGGCCAGATCCACGCGAGCCAGCGCGCGATGCTGTTGAAGTGCACGTAGCGGCCCTGCCGCCACCCCGACAGCGTGAAGTCGAAGAACGGATTGACCGGCAGCAGGTTCACGAGCGCGACGCCGGCCAGCAGCGCGAGCGCCGCGAGCATCGCGCGCCACGTCGCCGGCACGCGCAATGCGACGAGCGCCGCCGCGAAACCCAGCTCGATGCCAAGCCGCGCGCCGGGCGTCGCCCACACGACGACGAGGCCGGTGGCCGACTGCATGAACGTCGCGGCCGCCTTCAGCACAAGCGTGACGACGACCAGCGCGACCAGCAGCCGGATGCGCGGCGCGCGCGGGCGCATCGCGAGCGACGCGATCGCCAGCGCGGGAAACAGCATCAGCCCGCCGAGCACGGCTTCCCACGCGGAATCCGACAACCAGCCGTCGACCCGCTCGGGCCATTCGCTGACGTGCCACGCGGCCGGCAGCCACGCGAGCAGCGCGTCCTGCATCGACGCGTCGGCGCGCTCCCACAGCGCGGCCGGCCAGTCGCCGATGCCGAACAGGAACGGCGACGGAAACACGATCGCGAACGGCCACAGCGCAGTGAGCAGCAACGGCGTCGACCCGTCGGCCTCCAACCACGCGAAGCGCAGCCGGCGCAGCACGCCGCGGTCGAGCAGCGCGCCGGCGGCCGGCGCGGCGAGCGCCGCGCCCAGCAGCGCGCCGAGCGCGTTGGCGCCGAGATCGAGATTCGACGCGACGCGCGTCGGCAGGTAGGTCTGCAGCGCCTCCATCGTCCCCGACAGCAGCACGCCGAGCACGCTCGCGATCAGCGTCGCGGCCACGCCGCGCCAGCGCGGGTGCAGCGCGAGCACGCCGAGCGCGCCGAACGGCAGATAACCGAGCACGTTCGTGACCACGTCGAACGCCGTCACGTAGCGCTGCATCGGCGCGAACAGGTAATCGAACGGACCGATGCCGAGCGACGCCCAGCCTTCGAACGGATACAGCGACGCATAGACGATCAGCGCCGCGTAGGCGGCAAACGCCTGCCGCGCGAGCGGCGACGCGCGATGCGTGCCGGGCGCGCTCATCGCGGCTGCCCGCCGGGCGTCACGGCGTGCCCGCGTACGCCTGCACGCCGACCCACGCGGCGATCTGCGACACGAGTTCGTCGCTGGCCGCCGCGAGCGCGCGCGCGCCGCCGGCCGCGTCGGGCGTGCTCGACGGCGCGCGCGCGACGAACGTGCGCTGGCCGAGCACCTTGCCGTCGAGCATCAGCGTCGCGCGCGCGGTCACCGCGCCGTGGCTTTGCGACTGTCCGTCGAAGACCTGTTCGAATTCGCTCAGGTCGACCTTGAGGGTCGGCGCGCGCACGCCGTCGGCCCCTTCGAGCACCGTGCCGCGCGACGACAGCGCGCCGCGCAGCCGTTGCGTGAGCAACTGCGCGGGCGGCGCGGTCCAGCGGCTGTCGCGATAGACGGCCACGTGCTGCGCATCGGCGTACGCGAGGCGGTACGCGAACTTGTCCGTATCGAGCGCGTCGGGCGCAGCGACGTCGAGCACCTTCAGCGCGGGGCCGGACCCGGTGGTCGCCACCGACGGCACGGGCCCGAGGTCGTAGCGGATGTTCGACAGCACCGCGTTGTTGCCGGCGCAGCCGGCCGCCAGCGCGAGCGTCAGCACGGCAAGCGCGGCCGCGGCCGGGCGCAGCGCGCGGTCAAGGATTCGTGGCATGGCGTATTCCTGCATGATGTTTCCGGTTTCGATGGACGTCATTGCCCGGCCGTCGCGCCCGGCCAGACGAAGCCCGCTTCGCCGGGCCCCGGCGCCGCGCCGGGCGACCCGAACAACAGACTGCGCGGGTTGCGGCCGAGTTCGCCGGCGACGTCCTTCAATTGCCGCGACGCGTCGCCGACGCTGCCGGCCAGCGCATTGAAGCGCGGCAGCGTGTCGTACTGCACGCGCGCGTTGAGCCCGTTCAGCGCGACGCCGACCTGCTCGGCGGCCGTGCCGGCCTTGTTCAGGTTCGACACGAGCGGCCCGTTCGGCTGCAGCAGCGTGTTTGCCGACGCCATCGCGCGGTTCACCTCGTGCATCGTCTCCGGCAGCGCGGCGACCGCCGGGCCGAGCTGCTTCGTCAGCGTCGCCGCGCCGTCGGCCGCGTGCTGCAGGCTTTCGGCGGTCGCGCGCAACTGCTCGCGCATCTCGGGCGACATCAGCGCGTTCGCGCTTTTCGCCGCGAGTTCGAGCTGCCGCAGCAGCACGTCGCCGCGCTCCTGGATCTGGTCGAACAGGCTCGGCCGCATCGGAATCTGCGCGATCGACTTCGGCGACGACGGCAGCGGCGACAGATCGCGCCCCGTATCCTCGAGCTGCACGAACGCGATACCCGTCACGCCCTGGAAGCCGAGGCTGCCGTAGGTCGACTGCGTGATCGGCGCGTCGTGATCGACGAGGATGCGGATCCGGATCTGACCCGGATGCGTGCGATCGAAGCCGATCGACTGCACCTTGCCGACGTCGAGGCCGCGAAAGCGCACGGCCGCGTCCGGGAACAGCCCCGTCACGTTGGTGCGCGCGAGCAGGTCGTACGGCACGCGCACGGTGCGGTCGACGTTGAACCAGAACACGGTGCCCGCGATCGCGAGCGTCAGCGCGATCGTGAACAGGCCGGCCCAGAACGCATGTGATTTGTTTTCCATTCGCGGGTTCCTTGCTTCTACAGCTCGACGCTCGACAGCGCCGGTTCGAGGGCCGCCTTCGGCAGCTTCGCGCGCCGCTCGGGCGGCAGCGCCTGCAACGCGCGGCGCCCGCGCAGCCCCAGGAAATATTCGTGGATGAACGGGTGGTCGACGTTCGCGGCCTCCTCGACGGGCGCGGCGACCAGCACCTTGCGGTCGGCCAGCACCGCGACGCGCGTCGACAGCGCGACCATCGTATCGAGGTCGTGCGTCACCATCACGACGGTCAGCCCGAGCGTGCGGTGCAGCGTCGCGATCAGCTCGACGAATTCGTCGGAGGCCTGCGGATCGAGGCCGGCCGTCGGTTCGTCGAGGAACAGCAGCTCGGGCTCCAGCGCGATCGCGCGCGCGATGCCGACCCGCTTCACCATCCCGCCCGACAGCGCGGCCGGCATCTTCGACGCGTGCTTGCACGGCAGCCCGACCATCTCCAGCTTCAGCATCACGATGTCGTGCAGCAGGTCCGGCGGCACGCGGCCGAGCTCGCGCAGCGGCTGCGCGACGTTGTCGAACACCGTCATCGACGAGAACAGCGCGCCCTGCTGGAACAGCATCCCCGAACGCGTGCGCATCATCCGCGCGCTCGCGTCGTCGATCGTCGCCGTATCCTCGCCGAACACCTTGATCGTGCCCGACGTCGGCCGTTCGAGGCCGAGGATCTGGCGCACGAGCGTCGTCTTGCCGGAGCCCGAGCCGCCGACGATCGACACGATCTCGCCGCGCCGCACGTCGAAGTCGAGCTTCTGGTGAACGATGTTGCGCCCGTAGCGCTTGGTCAGGTTGCGCACCTCGATCACGAGGTCGCCGGCATCGGCGGCCGCGTCCGGCCGGGAGCCGACCGACCCGGCGCCGATCGCCGCGGCATGCGCGGTCGTTTCGTTCGATGCGTTCATCCGAGCCCCACGTTCTGGAACAGGATCGCGAACACCGCGTCGGCGAGGATCACGACCGTGATCGACGACACCACCGACGTGGTCGTGCCTTCGCCGAGGCTCTGCGAATTCGCCTTGATCCGGAAGCCGAAATGGCACGCGACCAGCGCGATCAGCATGCCGAACACGACGCCCTTGCCGACGCCGATGTACAGGTTCGCGATCGGCACGACGCCCGGCAGCGAGCGCACGAAGTAGTTGATGTCGATGCCGAGCACGAACTTCGCGGCGAGCGCGCCGCCCGTCAGCGCGATGATGTTGGTCCACATCACGAGCAGCGGCATCGCGACGCCGAGCGCGAGCACGCGCGGCAGGATCAGCCGCAACCCGTGCGGGATGCCCATCACGCGCATCGCGTCGAGCTCCTCGGTCACGCGCATCACGCCGATCTGCGCGGTGATCGCGGAGCCCGAGCGGCCCGCGACGAGAATCGCCGACAGCACCGGGCCGAGCTCGCGGATCACCGACAGCCCGAGAATGTTCACGATGTAGCGGTTCGCCCCGAACATCTGCAACTGCTGCGCGGACAGGTAGCTGAGCACGATGCCGATCAGGAAGGCGACGAGCGCGGTGATCGGCAGCGCCTGCGCGCCGGCGCTGTAGATGTTCGCGGAGGTTTCCCGCCACGGCATCGTCCGCGGGCGGCGCAGCACCGACAGCGCATCGAGGATCACGAGGCCGAACATCGCGATGCCGCCCTGCAGGTGTTCGCCGAACGAGAAGATCGCCTGGCCGAGCCGCGTGACGGGATCGAACCGCACGATGCGCTCGGGCGCCTCGCGCTGGCTGTCGAGCCGCTCGATGCGCTCGAAGATCGTGCGCTGCGTGGCGCTCAGCGCGACGCCGGCCGGCAGCTTGCGGCCCCACACGCGCCACAGCGCCTGGCCGCCGACGTGATCGAGCCGCTCGATGCCGGACAGATCCCATTCGCTCACACGCCCGGCGGCGATGCTCGCGATGCGGCGCGCCACGGCGCCACGGTTGCGCGCGAGCGACAGCGCGGTCCACTGGCCGGTCAGGCGCACCGTCTGGCCCTGGCCGCCGGCGTCGACCGACAGGCCGGGAGGAGTCTCGAAGTCCAAGGGCAGGTTGTTTGCAAAAGGATGACAGCGGCCATTGTAGCGAACCGCCCGACGCCGCGACGTGAGGATTTCCGGCGCGGCGTCGGGGGCGCGGCTCGCAGCCGGGAGCGTCGAGCCCGGGGCGCCGGCCGGCCCCGGCCCGAGGCCGCCGCCGGCCGCGGCCCGCTGCCGGCATCGCAACCTTTCATTGTTCCGTCACGTTTCCTTTCGATACTCTCACGCGCCGCACCTCAGGCCGTCGGCGCACCGCGCCGCCATGCGTGCGTACCTCGCGCTTCATAAAACAGAACACCGAACAGGACAACCGATGCGTCTCCCCCCGCTTTCCCGCCGCCACGTGCCGGCCGCCGCCGCGCTCGCCAGCCTCGCCTTCGTCCTCGCCGGCTGCGGCGGCGACGACGTCACCGCCACGCCGCCGTCGCAGCCCGAGGCCCAGGCGCCCGTCGGCACGACGGCCACGCTCGCGCTGCTCGAGACGACCGACCTGCACACCAACGTGCTGTCGTACGACTATTTCAAGCTCGCCGCCGACAATTCGCTCGGCTTCGAGCGCGTGTCGACGCTGATCGCGCAGGCCCGCAAGCAGTACCCGAACACGCTGCTGCTCGACAACGGCGACACGATCCAGGGCACCGCGCTGTCGGACTACCAGGCGCTCGTGAAGCCGGTGGGCTGCGACCAGACGCTCGCGATCTACAAGGTGATGAACGCCGCGAAATTCGACGGCGGCGGGATCGGCAACCACGAGTTCAACTACGGGCTGCCGTACCTGTCGCAGGTGACCGGCAACACGTTCGAGGTCGACGGCCTGCCGGCGCCGGCCCAGCAGAAGAAGTGTGCGGGCCCGAACTTCCCGCAGGTGCTCGCGAACGTGATCAGCGCGAAGACCAACGCGCCGCTGTTCACGCCGTACACGATCCTCACGCGCACGGTGACGGCCACGACGCCGGACGGCAAGACGGTCAGCGCGCCCGTGAAGATCGGCATCATCGGCTTCACGCCGCCGGCGATCATGAACTGGGACAAGCGCTGGCTCGACGGCAAGGTCTACACGACCGGGCTGAAGGAGGCGGCCGAGAAGTACATTCCGGAAATGCGCGCGAAGGGCGCCGATCTCGTCGTCGCGATCTCGCACGGCGGCCTCGACAATGCCGCGTACTCGCCGACGATGGAAAACGGCAGTTGGTGGCTGTCGAAGGTGCCCGGCATCGACGCGATGCTGATCGGCCACTCGCACCAGGTGTTCCCGGACGCGAACAGCACCGTGTCGCAGTTCAACCTGCCGGGCGTCGACAAGGTCAAGGGCACCGTCAACGGCGTGCCGACCGTGATGGCCAACTACTGGGGCAAGCATCTCGGCGTGATCAAGCTCGGCCTGAAGTTCGACGGCAAGACGTGGACCGTCGACAAGTCGCAGACGACCGTCGAGGCGCGGCCGATCCAGAATGCCGACAAGAGCTACGTCGCCGCCGATCCGTCGGTGTCCGCCGCGATCGCGGCCGAGCACCAGGCGACGATCGACTACGTGAAGACGCCGATCGGCTCGACCGACTACCGGATGAACTCGTACTTCGCGGACGTCGGCGATCCGGGCGCGATCCAGATCGTCAACGAGGCGCAGGCCGACTACGTGAAGACCTACGTGCAGGCCAACCTGCCGCAATACGCGTCGCTGCCGGTGCTGTCGGTCAGCGCGCCGTTCAAGAGCGGCTTCGGCGGCGGCACCGACTACACCGACGTCGCGCCGGGCGCGCTCGCGATCAACAACGCCGCCGACCTGTACCTGTATCCGAACACCGTGTACGCGGTGAAGGTGAGCGGCGCCGACGTGAAGAACTGGCTCGAGACGGCCGCGAAGCGCTTCAACACGATCGACCCGACGAAGGCGACCGTGCAGCCGCTCGTCAGCACCTTCCCCGGCTACAACTTCGACATGTTCACGTCGGCCGATCTCGCCTATGAAATCGACGTCACGCAGCCGGTCGGCAGCCGCATCCGGAACCTGACGTACAAGGGTGCGGCGATCGACCCGAACGCGCAGTTCATCGTCGCGACCAACAACTACCGTGCGAGCGGCGGCGGCAACTTCCCGGGCCTCGACGGCAGCAAGACGATCTTCGCGTCGCCCGACGCGAACCGCGACGTGCTGATCGCCTTCATCAAGAAGCGCGGCGCGATCACGCGCGCGGCCGACGGCGCGCAGCGCAGCTGGCGCTTCACGAAGCTCGCGAGCTCGGTCGCGCACGTGCGGTTCGCGTCCGCGCCGAACCGCCTCGGCGACGCGACGGCGGCCGGCCTGACCGGCATCACGCAGGTCGCGGCCGACGACGGCTCGGGCAAGAACCTCGCGACCTACGAGATCGACCTCACGCAATGAGACACGCGATGCAACCGATCCGGACGATGCGGCCCGCCGAAACCGGCTTCGCCGCTGCCGCGCGGCGCGTGCTGCGCGCGAAGCTCCCGCCCGCCGCGCTGCTCGCGGCGGCTGCCGTGACCGTCGCGGCCGTCGTCGCGGCAACCGGCCTGCGCGGCGCCGGCCCCGCGCCGAGCGCCGCGCAACTCGACGAATGGCAGGCGATGGTCGCGCAGGCGACCGAGCCGCATGCGCTGGCCCAGTTGCGCACGCTCGCGCGCCGCGGCTCGGGCGCCGCGCAGGCGGCGCTCGGCATCGCGCTCGTCGATGCGCACGAACCGGGGCTGCGCGACGAGGGGCGCGGCTGGCTGGAAACGGCCGCGGCGGCGCACGACACGGCCGACGCGCCGGCTGCACGGCGCGCGCAGCTCGCGCTCGGCAAGGCGTTGCTGCTCGGCAGCGGCGATCTGCCGAAAGACTATGCACGCGCACGCGCGCTGCTCGGCGCCGCGGCCGAACAGGGCGACCCGGCCGCCGCGTATTACCTCGGGCTGATCTACCGCAGCGGCTACGGCATCGCCGCCGACCCGGTGCAGGCCGCGCACTGGTTCGACATCGCGTCGCGCGCGGACATCCCGGCCGCCGACTTCATGCTCGCGAACGCGTACCGCGACGGCAGCGGCGTGCCGCGCGACGACGCGCGCGCGCTCGCGCTGTATCGCCGGGCCGCCGAACACGAGCTGCCGGAAGCCGTGCAGACGCTCGCGATGGCCTATCGCAACGGCGAACTCGGGCTCGAGCCCGACGCGGACGAATTCCACGCGCAGTGGATCGAGACCGCGCATGCGCTGAAGCATCCGGTGGTGGCGCCGTGACGAACGTCGACGGCGCACGCACGACCGCGCGATAGCGTAACGGCGGCTTGCCCGACGAGCACGATCCGTCGCGTCGTGCGTCGAACGCGCGCAACGGCGCTCGATGCGCGGCGCGCGATACGCACACCGGTCGCCGCGCCGCGCAGCCTGTCGGTTCTCGCAGCTCGATACACGTGCGGCGATGCCTTAACATGCCGCCTCGCATTCACGATAAAACCTGAGAGGCCTTCATCCATGTCGCATCGCCTGTCCGGCCTGCGCGCCGCCATCGGCGCCGCCGTCGCTGCCGTTCCGCTCGTTTCGCTCGCCGCACCGCCGGCGCCGCCCGACATCTTCAACGCCGCGCTGTGCAAGCCGCCGTTCACGTCGGACCTGATGGACGCGATCTACAACGCCGCCAAGGCGGCCGATCCGAAACCGGACAACTCGATGCTGGGTGCGGCGGTCTATCGCCTGCCCGAGCCGATCCGCCGCGACGGCTTCACGACGCAGCACGTCGTGTTCGTCGCCACCGGCATCGGCGTGCTCGTGGAAGGCGAAGTCGCCGACCAGCTCGCCAAACGCTACGCGCTCACCCGCGAGAAAGGCCACCTGCTCGGTGCGTCGTCCGTCGGCTATTCGCGCCGGCTGAACGTCCGCGGCCCGGGCGGTGCGCTGATCCTCGTGTCGGCCCGCCAGGGTCCGGCGCTCAAGGGCAACACGCTGCTCGCCTGCGAAATGACGAGCGAGGAAGACATCAAGGCGCTGGAACAACAGGGGCAACACTGAGCGGCTTGGCGCCGGTCCGGCGGGCGGCCCGGCACGCGCCGACGCCCCCTGTCGCTACAATAGGCGCCATGAACGCCCCCACCTCCTCCGACACGCCCGATTCCGGCGACGCGCACATCGCGCGCAACCGGCTCGAGGCGCACCTGGACGCCGCGCCGCGCGCGTGGCCGCTCGACATCGTCGCCGCCACCGGCTCGACCAACGCCGACGTCGCCACGCGGCTCAAGGCGCTGCCGCGCAGCGCGAACGCGTTGCCCGCGCCGCTCGTGCGCGTCGCGTTCGAGCAGACGGCCGGTCGCGGCCGGCAAGGCCGCCCGTGGTTCGCGCAGCCCGGCAATGCGCTGCTGTGCTCGGTCGGCTGCATCGTGCCGCGCGCGGTCGACGCGCTCGGCGGCCTCAGCATCGCGATCGGCGTCGCGCTCGCCGAAGGGCTGGCCACGCTGCCGCTCGACGCCCGCATGCGCGTCACCCTCAAATGGCCGAACGACCTGCTGCTGACGACCGACGACGACGGCACGCCGCGCATCGTCGGCAAGCTCGCCGGGATTCTGATCGAAACCGTCTGGACCACCGCCGACGCCACCGCCGTCGTGATCGGCTTCGGCATCAACGTGCGCGGCGCGGAAGCCGTCGCCGCGCAGGTCGACGCGCTGCGCGCGCGCGAAGCGACGCTCGCGAGCGGGCTGCCGCCCGCCGCGCTGTCGATCGCGTGCGCGTCGGCGAACCTCACCGATACGCTCGCCGCGTCGCTGAACGCGCTCACGCCGGCGCTCGCGCAATTCGGCGCCGACGGCCTCGCGCCGTTCCTGCCGCGCTGGCACGCGCTGCACGCGTACGCGGGCCGCGAAGTCGTGCTGCTCGAACAGGGCGTCGAACGCGTGCGCGGCATCGCGACGGGCATCGATGCAACCGGCCAGCTGCTGCTCGACACGCCGAGCGGCGTGCGGACGATCGCGGCCGGCGACGTGTCGCTGCGCGAAGCGCAATGAGCGAGCCGCACCTGCTGATCGACGCCGGCAACAGCCGGATCAAGTGGGCGCTCGCCGACGCGCAGCGCACGCTCGTCGACACGGGCGCGTTCGGCCACACGCGCGACGGCGGCGCCGATCCCGACTGGTCGCGCCTGCCGCGTCCGCGCGGCGCGTGGGTCTCGAACGTCGCGGGCGCGGACGTGGCCGCGCGAATCGACGCGCTGCTCGACGCACGCTGGCCGGGCCTGCCGCGCACGACGATCCGCTCGCGGCCCGCGCAATGCGGCGTGACGAACGGCTATACGACGCCCGAACAGCTCGGCAGCGACCGGTGGGCCGGCCTGATCGGCGCGCACGCGGCGTTTCCGGGCGAGCATCTGCTGATCGCGACGTTCGGCACCGCGACGACGCTCGAGGCCCTGCGCGCGGACGGCCGCTTCACGGGCGGCCTGATCGCGCCGGGCTGGGCGCTGATGATGCGCGCGCTCGGCACGCACACCGCGCAGTTGCCGACGCTGACCACCGATATCGCCAGTGGCCTGCTCACAGGCGCGCAGGCCGAACCGTTCCAGATCGATACGCCGCGCTCGCTGTCGGCCGGCTGCCTGTACGCGCAGGCCGGCCTGATCGAACGCGCGTGGCGCGATCTCGTCGACGCGTGGCAGGCGCCGGTACGGCTCGTGCTGGCAGGCGGCGCGGCGGACGACGTCGCGCGTGCGCTGACGGTCCCGCACACGCGGCACGACGCGCTGATCCTGTCCGGGCTCGCGTTGATCGCCGCGGACACGGCCGGCCCGGCGACGGCGCAGGATTGAAGCAAATGCGCCGGCATCGCGCCGGCGCGTGGCGATGCCGGCCGAACCGGGCACAAGCGTGCACAAGCGGGCCCGCATCACGCCGACGACGCAGTACGCGCGGCGCCGCGCCAGCGGCCCGCGCGAACGGCCGACGGAAGCCATGAAAAAGCCGGCCATGCGGCCGGCTCGACTGAACGACGTGAATCACGTCGATGACGACAAGGAGTTTCGACGATGCTGCGCTGGCTGATCGCTGTTCTCTTTCTCGCCAACCTGCTCGCGTTCGTGGCGGCGCGCGGCGTGTTCGGGCCGCTGCCCGCGGCCGGCCCGCGCGAACCCGGCATGCTGACGCGGCAGGTGCGGCCGGACGCGCTGCGCGCGACGCCGCTCTTGCAAGCGACCGACCAGCCCGTCGTCGGCGGCCCGATCGCGGCGCCGGCCGTCACGACCGCACCGCTCGCGGCGTCTGCTCCGTGACGGCGCCGCGTCGCACTCAGGGCCGTTGCGCGCGCACCTTCTTCAGCAGCGCAGTGGTCGAGCGGTCGTGCTCGAACGGAATCGCCAGCGCCCGGCCGCCCCAGCCGCGCACGAGCGCGGATTCCGGCAGCGCATCCATGTCGTAATCGCCGCCCTTCACGAGGATGTCCGGACGGACGGCCTCGATCAGCGACACGGGCGTCTTTTCCCCGAACGTCACGACCCAGTCGACGCTTTCCAGCGCCGCCAGCAGTGCCGCGCGATCTTCTTCGCGGTTGATCGGCCGGTCGTCGCCCTTGCCGAGCATGCGCACCGACGCATCGCTGTTCACGCCGACGATCAGGCAGGCGCCGAGCGCTTTCGCATCGGCGAGGTACGTGACGTGACCGCGATGCAGGATGTCGAACACGCCGTTGGTGAACACGACGGGCGACGGCAGCGACGGGCGCAGCGCGACGAGGGCATCACGGGTGATCAGCTTGCGTTCGAAGGTGGCGGACATGATGGAAATCGGACGGAATGAACGACGGCGCGCGCGGCGGCGGCGCCAGATAAAAAGCCCGCCGGACCGGCCGGGCGGGCTTCATGCAGCGAACGCGACACGGTGCCGCGAGCCGGGCGCGAGCCAGGCGTGACTCGCGCCGCCGCCGGCACCCGCCGGCCTCAGGCCGGCTGCGCGGCCGACGACGGGCCGCTTTCGGCCTGCAGGCGGCTGGTGACTTCCTTGCGATAACGGTTCAGCTCCTGCGCGGTCGCGAACGTGCGCTCGAACAGGATCGACAGGTTGTGCAGGATCCGCTCGACGACCTTCTTCTCCCACTCGCCGTCGAAACGGATCTGCTCGTCGAGCCAGCGCTCGC
>NZ_LOYN01000031.1:0-1335 GCF_001526325.1 Burkholderia sp. MSMB1826
ACTCGGCAATCGGCCGGCGGCTTCCCGCCGGCCCGCCGACGTCAGTTGACCTGCAGCTGGCCGCCGCGGCCCAGCCCGCCCTTCACGTCCTGCGCCTTGTAGCTGCGCAGCGCGACGACCATCTTGTTGTACGCATCGATGAACGCGACGACCGTCGCCTTGCCTTCCGGCGTCGCCGAGAACCCCGCGAGCGCACCGCCCACGCCGCCGCCGAAGCCGCCCAGCGCCGCGCCGTAGTTGGTCGCCGTCGAGCTGCCTTCCGCCGCCGCGATCTGCACCGCCGAGCGCACGTCGAACAGCGTCAGCGTCACCACCGACGCCTTCGTCTGCAGGTGGCCCGCCACCGCCGCCACCGCGCTGTTGCCGATCAGCCCGCCGATCATGCTGCCGATCCCGCCGATCGGCGAGTCGTTGATCACGATCTGCGGCTCCATGTAGTAGTCGGCCGCGACCCGCTGCCCCTTCTGCTGCTTCGAGCCCGCGCGGTATTCGCCCGAGTTGCGCTGCAGTTGCGTGATGCGCGACAGGCGCGCGTCGCTCTTCTGGTTGCCGATCGACGTGATCACGAAGCAGTTCGACTGCTGCACCGCCAGGCGCAGCAGCGGGTCGATCGTCGTCATCTTGGTCGCGCTGCCGAACGGGCCCCACCAGTCGGCGTTGCGGCCGTCGTCCACCGCGATCGTGCCCAGCGGCGACGTGCAGCGCTGCAGTTGCGAATCGGCGCCGGCGCTCGCGCCGCCTGCCGCCGCGCCCGTCACGCCGGCGTTCTGCCCGCCGGGCGTCACCACGCCGCCGCACCCCGCGACGGACGCGCCAAGCGCTGCAACCAGCGCACCTTGAACGAGACGTTGGGAAAGATTGGTCTTCATGTCGTTGTCGATCGATTAGAGTCGTTGTTCGGCTTATGTGTTCGTGCGAACTTCGATAAGCCCCCCGGCGTAGCGCGCGATGGTGGTCTCCCCGCGGCTGCCCCCGTTGCTCGATGCCCGGTCAGTAATACCAGTACGTCTGCTGCCAGACGCCGTAGTACGGATAGCCCGAGTACCAGTAGCCGTAATAGACGTCACGCCATTGCGTGCGCCATTTCCAGTCTTCTTCGTCTTCTTTCTTCGCCTTGCGGGCGAGGTCGAGCAGTTTTTTCGATTCCTTGTCGCCGCGGCCGGCCGCGATCGACAGCCACTTCTCCGCTTCGCGCGCATCCGAGCCCATTTCCTCGAGGCCGAACAGGTAGAAACTGCCGAGCGCCTTCTGCGCGTTCAGGTCGCCGCGTTCGGCGGCCTCGCGCATCCACTTGAGCGCCTGGTAGCTGTCCTGGCGCACGCCGTCGCCGCGGAA
>NZ_LOYN01000032.1:0-282535 GCF_001526325.1 Burkholderia sp. MSMB1826
CGACTATTTGGTCGATTTCTACAACCATCGTCGCCTTCACTCGGCTGCGAAGGGAATGCCGCCAGCGCGTTTCGAAGCGCTCGCAGCCTAACCCGGAGCTATGTCCAGAGTTACTTGACCACTTCAGCTGTCTCAGTCAAGCAAGGAGGGAGGTTTATGTCCTCTGGCGGGAGATGAAGGTGGCGGAGATTGTAGCTTGTGGCATGGGGACGGTGGATGAGGAGACGCGACAGGAATGCTTAGTGAAGCTTTTGCCGGTGCAGAAGTGATATTCGCAGCTTGTTTCCGAGGCGCAAGGAATGTCGAAGGAAGTTGTTCAATAGGATAGGTCGCATTGATGTTGCTCGGTCGGGCGAAGGAGTCCACTGGATTGAGATAGTGCTTTCTTCGAGGATATGGTCGCATTACGCAGTGGTATCGTTGTTTGGTAAATTTAAAATTATAGTCGTGAATGATTAGAGCTAGCGCCGTTACCTTCATTTCTGCTGGAATGTATTCCCCCAAAAAACGCGACCACGCACTTGCTCGTCGACAGTTATATCTAAACTATGGTGCCTTGTCTTTGGCGACGAAACTCCAACTTGCCGGTCATGATGTCGCACTCATTCACGGCGAGCATCGCTCCCCTGAAGATGTTCTCGGCCAGTTGCGCGAAAGCAATCGGTTTCCGTCAATTTATCCGTTAATGATTTCTATTCCGAGTTTCTACGCTTTGCCCTGGGCGCAAGTGTTCTGCAAACTGGCTCGGGCAGTTGATCCGAACTGCCGGATCGTCGTAGGTGGTCGATGGGTAGTTGGGCCCGATCCGCAGTGGCTTCGAGGAATGCTTCCGGAAGCTGACGTGCTGGCTCCTGGCTTGAGTGAAGGCGTTATCGAGAGGTTGCTGACCGAAAGCCCGGTGCTGTACCGGATCGCAGAACCAACGCCTGACTTTACGCTCAACCATCTTCTTGTGGACGGATATCGAAGGTACCAACCTAGCGTCGAGGCATCACGCGGCTGCGGCATGGGGTGCGCCTTCTGCGAGGAACGGGATATTCGGGTCGAGAAACTTGGCAACGCGGCCGCATTGGCTGCCTCCATGCAATTGGTTCACGAACAGTATGATGGAGAGGAAATCCACCCCTATCTACAATCGTCAATGTTCATGCCGACTGCGTGCTGGGCATCGTCGTTCGCTGACGAAACATCCCGCATCGGTCTAGAGATCGCTTGGCGTACTGAAACGAGGGTCGACGTGATGACGCCACAGACGTTAGCGTACCTCGCCGAAGCAGGCCTAAGTGTTCTTGACTTGGGTCTAGAGACTGCCTCACCTCGCCAGATTTTGAGGATGCGGAAATCAGACAATCCCGACCGCTATCTTCGCCGAGCCTCCGATCTACTTACGGCATGTCGGCACTATGGCATCAAAGCGAAAGTCAACGTCCTGCTTTACGCCGGCGAAACCCTGGAGACCTTGGCGGAGACGACCGACTGGCTTGATGAGCATCGCGATTCTGTGACAGGGGTTTCGGTCGGGCCCGTGGTGGCGTATGGACCGCCGAAGACGGCTACCCTGCTTCTGGACGAATGGCGTTTGCTCGGAGCCAGACCGGTAGACGAACTCGCTTCGATCACAACTGGAATCACGACAATGCATCTGAGCGACGATTTTTCTGTCGAAGCGGCCGAAGCTGCAAGCTTAGAGTTGTCCCGCCGTTTCATGGATGAGGACGCTTATTTCGCGCTCAAGAGTTTTTCCTATTACCCGCGTGACTATGGTCGCGCCGACTTCGAGCGCGACGTTGCAATGTCCGCTCTCTCTGCGTTGCCGTTCACAGTTGCCGAACCGGTGGCGACATCGTGTGACGATATTCGTGATTCCAATAATATATTGACAAACTGAGGAATATTTATGAATAGCAAGATGATAAAGGACCCTATTCACGGGGCGATCGAATTCGAGGGGGGCGCAGAGTCACTCCTAAAATCCATGTTGTCGGATCCGTATTTTCAGCGTCTACGTCGCGTTAAACAATTAGGTTTTTCAGACTTCGTCTTCCCCTCGGCTAGCCATTCCAGGTTTGCACACTCGCTTGGTGTTTATGCGGTCGCAAAACGTATGCTAAAAGTAGTGGAGCCTGAAGCCCAAGGTGGGAAATGGTCAATCAAGGGTAAGGCTTGTCTCGCTGCCGCGCTGCTTCACGATATTGGTCATGGCATGTTCAGTCACGCGTTCGAAAATGCGATTTCACTGTATATGGAGCGTAATCAGTCTTCTCGAAGCGGCTCACTTGCAGAGGCGTGCAACCATGAGTCGATCAGTCTACGGATTATCAGAGATTCCTCAATCACTCGGATTCTCGAAGAGATGGGGGGCGAATTCCCAGAAATGGTGGCGAGAATGATCGCCAAAGAAGACGAAACGTGCGTCTACACTTCGTTGGTATCGAGTCAGCTTGACGCGGACCGTTTGGATTATGCTAAACGTGATTCCTATTTCGCAGGTGTTTCCTCCGGTGGCATCGACCTAGAATGGTTGATGCGCAACTTGCAAGCTAAGGAGGGGGCGAACGGTCGCTTTCTATATGTAAACAGTAAGGCTTACATCGCGCTGGAACAATTCACCGTCACTTTGTTCCAACTTTATCCGACCCTGTACCTTCATAAGCGAACCCGTGGTGTCGAGTACATGTTCTCGTTGTTGTTAAGCCGAGTGTTTGAGTGCATTTATGCTGGGGAAGAAGCAAAAGCTGGTCTAACAGCGAGCCATCCCTTGGTGCAGTTCTTCAACAATCCCAAGCAACTTTCCCATGTCCTCCTTCTTGATGACACTATGTTCTGGGGATCGCTGTACCTTTTCCAGCAAGCAGATAACGAGTTAATCAAGACACTGGCCGAACGGATCGCTTTGCGAAAGTTCTACCCTATGCACGACATTTGGAAGTTCGCGGATGAGACGGCTGCCGACGACTCCACGATGAAGGGGCTTGACGCCAGTCAGCGACTACAAGTGCTGAACCAGGTTTGCACGCGGGTTTCAGAGCACCTACAAACCCAAAGTGGACTTTGGACCGAAACGTGTTGGTACGATAAGTATCCGAGAGATATCTACAAGCCACGGAACGTAGAGGGCGGCCATCCGCAGCAGATTAACGTTGAGGTGGGGGGCAAGATCGTCGACATTGCGTCGATTTCGCCGATTGTTGCGAGTGCGGCACGTTTCAGTATCCATCGCATCTTCTATGACGATGCCGACGTGGGTCTGGGAGGCAGGCTAGAAGCTGAAATTCGCGACCGTGTTAAACACGAGTTGGCGGTTGCCCTGAATGAGTCGGTGTAGGGGTGTAACTGTGAGAGGAGATTAAATCAGTTTCGTTCACTCGTCACGACTATGCGAGGTCATGATGATGTTCTACGCTGAGTGGAATGATGTCGGGCGGCATGCTCCCGAACGTATTCGTCTCCATCTTCTCGTGTTCGCAAAGACGATGCGTGCAATGAAGCTGGCAGGCGCGTGAACTCGCGCGCCGACGCCGTTTGCCAGAAGAACACGATCACGTAATCTGCCTGCGTCTCGGCATAATGCAACTATCCTCCCAACCGGGCATCACTGGTCGGCAGTTCTGCGCGTTTTTTCACGGCCTCGGCCAATTACTGCCGTTCGCCAATCCCACGAACCCGTCATTCGAATGACGGGTTTCCTCTGCGGATTCAACCCGTCGATGCAACACACTTGAAGCTGCATTCCACGAGTGACCTTGAAGCGATGGTTGACGCGTTCCATCTCAATTGGACGAAGTCGCCGGCAATTGGAAGCAGTTGTTGGTGTTACGCTCAAGAGGTGAGGAATGGTTGCAACGGCTTACCTCCTGTTGGAGTCACGCACTGGCTCTGTGAGCCATGGCATGACACGGATTTCAGGATGCTTGCCCTCGCTATGCCGCCACGTCAGATCTGCAACAAGAAAGTCCAGCCAAGCAGGTTCCAAACGCAACTCGCCCGCCTTTGGTGCTGGTTGCTGATGACGGTCCTTGAGCCAAGCCAAGATGCATTCGCGGACGGCGCGTGGATCCCCGAAGAAGTCTTTGAATTTTTCCACTTTCGGTCCGCCTGTTTCTGAACTTAGCTTCCCATTCTGCTTGTCTTCGAGTAGCACCTTCAACGCTTCAGCGAAGTCCTTGTATTCGTGCAATTGCCCGCATGCTTCAGGGAAGGCCTCATTTGTCAGCATTTCGCGTAACTTATCGCATCCCTCTGGAGTCAATTCACTGGTTAGTGCGTTTACTAGCCCTTCAGCGTTTTTTATCTTATCTATTATTTCAACAACAGGCAGATAGGCCACCAGAGACATGGGTTCGGGTAGTAATTGTGGGCGCGGTTTGCCACTGACCACATGCACGGGATCGAGGTCCACTACCACCAAGGCTTGATCGGTTGGCGACAGAGCTCCCTTGCAGTCGGGTTGCAAAATGCCCTTGCTCCAACCGTGGTACGGGGTCAAAAGTCCAACTACGCCGGCATGTTCAGGTTTCACGCCACTAACCGAATCAATGCCGATGAAACAGCTACCGCCAACGCCGATCTTCTTGTTGGCCGCATTACAAAACACGGTCGCTGTACCCGACGCTAGAACACTGGCCTGACCGGCGTGCCAATAATCGTTACTTCGGCTTGTTAAAGCGGGAACCAGCAAAACGGATCGCCGCTCACGCTTCCGTTGCGATAACGTCAGTAGTTCACCAAGGGCGATAACGTCATGGTTGACAAGATCTTTGGCTTCGGACGGATCGCCGCCAAATAGTTGCAACATCTTGGCTAACTCTTGCTGCAGCGGCGATCGGTTGGCTGGGCTTGTCAGCATGAACAACTCTGAGCAAATCAACTCCATGCAGTAACGCAGCTTTTGAGGAGCATGGACTAACGCTTGCAGTAGTGGAATCAGCTGGTCAGCGGACCACTCACCTTTCTTGGCGCGACTTCGGATACGACGCAATTCCTCCACCACTTTCTCTTCGGTGTATAGCGGTTGCAACGTATTGGTATACGGACGGAAGAGTTCGTGAGCTGCCACGGAACGGTACTTCTTACCACGCTGCAGCTCAATAACCTCCTCATTACCTTCCCGCCCAATGCCCGTTCGATCAGCGCCTTCTTGAGCGCCAGCGTCGCGGCGTTGATGGCTTCGGCCGTCATCGGACCGTTGCCGAACTGCTCGAGCAGCTCGGCCGGAATCGCCGGCAGAGCCGCCGGCTGGGCTTTCGGTTTGCGAGGCATAAACTCTCCTTGGGAGCATGTTATGCCTTAAACACAAAATTCCTGACAGGCCCCGGTTGGCGGAGTCGATGGCGCTGCCGACATGATACGGGCGCACTCGACGAAAATCGCAACCTGCAAGGGCGCTGTGGATTCGCTCCATTCGTGCGAAGATTGCGCGAAACGACACCGACACGTGCCCGAGAACGACGTGACCCTATCGAACCCTGAGAGCAAAGTGAACGCCGCCCACGCCCACCCACCCTGGATGCCCGTCGCGCTGGCCGAACTCGGCATCCGCCGCCATCCGCCCGGCAGCATCAACCCGCGCATCGTCGAGTACAACAACCAGACGAACCTGGTCGGCTACGACGACAAGGTTTCCTGGTGCTCGTCGTTCGTGAACTGGTGCATGGTGCATGCCGGATTCCGCGGTACAGGCTCGGCGCTCGCACGCTCGTGGCTCGAATGGGGCAAACCGCTGGAGCGCCCGGTCTACGGCTGCATCGCGATCCTGACGCGCGACGAGCCGACGAGTTGGAAAGGGCACGTTGGTTTCTACCTGCGCCACGATGCCGAACACGTGCATCTGTTCGGCGGCAATCAATTGGAAGAGGTTCGCGAGCTTGCGTACCCGTTGCATGAAGTAATCGGGTACCGTTGGCCACTGCCGGATGACCGCAACGCCGCGCCGGCGTAGCCGTGCAGGCCGTCGACGCGGCCTGCATCCCTATCAGGCATCGGCTTCAGTTCTTCGCGACGGCCTCGACCTCCGTCCCACCCGCCCCCTCATTCCTGCTCCACCCACCCCCAAGCGACCGATACAACGCCACCGCTGCCAGCGCGTGCTCGCGCTTGACCTGATTGAGCGAATCCGAATCCCTTAGATAGACCTCCTGCGCCGACAGCACATCGAGAAAATCGGTCGCGCCGCCCTTGTAAAGCTGATTCGCCAATCCAAGCGCTTTATCGGAAGCCGCCAATGCGCTACCAAGCCTCCGCGTCGCCTCGTCGGAACTGACGAGATTCGCGCGCGCATCCTCGACTTCCCGCAACGCTTGCAGCATCGTCTGCCGTAACCCGAGTTCGGACTCGCGCATCCGGCTTTCGCTCTGCGAGATATCGGCGGTAATCCGTCCCGCGTTGAAGATCGGGCTCGTCGCACTCAGCGCCGCGCTGAACAGGTTATCCGTCAACGTCGGCAACCCGAGATACGAAGCCGCCAGAATCCCGTCCGTCAGGTTCAACGAAAACTTCGGATACCGCTCGGCCTTGGCCACGCCCACTTGTGCCGCCCGCCGCTCGACTTGAGCGTAGGCAGTCAGCACATCGGGCCGCCGCAACAACGCTTGCGAAGGCAACGTCCCCGGCACACCGACCGGCGGCGCCGGAATCTCCCCGGCCTGCGCCAGCACGAGCCGATCGACCGATTCCGGCGTCCGCCCCGAATACACGGCGATCAGATTGAGCTGATGCGATATCTGCGCCTGCGTCGGCGGAATCCTGGCTTCGAGCGCATCGAGCTGGTTCTGCGCGCGCGTCACGTCGAGTTCCGTCGACAGCCCGAAGGCCTGTCGCTTGCGCGTGAGTTCGAGCGCATGCTGCCGGATCCTTGCGTTATCCTGCAGAATCTTCAATTCCTGCTGCGCCCAGCGCAAATCGACATACGCGGATGCCGCATCGGCCGCGAGCGCGAGGCGCATCGCGTCTTCCGCATGCTTCTGCCCAACTAGCTCGGCCTGTGCGGCCAGCAATTCGAGCCGTTCGCCGCCGAACACATCGGGCGACCAGCTCAGTGCGAGCCCCGCACCGGCCTGCCGCACGTAGCCGAGCGGCGGCGGCGTGTTCTGTCGCGCGTCGGCCGCATGGGCGGTCGCATCGAGTTCGGGCAGCAGCACCGCGCGCTTTTGCACGGTCAGCGCCTGCGCCTGCTTCACGCGTTCGGCGGCGGCTTGCAGATCGAGGTTGCCGTCGAGCACGGTCGCGATCAACCGGTCCAGCACGGGATCGTGGAATTGCGCCCACCAGGCGGCAGCGTCGATGTCCGCGCGCGGCACGTCGGTATCCCACGCGGTGGGCGCAAGCGTCTGAACCGATTCGGTCAACGCCGGATGTTGCGCGGGCTGCACCGCACACCCGGCGGCGAATGCGCTGACGGCCAGCGCGACGAGTAGCTTCTTCATGATGATCCTTTGGCCTCAGTGCGCGTCCGGCGGCGGCGCATTCAACGTAATGGGTTTGGAAAACACGACGGCAAGCAGCGCGACGACGAAGCACAGCGACAGTGCGTAGTACGCGTCCGCATAGGTGAGCGTCAGCGCTTCGCGATAGATCAGCCGATGCAGGTTCGCGAGGCCGGCCTGTGCGGTATTCAACGTATTGCCGGCCACCGATCCCCAGTACGCGGCCTGGCGATCGAGCAGCGATGCGACTTGCGGTTCGCCGGCGCTCACGTGCTCGTTCAGCCGCAGGTAATGAAAATTCAGCCGGTCGTTGAGCATCGTCGCACTCACCGCGATGCCAATCGCTCCGCCGAGGTTGCGCATCAGGTTGAACAACCCGCTCGCCGATTTCAGTCGCGACTGCGGCAGCGAGCCGAGCGCCATCGTCACGATCGGCGGCACGCTGAACTGCTGGCCGATGCCGCGCAGCGCCTGCGGCAGCAGCAATTCCCGCCAGCCCCAGTCGTGCGTGATCGGCGTGTACAGGTAGCAGCCGAGGCCGAAGCAGATCAACCCGAACACGAGCAGTGCACGCATGCTGAAGTAGCGCGCGGCGAACGCATACGCGCACAGCGCGATCAACTGGAACGCGCCGACCGACAACAGCGCGATGCCGATCTGCAGCGAGCTGAACGCGCGCACCTGCGCGAGGAACAGCGGCGTCAGGAACACGGTCACGAAGATCCCGATGCCGGTCACGAACGACAGCAGGCTGCCGATCCCGAAGTTGCGTACGGCGAGCGCGCGCAGGTCGACGATCGGATCGTCGGCGGTCAGCGCGTGCACGATGAACAGGAA
This sequence comes from Burkholderia sp. MSMB1826, assembly GCF_001526325.1. Taxonomy (NCBI): domain Bacteria; kingdom Pseudomonadati; phylum Pseudomonadota; class Betaproteobacteria; order Burkholderiales; family Burkholderiaceae; genus Burkholderia; species Burkholderia sp. MSMB1826. The sequence continues at coordinate 8,259 of NZ_LOYN01000032.1, forward strand.
GCCGCAGATGCCGGAGATCCACGCGCAGATGACGATCGCGTCGTCGCCGAACCAGTTCTTGCGCGGGCCTTCTTCGAGTACGTATTCGAGGCAGCCGAGGAAGCCGGACATCAGCGCGATGCCGAGATAGTCGCCGCGCTTGATCAGGCTGAGGTCGGGCTCGTCGATATGCACGTAGCGCGGCACGAGCGCGGCCACCGCGATGCCCGGCACGAGGTTCAGGTAGAACAGCCAGTGCCACGACCATTGGTCGGTGATCCAGCCGCCGATCACCGGGCCGATCGCCGGCGCGAGCGATGCGAGCGCGCCGATGGTCGTCGACGCGATCAGTCGCTGCTTGCCGGGAAACAGCACGAACGCGGTGGTGAACACGGTCGGGATCATCGCGGCGCCGAGCGCGCCCTGCATCCCGCGGAACAGGATCATCGAGTTGATGTCCCACGCAAGCCCGCACAGCATGCTGGTGATCGTGAAACCGACGGCCGATGCGACGAACAGCCAGCGCGTCGACATCACCTTCGACAGCCAGCCCGACATCGGGATCACGATGATCTCGGCGATCAGGTACGCGGTCTGCACCCACGACAATTCGTCCTGGCTCGCGGACAGCCCGCCGCCGATGTCGCGCAGCGACGACGCGACGATCTGGATGTCGAGCGTCGCCATGAAGAAGCCGACGCACATCAGCGCGAACGCGAACACGCGCTGCTTCGTCGGTTGCGACGCGGGGTCGCCGGAAAACGCGGTGGTCATCGTCGGCTCCCGCTCAGTGCTTGTGGTCGGTATGCACGGTCACGACCGCGGACAGGCCGGGGCGCAGCACCTGCTCGATGCCGGGCTGCGGATCGAGATGCACGCGCACGGGCACGCGCTGGACGATCTTCGTGAAGTTGCCGGTCGCGTTCTCGGGCGGCAGTACGCTGAAGGTCGCGCCGGTCGCGGGCGCCAGGCTGTCGACGCGGCCATGCAGGCGCGTGCTCGACGCGTCGAGCGCGACGTCGACGCGATCGCCCGCGCGCATCTTGCGCAACTGGTCTTCCTTGAAGTTCGCGTCGACCCACAGGCCGGACGCCGGCACGACCGTCAGCAGCGGCACGCCGACGTTCGCGAGCATCCCGACGCGGCCCGTGCGGTTGCCGACGTAGCCGTCGACCGGCGAGCGGATCGTCGTGTATTCGACGTTGAGTGCCGCGACGCGCTGCGCGGCGAGCGCGGTGTTCACACGGGCCCGCGCATCGGCGAGCTGTGCGCCGAGCACGTCGAGCTGCCGCTTCGAGGCGAGCAGCGCGGCGTCGCTGCGTTCGACGGCCGCGCCGGCCTTCGAGTAATCGGCATCCGCGCGTTCGACGATCTGGTTCGATACGGCGTCCGACTTCACGAGCTCGCGATAGCGCACGCGGTCCGACGCGGCGCGCGTCAGTTCGGCCGACGACGCGTTCTTGTCCGCCGCGTGCTGGCCGATCACCGCGAATTGCAGTTGCTGCTTCGCCTCGAGTTCGGTCACGGCGGCGCGCGCGCTGTCGACTTCGGCGCCGGCCTGCGCGAGCTTCGCGTCGTAGTCGCGCGCATCGAGCTGCACGAGCACGTCGCCGGCCTTCACGCGCTGGTTGTCGGTCACGAGAATCTTGTCGACGAAGCCGTTGACCTTCGGCGCGAGCACCGTCACGTCGCCGCCGACATACGCGTCGTCGGTGCTTTCCTGGAAGCGCAGCACGAACAGCCAGTCGAGCGCGGCGGCCGCGACCACGACGACGACGGCGCCCACCGCGATGCGCATCCACGGCACGCGGCGTTGCTGCTTCGCGGGCCGCTCGGTTGTGGCTGCTTCGCGGGACGAGGCAGCGGCTTGGGTCGTATCCATCGATTCACCTATGTATATGCACTTTTCAAAACGACCGACGGCACGGCGTCGATCGGGGAAGGGGTCAGCGTTCCGGCAAGTTGTGCGTGACCCGGAACAATTCGTCTCTCAGGCGGGCCGCCTGCGTCGGCCCGAAGCACCGCTCGAACGCTTCCTGTGCGGCGAGCCAGTGCACGTGCGCATCGGCCACCTTCGTTTCGCCGTCCGCGGTCAGCGCGAACGTCTGGCCACGGCAGGGCGGCTCGATGCGCCCCGTCACCAGCGCCGCGCCGACGAGCGGCTTGAGCGCGCGCAGCAGCGCGGTGCGTTCGATCACCAGCACGTTCGACAACGTCGCCATCGTCAGGCCGGGCCGGTCGCGCAGCAGCGCGAGGATGCTGTACTGCGACGGCGTGACGCCCGCCCGCGACAGGTAACGCTCGTAGAACTGCGAAATCCGCCGGGCGGCTTGCCGGACTGCGAAGCAATCGTCGTCGGTGAGCGTGGTCTTGTGCATGTGCACATGTTAGGTGGCGGGGCGGCGCGAAGCGAGCGGCGCGGCGGGATCAGATTGGTGTCGTGGCTGTACCAATCGGCGCCGGCAACGCGCGTTCGCGCGCCGGGTCAAGCCGCCGCGGGCACACTCCAGCCTTCGCGGTCGCAATACGCGGCCGTGTAGTCGATGAACGCCTTCACCTTCGCGGGCAGCAGCGCGCGGTTCGCGTAGGCGAGCTTGATGTCGACGAACGCATCGACGAGATCGGCGCCTTCCAGCAACTGCACGAGCGCGCCCGACGCGAGTTCGGCCTCGACGAGCGTTTTCGGGACGATGCCGATGCCGAAGTCGTGCATCACCATTTCGCGGTTGAACACGGGGCTGTTCGACGAGATGTCGAAACGGAACGGCACGGTAAGCGTGTCGCCGTCGACGCGGAACGACAGCGCGGGGCGGCGCAGCGACGGCGAGATCGGCACGAACGGATGAAGGGCGAGGTCGGCCGGCGTCTCGGGGCGCGCATGCGCGTGCAGATACGCGGGCGTCGCGACGATCACGACCGGAATGCGCTCGATCAGCCGCACGACGGTCGATTCGCTCGTCAGCATGTACGGCACGACGATGCCGATGTCGTAGCCTTCGCCGACCAGATCGACCGGGCGCTCGGTCAGCGTGACGTCGAGGCGCACGTTCGGATGCGCGGTCTTGAAGCCGGCGATCAGCGGCACGAGGCGGTTCAGCGCGGCCGTCGTATGCGCGACGAGGCGCAGCAGCCCCTCGGGCTCGCGCGTGTGCGTCTGCGCTTGCACTTCCAGGGCATCGAGCTCGTCGAGTACGGCTGCGCAACGTTCGTAGATCCGCTCGGCCGTTTCGGTCAGCGACACCTGGCGCGTGGTCCGGTGCAGCAGCCGGCTGCCGAAGCGCGCCTCCAGATCCGCGACCGCGCGCGACACGACCGGCCGCGCAAGGCCGTGCATGTCCGCGGCGCGCGTGAAACTGCGCATCTCCACCACCGACCGGAAGATCCGCAGCTTGTCGATGTAGTCCATGTCCGTCTCCTTGACGCGATGGCCGGCCGCCGGCCGGTGTTACGACGGAGTGTACATTGACTTTATGCATATGCACATATAGATTGCGAAACATGAACGACATCTCGATTGCTCAGACCTGCAACTGCCTCGCGCTGCGCCAGGCGGCGCGCTTCGTCACGCAGTTGTACGAGCGCCATCTGGCCCCGGTTGGCGTCACGCCCGCGCAGTTCTCGATCATGGCGAACCTCGCGCATCGGCCCGGCCTCGTGATGAGCGAACTCGCCGATACGCTCGTGATGGATCGCACGACCTTGCTGCGCGCGCTGAAGCCGTTGCAGCGCGACGGCTTCGTCGCGACGGCTGCGTCCGAGCACGATGCGCGTGCCCATGCGCTCCATCTCACGAAGCTCGGCGAGCGCACGTTTGCGCAGGCGAAAGTCGCTTGGCAGGCCGCACAGGACGAATTCGACGCGCAGTTCGGCCGTGATCGCGCAAAGGCGTTGCGCAATGAGCTGTTCAGCCTGACGGCGGAACGCTAGGCGATGCTTCGGTGTGGCGAGCGACTGGTGCGAAATCCGAGCCATTGGTAGGGCTGGAAGTATTCGATCGTGAAGATTGGTTTTAAAGGTGTCCGGTTTCCCGTCGATCTGGACAGTTTTTATTTCCAGTTGTAGAGTCCTCTGACCGATTTCAGGGCCGGCGCCGCCGGTACGAGTCAGAGGAGCCACCGATGCTGCAGTTGAGTGACCGCGACGACGCGATGTTGCGCGGGGATTTCGGCGACGGCGTCGCCCGCGCGATGCGCATCGTCGCGCGCACGGCGCAGGTGATGTCCGCGCCGCACCTGATCGACATTACGTCTGCGCACATCGACGGTTGTCTGTATCACGGCCGGACGAGCCTCGACTTCGTCGACTATTTCGTCGAGACGGGCGCGAAGGTCGCGGTGCCGACCACGCTGAACGTCGGGTCGCTCGACCTGATCCATCCCGAGCTGTATCACGGCGACCGCACGATCCAGCGCGATGCGCAGCGCCTGATGGACGCGCATGTGCTGCTCGGCTGCGAATCGAGCTTCACGTGCGCGCCGTATCAACTGAAGAATCGCCCCGCGATGGGCGAGCAGATCGCGTGGGCCGAATCGAATGCGATCGTGTTCGCGAACTCCGTGCTCGGCGCGCGCACGAGCCGCTACGGCGATTTTCTCGACCTGGCCGCCGCGATCACCGGGCGTGCGCCGTATGCGGGGCTGCATGTCGACGCGAACCGCGCCGCGCGGATCGTGTTCAATGCGCCGGACTTCAGCCGCCTGCCGTCGCGCGACATCTATTTCGCCGCGCTCGGTTTGGCGGTCGGCAAGATCGCGGGCGCCGTCGTGCCGGCGATCGTCGGGCTGCCGGCGGACACCACCGAGGACGAGCTCAAGGCGCTCGGCGCGGCCGCCGCGTCGAGCGGGGCCGTCGCGCTGTTCCATGCGGTCGGCGTGACGCCCGAGGCGCCGACGCTCGATGCCGCGTTGCACGGGCAGGCGGCGCAACGCACGGTCGACATCACGATGGCCGACCTCGACGAGATTCGCCGCACGCTGAATCACGGCGCGGCCGGCGACGCGCTCGTCGCGGTCGCGCTCGGTACGCCGCATTTTTCGCTGGCCGAATTCCGCACGCTCGACACGTTGCTCGACGCGTTCGACGGCCAGCCGGCCTGCGATTTCTACGTGAACACGAGCCGCTTCATTTTGTGGGAGCTGGAGCAAGTCGGTCTCGCGGAGAAATTCGCCGCGCGCGGCGTCCAGATCGTCGTCGATACCTGCACGTACATCACGCCGGTGATGAAGCAGTTGTCGGGGCTGGTGATGACCAACTCGGGGAAATGGGCGTCGTATGCGCCCGCGAACATCGGCGTGACGGTCGCGTACGGCAGCATGCGCGAATGCGTGCGGTCCGCGTACGAAGGCAAGGTGCGATTCGATGACTGAAGCGACGGGACAATGCTTGACGGGCGACACGCTCGTGCCGGGCAGCGCGTGCGCGCGCCCGTTCGTCCTCGACAAGCCGCTGAGCTTCTGGGGCGGCTACGACTCGGGCGCGGGCCGGATCGTCGATCGCGGGCATCCACAGGCCGGCGCGAGCCTCGCCGGCAAGGTGATGGTGATGCCGCACGCGAAGGGCTCGAGTTCGAGCAGCAGCGTGCTCGCGGAAGCCGTACGCAACGGCACGGGGCCGGTCGCGATCGTGTTGAAGGAGCGCGACCTGATCATCTCGATCGGCGCGATCGTGGCCGCCGAGCTGTATGCGATCGCGGTGCCGGTGGTGTGCGTGAGCGACGACGTGTACGACGCGATCGCCGCGGCAACCGGCGACGTGCGGATCGAAGCGGGAGAGGGGGACGGCGGCGCGCGGATTCATATCGGCGGCTGACGCGCTGCGCGCGTGTTTCGCATCAGTCGCGTGCCACGCCCGCCGCCTCCCGATACGCGCTCGGCGTCTGCCCGGCCCAGCGCCGGAACGCGCGCGTGAAATTCGCCGGGTCGGTGAATTGCAGCCGTTCGGCGATCGTCTTCAGATCGAGATCCGACGCGGCGAGCAACTGCTTGGCGTCGCGAAACCGTGCTTCGTCGAGCAATTGCCGGTAGCTCGATCCGGCTTCCTCCAGCCGGCGCCGCAGCGTGCGCGTCGACACGAGCAGCGCATCGGCGAGCGTGTCCGGCCCCGGATAATCGCCGGCCGCGCGCGCCAGTTCCGCCCGCACGCGCTCGACCAGATCGCCTTCCTCCTGCCGCACCTGCGCATATTCGCGCTCGACCTGCACGAGCGCCTGCCGGTGCGCGACTTCGTCGGCGAGCGGCAGCGGCCAGTCGAGCGCGTCGCGTGCGATCCACAACGCATTGGCCGCGCGGCCGAATGCCACCGGCGGCAACGTATCGCGATAGCGCGCGAAATACGCGGGCTCCGGCCACGTGAATTGCAGCGTGATCGGCGGTGACACGCGGCCGGACCACTGCGAGATGTTCTGCGCGAGCCCCGTGAGCACGAATTCGAACATCACGTGATGCTGCAGCACGGGGTTCGCCTGCACGCCATGCAGTTCGAGCGTCGCGCCGCGTGCGTCCTCCGCATAGGTCAGCCGGTATTGGCGATTGCGCATCCGGAAGTAGCGCTGCGTGACCGACAGCGCTTCGCGGATGTCCCGCGCGGTCAGCGTCGCGTAGCCGAGAAAGCCGTGCACGGTCGGCTTCAGCAGCAGCCCGAATGCGAGCCCGATACCCGGATCGCCGCCGATTTCGATCGCGTTGAGCACGAGCCGCCCCCATTGCGACGGCGCGACGCGGGCGTCCGGCTCGGCCAGCACGGCGTCGCGCAGGCCCGTGCCGGCACGCACGGCGGCCAGGTCGACGCCGCGTGCGGCCAGCGCCTGCAGCAGCAGGCGCGTATAGGCGACCGGAATCGTCGGTCGGCGCAGCCCGAGGCGATCCTTGCGAGACGGGGAAGTCATGTCGATTTGGCCGGAAATGACAAGCATTATGGCTGTTTGGCCCCTCACGTTCAAGGCGGTGCGCGCCTACGATGGCAGGCATCGCTTATTGGCCGGATCATCATGACGACTCCCTTTCCCCACCTGCTCGCACCGCTCGATCTCGGCTTCACGACGCTGAAGAATCGCGTGCTGATGGGCTCGATGCATACGGGCCTCGAGGACAGCCGCAAGACGCTGCCGCGCCTCGCCGAATATTTCGCCGAGCGTGCGCGCGGCGGAGTTGGCCTGATCGTGACGGGCGGCTTCGCACCGAACGTGGCCGGCTGGACCAAGCCGTTCGGCGGCATGCTGACGACGTCGGCCGCCGCGCGCCGGCATCGCGAGATCACCGGCGCGGTGCATGCGGAGGACGGCAAGATCGCGCTGCAGATCCTGCATACGGGTCGCTACGGTTATCACCCGTTCGCGGTCGCGCCGTCGAAGATCAAATCGCCGATCTCGCCGTTCGCGCCGCATGAACTGAGCGCGCGCGGCGTCGAGCGGCAGATCCGCGCGTTCGTGCGCTGCGCGACGCTGGCACGCGAAGCCGGTTACGACGGCGTCGAGATCATGGGCTCCGAGGGCTACCTGATCAACCAGTTCATCTCGATGCACACGAACAAGCGCACCGACCAGTGGGGCGGTTCGTACGAGAACCGCATGCGCCTGCCGATCGAGATCGTGGAGCGCACGCGCGAAGCGGTCGGCCGCGACTTCATCCTGATCTACCGGCTGTCGATGCTCGACCTGATTCCGGACGGCAGCGACTGGAGCGAAACCGTGCAGCTCGCGAAGGCGGTCGAGCGCGCGGGCGCGACCATCATCAACACGGGGATCGGCTGGCACGAGGCGCGCGTGCCGACGATCGCGACGTCGGTGCCGCGCGGCGCGTTCGCGTGGGTGACGAAGAAGATGAAGGGCGAGGTCGGCATTCCGCTCGTGACGACCAACCGGATCAACCGGCCCGAAGTGGCCGAGCAGATTCTCGCGGACGGCTGCGCGGACATGGTGTCGATGGCGCGCCCGCTGCTCGCGGATGCGGAGTTCGTCGTCAAGGCCGCGCAGGGCCGTGCCGACGAGATCAATACCTGCATCGGCTGCAATCAGGCATGCCTCGATCACGCGTTCAAGAACCGGATCGCATCGTGCCTGCTGAACCCGCGCGCGTGCCACGAGACCGAGCTGAAATACACGCCCGCGCCGCAGCCGAAGCGGATCGCGGTAGTTGGCGCGGGGCCGGCCGGGCTCGCCTGCTCGACGGTGCTCGCGCAGCGCGGCCATCAGGTCGATTTGTTCGACGGCGCGGCCGAGATCGGCGGCCAGTTCAACATGGCGAAGCGGATTCCGGGCAAGGAGGAGTTTCATGAAGCGCTGCGCTACTTCGGCCGGCAGGTCGAACTGACCGGCGTGAAGCTGCACCTGAACCGCCGCGTCGACGCGAGCGATCTGATCGCGGGCGGTTACGACGAGATCGTGCTGGCGACCGGCGTCGCGCCGCGCGACCCGAAGATTCCGGGGCAGGACGGGCCGAACGTGCTCAGCTATATCGACGTGCTCGCGGGCAGGCAGCCGGTGGGCCGGCGGGTCGCGGTGGTGGGCGCGGGCGGGATCGGCTTCGATGTCGCCGAATATCTGGTGCAGGACGGCGAGTCGCCGACGCTCGATCTCGACGAATGGAAAGCGGAGTGGGGCGTGACCGACCCGGCCGCGACGCGCGGCGGCGTGACGCGCGCGCAGGCGTCGGCGCCGGCGCGTGAAGTGACGCTGCTGCAGCGCAAGGCCGCCCCGCTCGGCAAGGGGCTCGGCAAGACGACCGGCTGGATTCACCGTGCGACGCTGAAGATGAAGCAGGTGAAGATGATCGGCGGCGTGAACTACGAGCGGATCGATGCGCGCGGGCTGCATGTGTCGTACGGCGAGCAGCGCACCGATCACGAACTGATCGAAGCCGACACGATCGTGCTCTGCACGGGGCAGGAGCCGCAACGTGCGTTGCTCGCGCCGTTGCAGGCGGCCGGCCGTTCGGTGCACCTGATCGGCGGCGCGGAACTGGCCGCCGAACTCGACGCGAAGCGCGCGATCGATCAGGGTGCGCGGCTCGCAGCGCGGTTGTAACGGGCGACCGCTGCAACGGTCGCTCGAACGTACGTCGCGCGGAGACGATCAGGCTGCGCGCGCGGCTCGCGGCTTGCCGCCCGATGCGCGGATTCGCCAATGCGGGACCGCGGCGAGCCGCAGCGCCGGTCGCGCTGCCACGCTAGGTGGCGGCGCGAGCCCGGCATACCGTGATTGCGATTGACTGGCGCGGCTCAGGCCGCTTCGGCCCGCTCTTCCTCCTCCGCTTCGAGCATCGCCTTGACGATCAGATAGACGGCCGGCAGATCGTCGTCGTCGCGGCGCCAGTCGACCGGCTCCTCGACGTCCGCGGCGACCAGCCGGCTGTCGCGCAGCCGGATGAACGCGTCGACGACGGCCGGATCGTTGCGGTTCAGGAAACCGGGATTCGAGAACGCCAGCTCTTCGACGTTCAGCAGCGCCTGCCAGCTCATCGTGCGCACGGCCGCCGGGTGGGTGCGACGGCGCAGGCCGAGCGCCCGCTGCGCGGGGCCGCCGACGACACGCTGCAGATCGACGACCGCCCGCTGCGCGGCGCGCTCGAAGTGGGCGGGATTGAAGCCGGGTTGTTCGGGATCGAATGCGGAAGCCTGGAACATGGTCGCCTCACAAAAGTCCGTTCGTCTGTGGATGACGGAATTCGGGTCAAATGGTGCAAAAGCACTGTAAATATATACAGTGTTCGATGCGGTTTCAAGCCCCGAATGCAGGATTCCGTGCGTCGGCGAGCGACGCGGGCGAATCGCGTCGATCGGGCGAACGCTCTACACCGCCGCCGCGATCGTTTCCCGCAGCCATCGATGCGCCGGATCGCGATGCATGCGCTCGTGCCACAGCATCGACATCTCATAGCCGGGCACCTCGACCGGTGCGTCCACCACGCGCAGCGCGGGCACGTCGCGCACCAGCCGCTCGGGCAGCATCGCGACGAGGTCGGTGCTCGCGACGGCCGACATCACGAACAGGAAGTGCGGCACCGACAGCACGACGCGTCGCGCGGCGCCGACCTTCGCGAGCGCTTCGTCGGTCACGCCGAAAAAGCCGCCGCCGTCGGGCGACACGATCACGTGCTCGAGCGTGCCGAACTGCGCGAGCGTGGGGCGCCGCTTCAGCTTCGGGTGACCGGCACGGCCGATCAGCACGTAGCGCTCGACGAACAGCGGCAGGCGCCGCATGCCGGGCGGCGACCCTTCGGTCGTGTGGAACGCGAGGTCGACGCCGTTTCGTTCGGTATCCTGCTCGATGCGCGGCGGCACGAGCTCGATCACGGCCAGCCGCGTGCCGGGCGCGGTCGAACGCAGCGTGTGCAGCGCGGGCAGCACGATCGTCGATTCGCCGTAGTCGGTCGCGGCCACCCGCCACGTGTTCGTCGCGGTCGCAGGATCGAACGGCGCGGCCGGGAGCACCGTGCGCTCGACCGCCTCGAGCGCGTCGCGCAACGGCTCGCGCAGCGCTTCCGCACGTGCGGTCGGCCGCATTCCGCGCGGCCCCGGCAGCAGCAGCGGATCGCCGAACACGTCGCGCAGTTTCTGCAACTGCACGCTGACCGACGGCTGCGACATGTTCAGCCGCTCGGCCGCGCGCGTGACGTTGTGCTCGGCGAGCAGCACGTCCAGCGTGACGAGCAGGTTCAGGTCGAGCCTTCTGAGATTATTCATGGCTATAGCTGGAATATCGGGAATTCATTTCAAATATACCGTCGGAGGCGGCATCCTGCAGTCATTCAATTGACGGAGTGACGAGCATGAAGGTGCTGATCGTGTATGCCCATCCCGAGCCGCGTTCGCTGAACGGCGCGCTGCGCGACTTCACCGTCGGCCATCTCGAAGCGGCCGGCCACACGGTGCAGGTGAGCGACCTGTATGCGATGAACTGGAAGGCGGTACTCGATGCGAACGACGTGACCGATCGCGCGCCCGACGCGCGGTTCGATCCGTCGCTCGATTCGAAGCGCGCGTTCGAGGCGGGCACGCAAAGCGAAGACATCGCGCGCGAGCAGGACAAGCTGAAGTGGGCCGACGCGGTGATCCTGCAGTTTCCGCTGTGGTGGTTCTCGATGCCGGCGATCATGAAGGGCTGGTTCGAGCGCGTGTACGCGTACGGTTTCGCGTACGGCGTCGGCGAGCATTCCGATACGCACTGGGGCGATCGCTACGGCGAAGGTTCGCTGGCCGGCAAGCGGGCGATGGTCGTCGTCACGACGGGCGGATGGGAGCCGCACTACAGCCCGCGCGGCATCAACGGGCCGATCGACGACTTGCTGTTCCCGATCCAGCACGGCGTGCTGTATTACCCGGGGTTCGACGTGCTGCCGCCGTTCGTGATCTATCAGACGGGCAAGATGAACGCCGCGCGCTTCGACAAGACGTGTACGGCGCTCGGCCGGCGTCTCGACGAACTGTGGACCACGCCGCCGATTCCGTTCCGCCGCCAGAACGCGGGCGACTACGAGATTCCGGCGCTGACGTTGAAAGAGGAGATCGCGCCGGGGACGGTGGGGTTTGCCGCGCATCTGGCCGCGTGAGAGGGGCTGCGCACGTCGACGCGCGGTGATACGGGTAACCGTCGCCGAATGCAAAACGCCCCGGGCGGCCTGCGTGACATCGCCGGCCGCCCGGGGCGTGCATTTCGCGGTCGTCGGTCACGGCCGCGATGCATCGTTGCTTACCGATCGTCTTCCCGCACCGACGAAGGATGCCGGCACAGCGCCCGCACTTCCATCTCCATATACGGAAACAGCGGCAACTGACTCAGCACGTCGTGCAGTTGCTGCACGCTGTCGACGTCGAAAATGCTGACGTTCGCATACTGCCCGGCGATTCGCCACAGATGCCGCCACACGCCCTCGTTCATCAACCGCTGGCACATCGCCTTTTCTTCCGCCTTCAGCGTCGCCGCCTTGACCGGATCCATGTCCGCCGGCAGGCGAACGGTCATTTCCACATGAAACAGCATCCTGCACTCCTTGCGTTGTCGATTCGTCGAACGGGACGGGCGCTCACGCCTGCGCGCGGGGCCGCTCGACTTCGCTCCCCGGCACGTCCTGCTTGTCCTTGAGCAGCGAGAAATCGAAGTCGATCAGCGCGAACTGCCCGTCGACGCCGTACGGCTTGCCTTCCGCGCCCTCCGCCTGCCTGACCGGCGGGATCAGCCCGTCGCGCGTCGCGAACGCGAAGTCGTCCCACAGATGCGGATCGCCATCGATGTTGATCTGCGTCGTCAGCTTACGATACCCGTCCGCGGAAACGAAGAAGTGAATGTGCGCCGGACGATGGCCGTGGCGGCCGAGCTGGTCGAGCAGTTGCTCGGTCTTGCTGCCCGGCGGCACGCTGTAGCCGACCGGCAGCACGCTGCGGAAGCTGTAACGGCCTTCGGCGTCGGTGCGGATCGAGCGGCGCAGGTTGAACGCGGGCTGCGACGGGTCGAAGTACGAGTAATTGCCCAGGTGGTTCGCATGCCACACCTCGACCAGCGCGTTCGCGAGCGGCGCGCCGTCCTGGCCGAGCACCCGGCCGCGCATGATCAGCGTCTGGCCCGGATCGGTGCCGTCGTCGAGCCGTGCGTGACCGACCGATTCCGGCGCGCCGGCGACGTACAGCGGCCCTTCGATCGTGCGCGGCGTGCCGCCGTGGATGCCGGCCTTTTCCTCGGCTTCGTCCATCCGCACGTCGAGGAAGCGTTCGAGGCCGAGGCCCGCAGCGATCAGCCCGAATTCGCGGCCGGCTTCGTTCAGGAAGTTCAGCGCCGTCCAGAATTCGCTCGGCTGCACGTCGAAGTCCTCGATCGTGTAGCAGATGTCCTTCACGATCCGGTTGACGATCGCGCGCACGCGCGGGTTGCCGGGCTTCTCGGCGGCGTCGTCGAAGGTCTTCAGCAGTGCGTCGATGGCTTGCTTGTTCATCTGTGTCTCCGGTTTCGGTTGTCGTGTGGGGATCAGCGGGCGTCGCGTCGCATCCGTTCGATGCGGGCCCAGTCGAAGGTGAGGCCGAGGCCGGGCGCCGCCGGCAGGTGCAGCTTGAAGTCCTGGTAGCGCAGCGGCTCGCCGAGAATCTCCTCGGTGAGCAGCAGCGGGCCGAACAGTTCGGTGCCCCATTTCAGCGAGTCGAACGTGCTGAACAGTTGCGCGGACGCCATCGTGCCGGCCGCGCCTTCGAGCATCGTGCCGCCGTACAGTTCGATGCCGGCCGCCGCGGCGATCGACGCGACGCTCGCCGCGCCCTGCAGGCCGCCCGATTGCGCGATCTTCACCGCGAACACGTCGGCCGCGCGGTCCTGCGCGAGCGCGAACGCGTCGACGGGGCCGTGCAGCGCCTCGTCGGCCATGATCGGCACCTGCGCGAGCTGCGTGAGGCGTTTCAGCCCCGCGCGGTTGGTCGCGGCGATCGGCTGCTCGACGAGGCTCACGCCGGCGTCGGCGAGCCGCGCGCCGGCCCAGATCGCATCGGTTTCGCTCCAGGCCTGGTTCACGTCGACCCGCACGTCGCCGCGCTCGCCGAGCGCGCGCTTGATCGCGACCACGTGCGCCACGTCGTCGGCGACCGCGTTCGCGCCGATCTTCAGCTTGAACGCGCGATGGCGGCGGGCGTCGAGCATCGCTTCGGCTTCCGCGATGTCGCGCTGCGTGTCGCCGCTCGCGAGCGTCCACGCGACATCGACCGCATCGGCCCGGCGCCCGCCGAACAGCTCGGACAGCGGCACGCCCAGACGCCGCGCCTGCGCATCGAACAGCGCGGTCTCGATCGCGCACTTCGCGAAGCGGTTGCCCTGGAACAGCTTGCGCGCCCGCGCCATCGCGGCGCCGGGGCGCGTCGCGTCCATGCCTTGCAGCAGCGGCGCGAAATAGGTGTCGAGGTTGACCTTGATGCTTTCGGGGCTTTCCTCGCCATAGGCGAGGCCGCCGATGGTCGTCGCCTCGCCGACGCCTTCGATACCGTCCGTGCATCGAATTCGGACCAGGACGAGCGTCTGGCAATGCATCGTGGCGACCGACAATTTGTGGGGCCGGATCGTCGGCACATCGACCAGCAACGTCTCGATGCGCTCGATGGTGGCGGCGGTTGCTATCATGCGATTCCTCCTGTTGGTGCACATGGTAGGAATTCCCGCCCCGCGTCGTCCAACACTCTTTCCGACTACTTCCATACCTTTGAGGCATGAAATGGAATTGCGTCAGCTCCGGTACTTCATCGCCGTCGCCGAGGAAATGAACATCACGCGGGCCGCGGAGCGGCTGCACATGACGCAGCCGCCGCTGAGCCGCCAGCTCCAGGCGATCGAGGACGAGATCGGGTTGCCGCTGTTCGAGCGCGGCGCGCGGCCGCTGAAACTGACCGATGCCGGGCGCGTGTTCTATGCGCAGGCGAAACGTCTGGTCGACCAGGCCGACGAGCTCGGCCCGCTGACGCGGCGGCTCGCGCAACTGTCGGAGCGGATCGTGATCGGCTTCGTGCCGTCGACGCTGTACGGCGCGCTGCCGGACGTGATTCGCGCGTTTCGCGAGGCGCAGCCGGACGTCGAGCTGTCGCTGATCGAAATGTTCACGCTCGAGCAGCTGGGCGCGCTGAAGGGCGGACGGATCGACGTGGGGTTCGGCCGTCTGCGCTTCGACGACGACCAGTTGGTGCGCGAGGCGCTGATCGAGGAGAAGCTGATCGCGGCGCTGCCGGTCGGGCATCGGCTCGCCGATCCGACCCGGCCGCTGACGCTCGCGGATCTCGCGAGCGAGACGATGATCGTCTATCCGAGCACGCCGCGGCCGAGCTTCGCCGATCAGCAGTTGTCGGCGCTGCGCGACGGGGCGGTCGTGCCGGCGGCCGTGCACGAGGTGCGCGAACTGCAGACGGCGCTCGGGCTCGTCGCCGCGCAGGTGGGCGTGTCGCTGGTGCCGGAGAGCGTGGAGGGCGTGCGCGTGAAGGGCGTCGTCTATCGGCGGCTGCCGGAGCCGGGCGCGACGTCGCCGATCATCATGAGCCGCCGGCTGCACGGCGAAAGCGCCGCCACGGCGGCGTTCTGCTCGATTGCGCGCGAGATGATCGTGCCGGCCGCATAGCGGAGCTGCTCGCCTTTCGACTGCAACTAACGGTCAGGCCCGGCGGAGCCGGCGGACGCAGTGCGAGGTCCGTTGCGGGGCGATGTCGGTGGGCGTCGGCACGCGGCTGCCGCGGGCGAGCCGGGAGGCAGATCGGAAGGTCGGGAAGGTCGGGAAGGTCGGGAAGGTCGGGAAGGCCGGGAAGATCGGGCTGGCCGGGCCGGGCAGGCAGATCGGCAAGCCCGCGCGTCCGGGCTACCGCTTCCCGTCGAGCGTGTCCGACGGCGATTCGCCGAACTTCTCCCGATACGCGATGGCGAACCGGCCGAGGTGCGTAAATCCGCAATCGAGCGCGATATCGGCGATCCGCCGGTCGGACGCCGCGCCGCGCAGCAGTTCGCGCGCGTGCGCGAGCCGCGTCGCGCGCAGGTATTGCATCGGGCTCATCCCGCGGAATTGCAGGAACGCGTCGCGCAGCGTCCGTTCGGGCACGTTGGCGGCCTGGACGATATCGGCGAGCTGCAGCGGCTGCGCGTAGTGTGCATCGACGAATTCCTGCGCGCGCCGCACGAAGCCCGGCGCCGGGTCGCGATGCGACGCCTGCAGCGCGGACGGCGGATGACCTTCGATCAGCAGGTCGATCAGCAGATGCTCAAGCTGCGATGCGACCCGCGGGTTCGCGTTCGCGCGTTCGAGCAGCTCGGGCGACCGCGCGACGAGCATCAGTTGCTGGCGCCACGCGGCGAGCGCGGCGTCGCTGATGTGCAGCACGGGATCGAGCGTCGCGCGCGGATCGCCGGTCAGCGAACCGACGGTCGCCGCGTCGATGCGCAGCACGAACTGCTCGCAATCGGCCGACAGCACCGCGTCGAAGCGCTCGCCGGGCGCGCACAGCACGCCGGTCTGCCCGTCGACGCCGAGCTGCCGCCCCATCGCGCGCACTTGCGCGTGGCCGGACAGGCAGAACATCAGCAGGTAGTAGCCGTCGACGGCGTCGACCTGCACGCGCATCGCGTCGCCGAACGCGATCGTGCCGATCCCGAGGCCGCCCAGCTTGACGAAATCCATGTGCGATGCGCCGTGCACGCGGCCGTTCGGCAGCAGCGCGTGCGGCTGCATCACACGCGAGATCCGCTCGCGCGTCTCGTCGAGATCGCGGGATTCGAACAGCCGGTGCGCACGCAGCGCGAGCGGCTCGAACGACGTTGGGGACATGGGCCTCAGCCTTGGTATGGACGACGCGCGCTTCGATCCGACGAATGGGCCGCGCTCGTGCGCCGGGTCGCGTGTGCCGTCATGCTAGCGCAGAAATCCGCCGAAAGTGGATATTGCGCCGCCGCAATCGCACTTTCCGGATAGACGCCGAATATTAGCCTTTCAAAAATCGGCTCCATGCATTCAACGCAACGGATCGACAAGGAGTCCGACATGGAGCAGACAGAATCGCCCGTCGTTTTCGCCGCGCGCGGCGACGCGTCCGACGTGACCTTCCCGCACGACGACGGCTCGCGCGTGCCGTACAAGGTGTTCAGCTCGCAGGCGGTCTACGAACGCGAGCAGGAACGCATCTTCCGCGGGCCGACGTGGAATTTCGTCGTACTCGAAGCGGAAATCCCGAACGCCGGCGACTTCAAGAGCACGTTCGTCGGCGATACGCCGGTGGTCGTCACGCGCACCGAGGACGGCGCGCTGTCCGCGTGGGTGAACCGCTGCGCGCACCGCGGCGCGCAGGTGTGCCGCAAGTCGCGCGGCAACGCGAGTTCGCACACGTGCGTCTATCACCAGTGGAGCTTCGACAACCAGGGCAACCTGCTCGGCGTGCCGTTCCGGCGCGGCCAGAAGGGCATGACCGGGATGCCGGCCGACTTCGATTCGAAGCAGCACGGGCTGCGCAAGCTGCGCGTCGACAGCTATCGCGGGCTCGTGTTCGCGACCTTCAGCGACGAGGTCGCGCCGCTGCCCGAGTATCTCGGCGAGCAGATGCGCCCGTGGATCGACCGGATCTTCCACAAGCCGATCGAGTATCTCGGCTGCACGCGTCAGTATTCGAAGTCGAACTGGAAGCTGTACATGGAGAACGTGAAGGATCCGTATCACGCGAGCATGCTGCACCTGTTCCATACGACCTTCAACATCTTCCGCGTCGGGATGAAGGCGCGCTCGATTCCGGACGCGAACCACGGGCTGCACAGCATCATCACGGTGACGAAGACGGGCGACGATACGTCGGCCGCGTACAAGCAGCAGAACATCCGTTCGTTCGACGAGGGATTTCATCTGGAGGACGAATCGATTCTCGATCTCGTGTCGGAATACGACGAGGATTGCACGAACCATATCCAGCCGATCTTCCCGCAGCTCGTGATCCAGCAGATCCACAACACGCTGGTCGCGCGCCAGATCCTGCCGAAGGGGCCGGACAACTTCGAGCTGATCTTCCACTTCTTCGGTTATGCGGACGACACGCCCGAGCTGCGCGCGTTGCGCATCAAGCAGGCGAACCTGGTCGGGCCGGCCGGCTACATCTCGATGGAGGACACGGAAGCGACCGAACTCGTGCAGCGCGGCACCGTGCGCGACGCCGACGCGACGTCGGTGATCGAGATGTCGCGCGGCAATCCGGACCAGCAGGACACGGTGATCACCGAAAGCCTGATCCGCAAGTTCTGGGTCGGCTACCAGAAGCTGATGGGCTATTGAGGCGGGAGCGAAAAATGACGGAAGACATGAAGACGTGGTTCGAGATTTACATGCTCCAGAACCGCTACATCGGGCATCTCGACAACGACCGGCTCGAACGCTGGCCGGAAATGTTCACCGAGGACTGCACGTACGAAATCGTGCCGAAGGAGAACGCGGATCTCGGCCTGCCGGTCGGGATCGTCCACTGCACGAATCAGCGGATGCTGCGCGATCGCGTGGTGTCGCTGCGGCACGCGAACATCTACGAAGCGCATACGTACCGGCACATGACGTCGGGTCTCACGATCGTCGCACAGCGCGACGGCGAGATCGACACCGAGAGCAACTACGTGGTCGTGCAGACGCGCAGCAACGGCGAATCGAACGTGTACCAGGCCGGCAAGTACTACGACACGGTCGTGCGCACGCCCGACGGGCTGCGCTACAAGACCAAGCGCGTGATCTACGACACGTCGCGCGTGCAGACGCTGCTCGCGACCCCGATCTGACCGATCTGACGAAGCAAGGAATCGACATGACCGAAGCAACGCTGGCCGAGTGGCATCCGCTCGGCGCTTTCGACGAATTCTCCGAGGACGAACCGGCGGCGCGCGTCGCCGGCCAGAAGCCGATCGCCGTGTTCCGGATCGGCGACGAACTGTTCGCGATGCACGACCTCTGCACGCACGGGCATGCGCGGCTGTCCGAAGGCTATGTGGAGGACGGCTGCGTCGAATGCCCGCTGCACCAGGGGCTGATCGACATTCGCACCGGCGCGCCGAAATGCGCGCCGATCACCGAGCCGGTGCGAACCTATCCGATCCGGATCGTCGACGGGCAGGTGGAAGTCAATGTCGGCTGATCCGTTCGTGATCGTCGGCGCCGGCCATGCGGCGCGGCGTACGGCCGAGGCGCTGCGCGAGCGCGACGCCGCGGCGCGCATCGTGATGATCGGCGCGGAGCGCGAGTTGCCGTACGACCGGCCGGCGCTGTCGAAGGATGCGCTGCTGAGCGACGGCGGCGAGCAGCGTGCGTTCATTCGCGATGCCGCGTGGTACGACGCGCAGCGCATCGAACTGCGGCTCGGCGCACGCGTCGAAGCGATCGAGCGGGATGCACGGCGCGTGCGGCTCGACGACGGTGCGACGTTGCCGTACGCGAAGCTCGTGCTCGCGACGGGCTCGCGCGTGCGGACGTTCGGCGGCCCGGTCGACGAAGGTATCGTGCCGCATTACGTGCGTACCGTGGCGGATGCGCGCGCGTTGCGTGCGCAACTTGCGCCCGGGCGCCGCGTGGCGGTGCTCGGCGGCGGCTTCATCGGCCTCGAGGTCGCGGCGGCCGCGCGCCAGCTCGGCTGCGACGTGACGGTGATCGATCCGGCCGCGCGCTTGCTGCAGCGTGCGTTGCCGGAAGCCGTCGGCGCGTATGCACGGCAATTGCATGACGCGCGCGGTGTGGCTTTCCAGATGGCGACGCTGCCGCGCGCGATCCGCCGCGCGCCGGGCGGCGGCGCCGTCGTCGAGGCCGATCGCGGCGACGTGCCGGCCGACGTCGTTGTGGTCGGCATCGGTGTCGTGCCCAACGTCGAGCTGGCGCAGGCGGCCGGGCTCGACGTCGACAACGGGATACGCGTCGATGCAGGCTGCCGCACGGCCGATGCCGCGATCTTCGCGGCGGGCGAGGTGACGATGCACTTCAATCCGCTGCTCGGGCGCCACGTGCGGATCGAATCGTGGCAGGTGGCGGAAAACCAGCCGGCCGTCGCGGCCGCGAACCTGCTCGGCGCCGACGAGCGCTATGCGGAGCTGCCGTGGCTGTGGTCCGATCAGTACGACTGCAACCTGCAGATGCTCGGGCTGTTCGGCAGCGAACGCACGATCGTCGTGCGCGGCGATCCGGCGAGCGGGTCGTTCACGGTGTTCGGGCTCGGCGACGACGGCAGGATCGTCGCGGTGGCCGCGGCGAACCTCGGGCGCGACATCGGTGCGTCGCGGCGGTTGATCGCGGCGGGCGCGGTGCCCGATCCGGAGAAGCTGGCCGATCCGGCGGTCAATCTGAAGACGTTCATGTAGCGGCGGCGCGCGGCACGCGTGCGCCGCGAGTGCCGACGCCGGCGGGCGGGTTTGTCGGTTGCGGCGAAATCGGGGATATTAGCGGCATCGCCGATTCGTCCGTCCTCCATGACGCCAGACAAAGCCCTCGAACTGAAACGAAGCAAGCGCCGTGCGCTGTGGCTGCTGCTGGCGGCCGTCGCGGTGTTCGTCGCCACCATCCTGCTGCCGCGCGGCCCGTGGGTCGACGGCTTCAAGGCGGTGGCCGAAGCCGCGATGGTCGGCGCGCTCGCCGACTGGTTCGCGGTCGTCGCGCTGTTCCGCCGCGTGCCGATCCCGTTCGTGTCGCGCCACACCGAGATCATCCCGAAGAACAAGGACAAGATCGCCGACAACCTCGCGGTGTTCGTGCGCGAGAAATTCCTCGGCCCCGACGCGCTCGCCGCGCAGATTCGCCAGCACGATCCCGCGCAGAAGCTCGGCGCGTGGCTCGGCGAGCCGGCGAACACCGACGCGCTCGGCGGCTACGTGACGAAGCTGACGAGCTTCGCGCTCGACATGACCGACGACGCGCGGATCCAGTCGTTCGTCCACGATGCGTTCCGCGCGGTGATCGACCGGGTCGACCTGTCGCAATCGGCCGGCGCGATCCTCGACACGCTGACGAAGGACGGCCGCCACCAGGCGCTGCTCGACGACGCGATCGAACAGGTGGTCGACGTGCTCGACAAGGAAGAGAACCGCGAGGTGATCGCGGGCTTCATCGTCGAATGGCTGAAGACGCAATACCCGAAGGTCGAGAAGATCATGCCGACGCAGTGGTTCGGCGAGAACGGCGCGCGGATGCTCGCGAGCGCGGTGAGCCGCGTGCTCGAAGGCGTCGCGGCCGACCCCGAGCACGAGTTGCGGCAACGCTTCGACCGGACGGTCGTGCGGCTGACCGAGCGGCTGAAGCACGACCCCGCGTTCATCGCGAAGGGCGACGAGATCAAGCGCTATATTCGCGACGGCGATGCGTTCAACGAGTACGTGCGCGACTTGTGGGACCAGTTGCGCGCGTGGTTGAAGGCCGATCTCGCGCGCCCCGATTCGGCGCTGCACCGGCAGGCCGCGACGCTCGGCGGCTGGCTCGGCGCGCGGCTCGCCGAGAGCCCGGCGCTGCGTGCGTCGCTGAACGAGCACGTCGAGAAGGCCGTGCACGAGATGGCGCCCGATTTCGCCGATTTCCTGATGCGTCACATTCGCGACACGGTGCGCAACTGGGATGCGGGCGAGATGTCGCGGCAGATCGAGCTGAACATCGGCAAGGATCTCCAATACATCCGCATCAACGGCACGCTGGTCGGCGGGCTGATCGGGCTCGGGTTGTATCTGGTGTCGCTCGCGCCGCGCTGGGCGGCCGGCTGGCTGCATTGACGCGGCCACGCGAACGAACGGTGGACTGCGTGCCTACGCGTGCGTGCGTTCGCGCGGTTCGACCTTGCGGTCGATCTCATTGCGCGTCGGAAGCGTCTTGAGATCGTACGTGGCTTGCAGATTCAGCCAGAATTCCGGCGACGTATCGAAGTAGCGCCCGAGCCGATAGGCCGTATCGGCCGTGATTCCGCGCCGTTCCTTGACGATTTCGTGCAACCGCGTTGCCGGCACGTTCAACGCGAGCGCCAGCGCGTTGACGCTCAATTCCAGCGGAACGAGGAATTCTTCCCGAAGGATTTCGCCCGGATGAATCGGGCGCATTCCGTTCTTGAGCATGCGAAGCTCCAGTCAGTGACAGTCGACGATCTCGACCTGGACGGGCCGTCGTCGCGCCATTCGAAACAAATCCGCCATCGCTCGTTGATGCGGATGCTGTGCTGACCTTCCCGATCGCCCTGCAACGCTTCGAGCCTGTTGCCGGGAGGCGCCCGCAAATCGCGCAGTTCCTTCGCTGCGGCAATCATTTGCAGTTTCCGGGTGGCAACCGTTTCGATCGTGCGGAAGCGCTTGGGCGTCTCTCCTGCGAAAAGCAACTGCGTGTCTTTGCATCGGAACGAATTGATCATTACGGTTAGGGTATTACGTTTTGCGTAATACGTCAATGAGAATGAAATGGCTGTGGCGATGCGCGCGCCGAAGCGTTGTCGCGTGAGATGAACAACAGGAGACCTACCTGATTGGAAATCAATGGAGGTCGACGCGTGACGACAGGCGTCGCCGATGGGTGCCCAGCGGTTTCTGTCGTTCTGACGAGTATGGGGCGTTCGATGCCTTTACGCGTCCGATATGCCATCCGGACGATCGGATGCATCGACGGCACGCAGGCCGGCGGGCTGATCGGCTCGGGGCGGATCGGATGTCGCTCGCACCGCGCCGCGCCGCGCCGGGCGGCCGGGTGGCGGCATCGAGGCGGGTACGGACGTTGCGCCGGCGGCGCGATGCCGTGCGTCGCCCCGGTCAGGCGGCAGCCTTGGCGCCGTGCAATTGCAGGCCGAGCGCCTTGATGACTTTCAGGATCGTGCCGAAGCTCGGATTGCCGTCGTGCGACAGCGCCTTGTACAGCCCTTCGCGCGACAGGCCCGCATCGCGCGCGACCTGCGACATGCCGCGTGCGCGGGCGATCACGCCGAGCGCGTGCGCGATGAAGGCCGGATCGTCGCCGGCTTCCTGCAGGCATGCGTCGAAGTAGTCGGCCATGTCGTCTTCGGTTTTCAGGTGTTCGGCCGAATCCCATGGCCGCGTCTTGATCTTGTTCATCGATCACTCCATGTCGAGGTGCGCGAGCATTGCATGCGCGGCGCGTATGTCGGCCTGCTGCGTCGATTTATCGCCGCCGCAAAGCAGGATGACCCATATCGTCGCGCGCCTGACGTAATAGACGCGGTAGCCGGGCCCATGGTCGATGCGCATTTCCACGATGGGCGCGCCGGCGGATTTCCAGTCGCCGGGATTGCCCATCGACAGGCGGTCGATGCGCGCCTGGATGCGGCGCTTGGCGATGCGATCGGGCAGGCCGGCGAACCAGGTGTCGAAGACGTCGGTGGTCCGGATGCTGAATGCCGGGGAACTGTAAGGCATGAATTGCGATGTGTCAACCATGGTTCACATGTCTGTCGAGTTGAACATCGTTCCCATTACAGCCCGGCCGGGGCACCGCTGGACGTTTCCCGGCCATCAGGCCGATCTTTCCGCTGCCGCAGTCGGCCATCCGGCCGAAGCCGGAATTTCGGGAATCCGTCTACAATCAAAAACGTCTTTGCCGCCCGCGCGTACTTGCCGCGCAGGCGGGTCCGTTCGTCCTCCGGCATCCGGAGGCGCCGCCGCGCAGCACGCATCCGGTATTGCGTCTTGCGCGGCGAGCAGTGCCGTGGTCTGTGTCCAGTAGGTAAGGCGTCCGCGTGCCGTAGGCCGGCGCGCGTCCTGAACGCCGCGTGTCCGTAGGCCGGGCAGGCGGCATAACCGAGAGTCCCCATGAAAGCATCGGATCTGTTCGTGAAGGCGCTGGAAGCCGAAGGCGTCGAGTACGTGTTCGGCATTCCAGGCGAAGAAAACCTCGATCTGCTCGAATCGCTGCGGCGATCGAAGATCAAGCTCGTGCTGACCCGGCACGAGCAGGCGGCCGGGTTCATGGCCGCCACCTACGGCCGCCTCACGGGCCGCACCGGCGTGTGTCTCGCGACGCTCGGGCCGGGCGCGACGAACTTCGTGACGGCTGCCGCGTATGCGCAGCTCGGCGGGATGCCGATGCTGATGATCACCGGGCAGAAGCCGATCAAGTCCAGCAAGCAGGGCCATTTCCAGATCGTCGACGTGGTCGACATGATGCAGCCGCTCACGAAGTTCACGCGGCAAATCGTGTCGATCGGCAACATCCCGTCGGCCGTGCGCGAAGCGTTCCGCCGCGCGGAGGAAGAGCGCCCGGGCGCCGCGCACCTCGAGCTGCCCGAAGACATCGCGCACGAAGAGGGCGACGGCAAGCCGATTCCGCGCAGCTACAGCCGGCGGCCGGTGGCGGAGGAGAAGGCGGTCGCGCACGCGGTCGACGCGATCCAGGCCGCGCGCCATCCGCTGCTGATGATCGGCGCGGGCGGCAACCGCAAGACCACCTGCAAGATGCTGCTCGAATTCGTCGACAAGACGGGCATCCCGTTCTTCACGACGCAGATGGGCAAGGGCGTGATCGACGAGACGCACCCGCTGTGGCTCGGCAACGCGACGCTGTCCGACGGCGACTTCGTGCATCGCGCGATCGAGCATGCGGATTGCATCATCAACGTCGGCCACGACGTGATCGAGAAGCCGCCGTTCTTCATGCGCACCGACGACAAGACCGTGATCCACGTGAACTTCCTCGGCGCGCAGGTCGACCCCGTCTATTTTCCGCAGATCGAGGTGGTCGGCGACATCGCGAACGCGGTGTGGCAGATGAAGGAGGCGGTGAGGCCGCAGCCGCATTGGGATTTCGAGCGCTTCGCGATGATCAAGACGCATTTCGACGCGCATCTGGAAAAGGGCCAGCACGACCCGCGGTTCCCGATGTATCCGGTGCGGATCGTGAACGACCTGTACAACGCGCTGCCGCTCGACGGCATCGTCTGCCTCGACAACGGGATGTACAAGATCTGGTTCGCGCGCTACTGGCGTGCGCACGAACCGAATTCGCTGCTGCTCGACAACGCGCTCGCGTCGATGGGCGCGGGCCTGCCGTCGGCGATCGCGACGAAGATCGTGCATCCGCAGCGCAAGGTGATCGCCGTGTGCGGCGACGGCGGCTTCATGATGAATTCTCAGGAGCTCGAAACGGCCGTGCGGCTGAAGCTCGACATCGTCGTGATGATCCTGCGCGACGATGCGTTCGGGATGATCCGCTGGAAGCAGGAGAACATGAATTTCCCCGATTTCGCGATGACGCTGAAGAATCCCGACTTCGTGTCGTACGCGCAGAGCTACGGCGCGCACGGGCATCGCGTCGAATCGGCCGACGATCTCGAGCCGTTGCTGCGCGAGTGCTTCTCGTCGCCGGGCGTGCACGTGATCGACGTGCCGATCGACTACTCCGACAACGAGCGCGTGCTGAACCGCGAGATCAAGCGCCTGTCGGCGCAACTCTGAATGCCCCGTTCACAGGAAGGAGTCGTTCCATGTTGAAGGAAACCTATCCGTACTACCTCGCCAACGAAGCCGTCTACGCGAACACCGATCTGGAGGTGACCGACAAGTTCAGCGGCAAGGTCGCCACGCGCGTCGCGCTGGCCGACGCGAAGGCGATCGATGCAGCGATCGCCGCGGCAGTCGACGCTACGAAGCCGATGCGCGAGATGCCCGCCTACAAGCGGCAGGCCGTGCTCGATCATTGCGTCGCGCGGTTTCGCGAACGTTTCGACGAGCTGGCCGAGGCGCTGTGCATTGAGGCCGGCAAGCCGATCAACGACTCGAAGGGCGAAGTCACGCGGCTGATCGATACGTTCCGCGTCGCGGCCGAGGAATCGGTGCGCATCGACGGCGAGATCGTCAACCTCGAGATCTCCGCGCGTGCGCAGGGCTATACGGGCTACACGAAGCGCGTGCCGATCGGCCCGTGCTCGTTCATCTCGCCGTTCAACTTCCCGTTGAACCTCGCCGCGCACAAGGTCGCGCCCGCGCTCGCGGCCGGCTGTCCGTTCGTCCTGAAGCCGGCGAGCCGTACGCCGATCGGCGCGCTGATCATCGGCGAGGTGCTCGCGGAAACCGACCTGCCGAAGGGCGCGTTCTCGGTGCTGCCCGCGCATCGCGACGGCGCCGACCTGTTCACGACCGACGAGCGCTTCAAGCTGCTGTCGTTCACCGGGTCGCCTGCCGTCGGCTGGGCGCTGAAGGAGAAGGCCGGCAAGAAGAAAGTCGTGCTGGAGCTCGGCGGCAACGCGGCCGCGATCGTCGATGCCGACCAGCGCGAGCGGCTCGACTACGTGGTCGAGCGGCTCGCGTTCGGCGCGTACTACCAGTCGGGCCAGAGCTGCATCGGCGTGCAGCGGATCCTCGTGCATGCCGACCTTTACGACGCGTTGCGCGAGAAGCTGATCGCGAAGACGCGTTCGCTGAAGATGGGCGATCCGAAGGATCCGTCGACGTTCGTCGGCCCGATGATCTCCGAATCCGAGTCGCGCCGGCTGTCGGGCTGGATGGACGCGGCCGTCGCGGCGGGGGCGAAGATCGTCGCGGGCGGCAAGGTCGACGGCGCGATGTTCGAGGCGACGCTGCTGGAAAACGTCGGGCGCGAGCAGGACCTGTACCGGAAGGAGGCGTTCGGCCCGGTCGCGATCCTCGAGAAGTTCGACCGCTTCGACGACGCGCTCGCACGCGTGAACGACAGCGACTTCGGGCTGCAGGCCGGCGTGTTCACCGATTCGCTCACGCATGCGCAGCGCGCGTGGGACGAACTGGAGGTCGGCGGCGTCGTGATCAACGACGTGCCGTCGTTCCGCGTCGACAACATGCCGTACGGCGGCGTGAAGGATTCGGGCCTCGGCCGCGAAGGCGTCCGCTACGCGATCGAGGACATGACCGAGCCGCGGCTGATGGTCGTGCGGCGTCGGTGACGCGCGTCAGGCGGCGCGGCGCCGCGACGGCACGCGGGCGGGCGATCGGGCCGGCCCGCGTGCCGTTTTTCATGGCGGCGCGCGGGGCGGCACGGCGCCGCGCGCGTCCTCCGCGTACCCTGCGCGGCCGCCGGAAACAGGCTCGACTACGGGCCTCGCCTCGTGATGTAATCGCGCGAAACAGCCGACCGGGGTACGACGCCGGAAAGCGCGAATTCATTCTCCACGAGGTCGATTCATGTCCCCCGTCTCGGCATTCAAGCTGGTTCTGTTGTCATTCCTCGCGATCGTTGCGCTCGAATGCATCGCCAAGCGGCTGCGGCTGCCGCCCGCGGCCGCGCTGCTGATCGGCGGCATCGGCATCGCGTTCATCCCCGGTCTGCCGCCGATCAACCTCGATCCCGAGCTGGTGCTGCTGGTGTTCCTGCCGCCGCTGTTGATGGACGGTGCGTACTTCTCCGTATGGGAAGAATTCAAGCGCAACGTCGGCGGCATTCTGATGCTGGCGATCGGCGCGGTCGTGTTCACGACGTTCGCGGTCGGCTTCGCCGTGCACTGGGTGGTGCCGGCGCTGCCGTGGGCCGCATGCTTCGCGCTCGGCGCGATCGTGTCGCCGCCCGACGCGGTCGCCGCGAAGGCCGTGCTCGAACGCGTCGCGCTGCCGCGCCGGCTGATGGTGCTGCTGGAAGGCGAGAGCCTGCTGAACGACGCGGCCGGCCTCGTGCTGTTCCGCTTCGCGGTCGCGGCCGCGCTCACCGGCGCGTTCAGCCTCGAGCACGCGGTCGTGCGCTTCGCGGAGCTCGGGCTCGGCGGCGTGGTGGTCGGCTTCGTGATCGGCAAGCTCGTCGTGTGGTTCCTGAAGCTGCTCGACGACGACTACCTCGTGATCACCGTCGCGGTGATTGCCGGATGGATCGCGTACATCGCGGGCGAAATGGCCGAGGTGTCGGGCGTGATCGCGACGGTGACGGCCGGCATGATCGTCGGCTGGCATCAGCACGAGGTGTTCTCGGCGGCCGTGCGCACGCGCGGCACCGCGTTCTGGCAGGTCATCGTGTTCCTGCTCGAGGCGATGGTGTTCGTGCTGATCGGGCTGTCGCTGCGCGGCGCGATCCATCGGCTCGGCGGCTTCGACCAGGTGCTCGGCACGATGGTGCCGCCCGTGCTCGCGGTGCTGGCGGCGGTGATCGTGTCGCGCTTCGTGTGGATCTACGCGGTCGAGGCGCTGAAGTGGCCGGTGCGCGGCCTCGCGCGGCGCGTGGAGGCGCCCGACTGGAAGGCCGCGACGATCATGAGCTGGGCCGGCATGCGCGGCGTGGTGACGCTGGCGATCGCGCTGTCGCTGCCCGAGGCGCTGCCCGGCCGCGACGTGATCCTGGTCGCGTCGTTCGCGGTGATTCTCGTCACCGTGCTGCTGCAGGGCACGACGATCGGGCCGCTGATCCGGCTGCTGCGTCTGCCGCCGAGCGAGGCGCGCGCCGCGCATCATCTGACCGAGCCGCAGACGTGGGCGCATATCGAGGCGGCGCAGCTCGCGGCGATCCAGCCGCTGGTGCGTGACGACAACGGCAACGTGATTCACCCGCGCCTGCTGGAGCAATACACGTATCGGGCCGAGCTGACCGAGCGCGCGAAGAACGAGCCCGAGTATCCGGCGGAGATCCGCGTTGCGCACTACGACGTCGTGCTGGCCGCGATCAGGGCCGGGCGGGCGGAACTGTTGCGCCTGCATCGTTCCGGGCGCATTCACGACGAAATGCTGCACACGGTCGAGCGCGACCTCGACCTGCAGGAAGTGTCCGCGCAGCACGCGCGCGGCTAGGGCGGCCAGCTTACGAATCGCACGGGTCGGCGTTCTGCCGGCCCTGAAACGCGCGCGGGGCGAGCTACCCGTCGCGCGATTTTTTTCCCTCCCACCCACCGATTCGGTGCATCCGAATCCGGCCCTCAATATGACCGACGCCGAGCCTTGCAGCGCATGCAAACCTCGTCGCGGCGGTCCCGCAAACGTTATCGTCTTTCGAATCCGGAAATGATCTGATTTATCTGTTTCCGTCTCTTTCTGCATATTTGGCAAAACTAAACCGGAAGGAGATAGATGCTGTGTTCTAATTTCATTTAGAATCAGCCGGTTATGTTTATTGAGAGAAAGAATGCGGAGGTAATGCGGTCGTCGACGGGGAAACAAGCGGCGTCCGAAGCCCCGCAAGGCAGTGCCGACAGGCCAAATCGGCGAAATCAGGCGGGTTTTACAACTGCCAATATAAGATAGTGTCCAAGTCGGATAAACAACTCCTATGAAAGAATCGATTGGAGATTCGGCGTTTGAAACTGTATTTATGAAAGAATCGAGCAGTGATAATGCCTCGGATTGCCTCGAATCGGGGTTATCGGTCCTCCTGGTCGACGACCAGCCGTTCGTCGGCGAGGTGATCCGTCGCGCGTTGCGCAGCGAGCACGACATCGACCTGCACGTGTGCACCGACGCACATCGGGCGATGGCGGTCGCGCGCGACGTGAAGCCGACGGTCATCCTGCAGGATCTCGTGATGCCGGAGATCGACGGCCTCGATCTCGTGCGCGCGTGGCGCGCGGACGCCGGCACCGCACGCGTGCCGATCATCGTGCTGTCCGCGAAGGAGGAGCCGATCGTCAAGCGCGAGGCGTTCATCGCCGGCGCGAACGACTATCTGGTGAAGCTGCCCGACGCGATGGAGCTGACCGCGCGCATCCGCTATCACTCGAATTCGTACCTGATGTCGCGGCAGCGCGACGAGGCGCTCGATTTCCTGTCGCACGA
Source organism: Burkholderia sp. MSMB1826 (assembly GCF_001526325.1). Taxonomy (NCBI): domain Bacteria; kingdom Pseudomonadati; phylum Pseudomonadota; class Betaproteobacteria; order Burkholderiales; family Burkholderiaceae; genus Burkholderia; species Burkholderia sp. MSMB1826. The sequence continues at coordinate 37,369 of NZ_LOYN01000032.1, forward strand.
CATGCGCTCGCCGCAGACGTCGATCCTCGCGCTGCTCGACGTCTACCGGGCCGAACACGGCGACATGCCGGCGATCATGGAGCGCATCGCCGGCCACGCGCGGCGCGCGCTCGCGCTCGCCGACGGCTTCATCCACCTGACCCGCGCGCAGTCCGAGCGCCGCGCGCCCGAGGTCGTGAGTCTCAACGAGATCGTGCTCGACGCCGTCGACCAGCTGTGGGAGAAGGCGGCCGGGCTCGGCTGCCGGGTGATCGCGCACGTGCCCGATACCGAGTGCGTGACGATGGGCGACCGCATGATGCTGACGCGCGCGGTCGCGAACCTGATCGACAACGGGCTGAAGTACGGCCCGACCGGGATGGACGTACATTGCACGCTGAGCGGCGACGACGGCGCCTGGCTGATCGGCGTCGAGGATGCCGGCGCCGGCATCGCGCCGGAACAGCGCACGGCCGCGACCGAGTCGTTCGTGCAGCTCGAATCCGCGCACGGCGCGGCGCGCAGCGGTTTCGGCCTCGGCCTCGCGTTCGTCCGCGCGACGGCGGCGCGGCATCGCGGCCAGATCCTGATGCGCAATACGGCGCGCGGCTTCATGGTCGCGCTTCGGCTGCCGGCGCAAGCGGAGCGGTGATGTCGCGGCGCGGCCTGCCGGCGCCGCGCCGCCCGCGAGACCCCGATGCGCTCGTGGCGCGCCACCCGGCGCGCAGGCGGGCGCGGATTTTTTCAACGCTGAATTTAGAAAGCCCATAACGAACATGGCCACCGTGACGCCCCGCACGACCAATGAAAGCCTGCATCCGACGATCGGCGCTGCCCGGCTGACGCTCGGCAATCGCATCCTGCTCAGCTTCGGCGTGCTGTTCGTGCTGATGCTGGTGACAGCCGGCGTGTCGTACGAGCGACTGCGCGCGATCAACACCGAAGCCGTCAGCATCGAGCGCGACTCGCTGCCCGGCGTCTACCTCGCGTCGACGCTGCGCGGCTCGGTCAACGAATCGTTCACGCTGCTGCAGCAGGCGACCTTCGTCGATACCGAACCCGAAACCGTGCAGCGCGATCTCGCCAGGATCCCCGACGTGCTGAAGGACATCGAGTCGCTGTCGGTGGACTACCAGAACACGACGTTCCGCGACGACGACCGGCAGCGCTTCGCGGCGTTCCGCGGCGCCTACGATCACTACGTGCCGCTGCTGAACGAAGCGATGCGGAAGAGCCGAGCGTCGCGAGACGAAGCGGTCGCCGCCTACGCGAAGGTGCTGCCCGCGTGGACCGAGGTCGTGCGCAACGCGAACGTGCTGGTGCAGGAGAACCGCAAGTTCGCCGAGCAATCCGCGAAGCTGATCCGCGAATCGGTGCAGGACACCGAGATCGTGCTCGCGACCGCGCTGGCGTTCGTGCTGCTGTCCGCGCTCGGGCTCGGCTACGGGCTGTACCGTTCGGTCACCGTACCGATGGCGCGCCTCGTCGAGGTGCACGACGTGATGCGCACCGGCAACCTGACGCGTCGCCTCGACCTGCGCCGGCGCGACGAATTCGGCACGCTCGAGACGGGCTTCAACCGGATGGCCGACGAGTTGACCGAGCTGGTCTCGCGTGCGCAGCAGTCGTCGATGCAGGTGACGACGTCGGTGGCCGAGATCGCCGCGACGTCGCGCGAGCAGCAGGCCACCGCGAACGAAACCGCGGCGACGACGACCGAGATCGGCGCGACCTCGCGCGAGATCTTCGCGACGTCGCGCGACCTGCTGCGCACGATGAACGAGGTGGCCGGCGTGGCCGAGCAGTCGGCGACGCTCGCGGGCGTGAGCCAGAGCGGGCTCACGCGGATGGGCGAGACGATGCGCAGCGTGATGGATGCGGCCGGCTCGGTGAACGCGAAGCTCGCGATCCTCAACGAGAAGGCGCTGAACATCAACCAGGTGGTCGCGACGATCACCAAGGTGGCCGACCAGACCAACCTGCTGTCGCTGAACGCGGCGATCGAGGCCGAGAAGGCCGGCGAATACGGCCGCGGCTTCGCGGTCGTCGCGACCGAGATCCGCCGCCTGGCCGACCAGACGGCGGTGGCGACCTACGACATCGAGCAGACGGTGAAGGAGATCCAGTCGGCGGTGTCGGCGGGCGTGATGGGGATGGACAAGTTCTCCGAGGAAGTGCGCCGCGGGATGCTCGACGTGCAGCAGGTCGGCGGGCAGCTGTCGCAGATCATCGCCGAGGTGCAGACGCTCGCGCCGCGCTTCCAGATGGTCAACGAAGGGATGCAGACGCAGGCGAACGGCGCCGAGCAGATCACGCAGGCGCTGTCGCAGCTGTCGGAAGCCGCGCAGCAGACGGCCGAGTCGCTGCGCCAGTCGTCGCAGGCGATCGACGACCTGACGCTCGTCGCGAACCAGTTGCGCACCAGCGTGTCGCGCTTCAAGGTCGACGCGTGACGCGCGCCGATCCGCAGCACGGCGCCCACGCGCTGTTCCTGATGTTCGAGCTCGACGGCGAGCGTTATGCGCTCGACGCGGCCGGCATCGAAGAGGTGCTGCCGCTCGCCGTCACGAAGGCGGTGCCCGGCGCGCCCGACTGGATCGCCGGGCTGCTGATGCGCGGCGGCCAGCCGGTGCCGGTGATCGACGTGCCGATGCTGGCGCTCGGGCGGCGCGCGCAGGCGCTGCGCTCGACGCGGCTCGTGATGGTCCGCCATCGCGCCGGTCACGCCGGTGGCGAGCGCACGATCGGCCTGATCGTCGAGCGTGCGACGCAGACGATGCGGATCGACCGCGCGGCGTTCCGCGCTAGCGGCGTCTCCACCGCGCGCACGCGCTGGCTCGGGCAGGTCGCGAACACGCCCGACGGCGTCGTGCAGCAGATCTCCGTGTCCGACCTGATCGACGACGTTGCCCGCCTGTATCTGTTCGACGGCCTGTCGGGCCACGGGGAGGAATCCGCATGAACGCGTCCGAATCGCGATTTCGCGGCTGGCTGCTGCGCGAGACCGGCATCGACCCCGATTCGCTCGGCAACGATTTCCTGATGCGGGCGCTGACGGATCGCGTGCATGCGGTGCAGGCGGACGGCGAGCGCGTGCCGTCGGCCGCGCGGCCGACCGTGACGCCGGAAGCGCTCGACGCGTACTGGCAGCACCTCAACGCGTCGGCTGACGAACGGCGCGCGCTGATCGAGCTGTTCGTCGTCCCGGAGACGTGGTTCTTCCGCGACCGCGAAGCCTTCGCCACGCTCGCGCGGCAGGCCGCCGAACGGCTCGCCGCGATGCCCGGCCGCGTGATCCGCGTGCTGAGCGCGCCGTGCTCGACGGGCGAGGAGCCGTATTCGGCGGCGATGGCATTGCTGGATGCGGGGCTCGAGCCGGCCAGCTTCGCGATCGACGCGATCGACCTGAGCGCGCGCGCGATCGAGCAGGCGCGGCTCGGCTGTTACGGACGCAATGCGTTTCGCGGAACGGCGACGGAGTTTCGTACGCGGTATTTCACGCCGACCCGCGACGGCTGGCTCCTCGACGAGCGCGTGCGCGCGTGCGTGCAGTTCAGTCACGCGAACCTCGTCGAACCGGTTGCCGACAACGGCATTCGCTACGACTTCGTGTTCTGCCGCAACGTGCTGATCTATTTCGACCGCGATGCGCAGGATCGCGTGATCCGCTCGCTCGACGCGCGTCTCGCCGACGACGGCATGCTGTTCGTCGGGCCGGCGGAGACGGGCGTCGCGATGCGGCACGGGATGCGCTCGGCGCGCGTGCCGCTGGCGTTCGCGTTTCATCGCGAGTCGGCCGGCGCGGCGGCGGCCGATGCATGCGCGGTCCGGCCGGTTGCGCCGCTGTCCGCGGCGGCGCCGTACCGGCGCGCGGAGCGCGTCACGGTCGCACCGCTCGCCGCACTGCACCCGGCGGCGGCCGTGGAGCCGCCCGCCTGGCTCGGCGACGGGCGTCAGCCGTTCGCGGCGGCGCCGGCCGTGCCGACGGCCGCAATCGACGCACGGGCCGAGCTTGCCGTGGCAACCGCCGTGGCGGCCGCGCCGGCCTACGACGGCATCGCCCCGACGATCGACGACGCGCCGACGCTGGAGGATGCGCCGACGCTGGAGGATGCCCAGGCCCTCGCGAACGCGGGTGCGTTCGACGAGGCCGAGCGCGTGCTCGCGCAGTTCTCGGCGCGCGTCGGCCCGCATGCCGACGCGTTCTACCTGAACGGACTGATCGCGGATGCGCGTGGGCGCGCCGCGGAGGCGAGCGACTTCTACCGGAAGGCGTTGTACCTGCGCCCCACGCATCACGAGGCGCTGACGCATCTCGCGACGCTGCTCGACGTCGGCGGCGATCGTGCGGGCGCGCAATGGCTGCTCGAACGCGCCCGGCGTTCGGCCGGCTGACACGACGACGGGAATGGGACCGACACCGCGATGACCAGAGGAATTCATGAACCGCGCCGCCGCTACCACTGACGACGCGACGCTCGACGTCGACGATTGCTGGAACCGGATCGGCACGCGCGGCGACCGCTCGTGCGAGCGGCTGAACGACTGCCTGCGCTGCCTGAACTGCCCGGTCTACGCCGGTCACGCGGCGAAGCTGCTCGAGCGTCAGCTCGACGTCGCTGAGATGACGGACGTCACGCGCCGAATGAGCGCGTTCGGCACCGCGCATGCGCGCGACGACGACGGCGATACGCGCCATGCGGCGCTCGCGTTCCGGGTGGCCGACGAATGGCTCGCGCTGCCGATCGGCGTGCTGCGCGAGATCGCCGGCACGCGCCCGATCCATTCCCTGCCGCATCGCCGCCATTCGGCCGTGCGCGGGGTGGTCAACATCCGCGGCACGCTGCGCATCGCGATCTCGATCGGTGCGCTGCTCGGCCTGGATGCCGGCAAGACCGGCAGCGGCAGTGGCGACGACGGCCGTTTCACGCGGCTGCTGGTGGCCGCGCACCAGGGCGAACCGGTCGTGTTTCCGGTCGACGAGGTCGAGGGCGTGTTGCGCTTCGGCGCCTCCGACTGGGTGCCGGTGCCTGCCACGGTCGGGCGCGCGAGCGCCGGCCTGTCGCGCGGCGTGCTGTCGTGGCGCGGCAAGTCGGTAGGGCTGCTCGACGACGATCGTCTGTTCGACGCCGTGACACGGAGCATGCGATGAGCGGCGATGACGACCTGAGCCACCTGTCGCTGCTCGAGCTGTATCGCGAGGAGACGCGCACGCAGACCCAGGCGCTGTCGGAGCGGCTGCTCGCGCTCGAATCGGGCGAGCCCGATTCCGTCGCGCTCGAAGCGTGCATGCGCGCCGCGCATTCGCTGAAGGGCGCCGCGCGCATCGTCGGCGTGCCGCTCGGCGTCGAGATCGCCGGGCGGATGGAGGAATGCTTCGTCGCCGCGCAGGCCGGCACGATCGCGCTGACTGCCACGCACGTCGACGTGCTGCTGGCCGGCGTCGATTTGCTGGTGCGCGTCGGCGATCCGCAGGGGCAGCCCGTGTCCCAGACCGAGATCGACGGGTTCGCGGCGGCGCTGACGGGCGCCGACGGCGCGCAAACGATGCAGGCGCCGGCCGCCGTGCCGCCGCCGGTGCCGCCGTCGTTGGTGCCGTATCGCGAACACGACGGCGCCGCGAACGAGCCGGTCGGGGCGAGTGCCGCGATGCCGCCGCTCGCCGTGTCGGGCACGGCGCCCGATCCGGTCCAGGCCGGCCGCGTCGCGGGCGCCGGTGCGATGCGCCGCGTGCGCGCCGATACGCTGAACCGGTTGTTGAGCCTGTCCGGCGAATCGCTGGTCGAATCGCGCTGGCTCAAGCCGTTCGCCGAATCGATGCTGCGCGTGAAGCGCGCGCAGCGCGACGCGGCCCGTTCGCTCGACCTGATGTACGAGCAGTACGCCGACGATCTCGACGCCGGCATGCTCGCGTCGATGAACGAAGTGCGGCACATGCTCAACGACCTGCAGCGCTCGCTCGCCGAGCGCATGGACGAATTCGACCGCTTCGAGCGGCGCAGCACGCATATCGCCGAGCAACTGTACGACGAGGCGCTGCAATGCCGGATGCGGCCGTTCGGCGACGCGACGCGCGCCTATCCGCGCATCGTCCGCGATCTCGCGCGCTCGCTCGGCAAGCAGGTGCGTTTCTCGATCGTTGGCGAAGGCACGCAGGTCGATCGCGACATCCTCGACCTGCTCGACGCGCCGCTCGGCCACCTGTTGCGCAACGCGATCGACCACGGCGTCGATTCGCCCGACGCGCGTCAAGCGCGCGGCAAGCCGGCCGAGGCGAGCGTCACGCTCGAGGCGCGCCACAGCGCGGGCTCGCTGCTCGTCAGCGTGATCGACGACGGGCCGGGCGTCGACATGGATGCGCTGCGCGCGGCCGTCGTGCGCCAACGCCTGACCGACGACGAGACGGCCGCGCGGTTGTCCGATCCCGAACTGCTCGAATTCCTGCTGCTGCCGGGCTTCTCGATGCGCGATGCGGTGACCGACGTATCGGGACGCGGCGTCGGCCTCGACGCGGTGCAGGAGATGGTGCGCGGCGTGCGCGGCGCGGTGCGGATCTTCAACGAGCCGGGCGCCGGCATGCGCTTCGTGCTGCAGTTGCCGCTCACGCTGTCGGTGATCCGCAGCCTGCTCGTCGAGGTCGGCGGCGAGCCGTATGCGTTCCCGCTCGCGCACGTCCGACGCACGCTCGAACTCGCGCACGACGACATCGACGTGCTCGAAGGGCAGCCGCATTTTCCGTTCGACGGCCGGCGCGCGGGCCTCGTCGCCGCGCACCAGTTGCTCGACGCGGGCGAGCCCGATGTCGTGCGCGCGACCACCGCGGTCGTGGTCGTCGGTGGCGAACCCGAGCTGTACGGCGTCGCGGTCGACCGCTTCCTCGGCGAACGGATGCTCGTGGTGCAGCCGCTCGACAGCCGCCTGAACAAGATTCAGAACATCGCGGCCGGCGCGTTGCTCGAGAACGGCGACCCGGTGCTGATCGTCGACGTCGAGGACCTGATCCGCTCGGTCGACAAGCTCGTGCGCGGCGGCCAGCTCGCGCGGCTCACGCGCGATCCGCAGCTCGCGCTCGCCGACCGGCGTCGCCGCGTGCTCGTCGTCGACGATTCGCTGACGGTGCGCGAGCTCGAACGCAAGCTGCTGGAAAAGCGCGGCTACGACGTGACGGTCGCGGTCGACGGGATGGAAGGGTGGAACGCGGTGCGCAGCGATGCGTTCGATCTCGTCGTGACCGACGTCGACATGCCGCGCATGGACGGCATCGAACTCGTCACGCTGATCAAGAGCGACCCGATGCTCAAGCGCGTGCCGGTGATGATCGTGTCGTACAAGGATCGCGACGAGGATCGCCGGCGCGGGCTCGATGCCGGCGCCGATTACTATCTCGCGAAGAGCAGCTTCCACGACGAGGCGCTGCTCGATGCCGTGCACGACCTGATCGGGGACGCGCACCGATGAACATCGGCATCGTCAACGATCTGCCGCTGGCCGTGGAGGCCCTGCGCCGCGTGATCGCGCTGCGCGCGGACCATCGCGTGCTGTGGGTGGCGACCGATGGCGACGAGGCCGTGGATTTCTGCGTCGCGCATCCGCCCGACGTCGTGCTGATGGATCTCGTGATGCCGAAGGTCGACGGCGTCGCCGCGACGCGCCGCATCATGGCGCGCGCGCCGTGCGCGATCCTGATCGTGACGGCGAGCGTCAGCGCGAACACGTCGTCGGTGTACGAAGCGATGGGCGCCGGCGCGCTCGACGCGGTCGACACGCCGACGCTCGCGCTCGGGCTGTCGACCGATGCGTCGCCGCAGGCGCTGCTCGCGAAGATCGACCAGATCGGCCGGCTGCTCGAAAGCCGCACCGCGGCGCTCGTGCCGCCGGGGCCGGCGCCCGCGCGCGGACAGCCGACGCTCGTCGCGATCGGTGCGTCGGCGGGCGGGCCGACCGCGCTCACCGCGCTGCTGCGCGCGCTGCCGGCTGACTTTCCGGCCGCGATCGTGATCGTCCAGCACGTCGACCAGGCATTCGCGTACGGCATGGCCGAATGGCTCGACGGCTATACGCGGCTGCCGGTGCGCGTCGCGCGACAGGGCAGCGTGCCGGAAGCGGGCGAGGTGCTGCTCGCGGCGACCAACGACCATCTGATGCTGTCGCCGCGCGGCGTGCTCGGCTATACGCGGCATCCGGCCGAAACGCCGTACCGGCCGTCGATCGACGTGTTTTTCAACAGCGTCGCGGACGGCTGGCAGGGCGAGGCGCTGGGCGTGCTGCTGACGGGCATGGGACGCGACGGCGCGCTCGGCCTGAAGGCGATGCGCGCGAAGGGCTGCTATACGATCGCGCAGGACGAAGCGACCAGCGCCGTGTACGGGATGCCGAAGGCGGCCGCGGCGATCGGCGCGGCGTCGGCGATCCTGCCGCTCGATCAGATCGCGCCGCAGTTGATCGCGCGGATCGCGCTCGCGCCGCGCGACTGACGGCGCACCAGGCGGGCGCCGTCGTTTCGCGGTGCGCCGGCGTCTGCATTGCGTGCGTGGCGCGGCGTCGCGTACAATCGCGGCCTGCGGAGATGGCATGCCTCCCTGCGGTCGTTCGCGGCGCGTGGCGCGCGCGGTGCGGCCCTCAACCGCCGGTTTGCCCGGCTGATGATGCCTGCGTGTTCCTGGGTCGTCAGGAGGTCGCAGGCCGTCCATCCGGCGTTCTGCCGCCCAGGTTTCGATGTTCCGTCGAATCTGGAAATCATGTTCTTCACGACTTCTGCCGATCTTTTCGCGACCGTGCGCTATGTGTGCCGCTGGCTCGCGCTTTCCGCGCTGCTCGGCACGCTGGCCGGTACGGCTTCCGCCGTGTTCCTGATCGCGCTCGACTGGGCGACCGGCACGCGCGTCGCGCATCCGTGGCTGCTGTGGGGGCTGCCGGCCGCCGGTTTCGCCACCGGCTGGATCTACCATCGCTTCGGCCAGTCGGTCGCGCGCGGCAACAACCTGCTGATCGACGAGATTCACGACCCGAAGGCGCTCGTGCCGAAGCGGATGGCGCCGCTCGTGCTCATCGCGACCGTCGTCACGCACCTGTTCGGCGGGTCGGCCGGCCGCGAGGGCACGGCCGTGCAGATGGGCGGCGCGCTCGCCGATCGCGTCACGCACCTGTTTCGTCTCGATCGCGAGCATCGTCGCGTGCTGCTGATGGGCAGCATCGCGGCCGGCTTCGCGTCGGTGTTCGGCACGCCGCTCGCAGGCGCCGTGTTCGGGCTCGAGGTGCTCGCGATCGGGCGCGTGCGATACGACGCGCTGCTGGCCTGCGTCGCGTCGGCGATCGTCGCGGACGCCGTGTGCCGCGCGTGGGGCGTCCATCACACGGCCTATGCGATTCCGTTCGTGCCGGCCGTATCGGCGACGGGGCTGGCCGTGACGGTCGTCGCGGGCATCGCGTTCGGCGTGGTCGGACGGCTGTTTGCGTTCGCGACGCATGCGCTGACCGCGTGGTTTCGCCGCGCGATCCGCCATGCGCCGCTGCAGCCGGTGCTCGGCGGCCTGCTGGTCGCCGTGGCCGCGACCGTGCTGAACGTGCCGCGGTATCTCGGCCTCGGCATCCCGACGATCGAGGCCGCGTTTCACGGCCCGCTGCCGCTTTACGATTTCGCGGGCAAGTTCGCGTTCACCGTCGTCACGCTCGCGTCGGGATTCAAGGGCGGCGAAGTGACGCCGCTGTTCTACATCGGCGCGACGCTCGGCAATGTGCTCGGCCAGGTGCTGGCGCTGCCGGTGCCGGTGCTCGCGGGGCTCGGCTTCGTCGCGGTGTTCGCGGGCGCGGCGAACACGCCGATCGCGTCGACGATCATGGCGATCGAATTGTTCGGCGCGGACATCGGCGTGTATGCGATCGTCGCCTGTGTCGTCGCGTATCTGTTCTCCGGACCCGCGGGGATTTATCGCGCGCAGCGCGTGGCGGTGGGGAAGGGGGCGCGGGCGGAGGCGGAGTGAGGTGGGGGCCGCGGTCGATGTCGTTCGATCGCGGCGGTGCGATGCGATACCCGGGACGCTGAAAAGAGAGGCATCCAATGACGTCGGACGATTTTCTGAACGAAGCGAAGCGGCTTGCGAGGCCGTGCCGTCAGTACCGCTTCGCGGACGACGGCGAACCCGTCACCGGCTACTGGCATGGAGTTGATGCCGGCGCGTTGTGCATTTCCGTCGAGCGCGACGGCGTCTGGCTGAACGTATATCTCGACGATGGCGGCACGTCAGGCCGCGTGGAGACTTCCACGCAACCTGTCCGCTCCGCCCGCCCGCTGTGCCGATCCGACGCGATGTCGCTTCCATCGGTCGACGCGGTGTTCCGCTTCGGCTCCGCCGCGATCGGCGCGTACCTCGACGCACTCGGCTGGCGGCGCGACTGGGGATTCAACGGTAACTTCAAGGGCGCGGCCGCGCACGACTACGAGCGCGAATGGATGGCGCAATGCCCGCTCTATACAGGCGGCGTGGTGGCCGTCGCGGGCGGATGGAACATGCCGTGGCCCGACGATGACTGGAATGAACTGATCGACCTCGAACTCGTTCTCTGGACGTTCGAGGAATCGGAACCGTGGATCGAGGTGTTTTCCGACGGCAGCCGCTACTCGGTGATCCAGCGGATCACCTAGCTCACGTGTCGCTGCGATCACCGTGCACCAACACCGCCTTGGCGCCCTCGGCCGATTCGTACCGCATCGCCTCTTCGATTTGATCGAGGCGAAACATGTCGCCGATTTTCGTTCTGAACAACGGATCGTCGATCACCTGTTCCAGGTTGCCGAGCGCGCGGACAAGGTTGTCGGGTTCCTTCACCGTGCGGCTGTCGAAATTGCTGAACCGCTTCATCGTCAGATTTTTTGACATGAATAGGACGGAAGGAATCACGACCGGCGACGCAGCGCCCAGAAAGCCGTACACGTAGACCGTCGGGTTCGGCGGCAGCACCGGCAACACGTGACTGAGCAATTCGCCGCCGACGCCGTCAAAAACGGCTGTCGCGTTCAGTTCCGCCGCGAGCGAAGCAAGCTCGCGCTCGAATCCTTCTCGCGTGACGATCACGTGCTCAACGCCGGCCGCGCGCAACGTGTCGCGCGCGGCGTCGCCACGAACCAGAAAGATCGCTTGCAGTTGTCTGTCGCGCACGAGCGCCGCGATCCCACGGCCTGTTGCCGAATTGCCAGCCGTCACGATGACACCCTTGTGCCCGTCCCTTTCGGCTTCGTCGAGAAATGCGTAAGCCGTCATCGCGTTCACGAGCGAGCCGCAATAATCTCGCGCACAAACGTGCTCGGGCAAAATCAGGCACGTGCTGTAGGGCACGTGTGCGCGCTCGGACCACAAGCCGACGCTGCGCGGGCTTCGGGCCAGCGAGCGATAAATCGCCACCTGTTTGCCGAGGTATTTTTGCGGCACACCGTCGCCGACGGAGACGACTCTTCCGGCACCGGATGCGCCCCAGACAGCGTGTTCGCTCAACGGCAACGCAAGACCCGCCGCTGCCGGCCTTGTGAGGAACGTCTTGTCGCCGTGGTTGATGGCTGACGCATCCATGTCGATCAACACATGCTCGGGTGCGGCGTCGAGTGGCGTGGGAATGTCGCGCAGTTCGAGTTCGCGGTCGGGCGTCACACTGAGTGCTTTCATGGTCGGTCGTGTCGGTTGGCTGAACAACCGTGAATCTACGGCGATTTCGATATTGCCGAAACGGCCTGTTCCGACATACCATCAATTCCATTTTGGAATCGCCGGGAAGCCCGCTGATGGATCGTCTGGATGCAATTCGGCTGTTTGTCCGCCTTGTCGAATGCGGCAATTTCTCGGCCGTGGGGCGCGAACATGGAATAGGACAGCCTGCCGTCAGCAAGAAAATCGGTGCGCTCGAAACTCACCTTGGCGCGCAGCTTCTGATGCGCACGTCGCGCAAGGTCATCGTCACCGATGCGGGGCTCGCGTTCTACGAGTCAGCCAAGCAACTCATTGACGATTTTGACGTGCTCGAAGCGTCAGTGGGCGACCGTCAGCGCGCCCCCAAGGGCGTCGTCAGGGTCAACACGGCGCCGGCACACGGACGGCTGTGCATTACCCCGTTGTTGCCGGAATTCTTCAAGCGCTACCCGGACGTAAGCGTCGAATTATCGGTTTCCGAGCGGCTGGTCGATCTGGTTGGCGATGGCGTCGATCTTGGCATCCGGCACGGGCAGTTGATGGATTCGTCACTCACCGCCAAAAAACTGACCGACGCGGATTTCCTGCTCGTCGCCAGTTCGGACTACGTTGCCGCACGTGGCGAGCCACAGCGACTTTCCGACCTCGATCGGCACGCGTGCGTGGTATTTTCGAAAGATCGCGAGCCGAAACCGTGGGCGTTCAAGGTCAAAAAGGAAACCGTCTCCTACGTGCCGCACGGCTCGCTGATGACGGGCGACGCCGAACACATCCGGGCGTCCGTTCTATGCGGCCTCGGCATTGCGCAAGCGCCGTCCTGGTTGTTCGAGGAAGACATTCGATCCGGCAAGGTTCGCGTCCTGCTGCCGCAGTTGCAGCCTGAACGCTTCCCCATCCATCTCGTGTACCCCGCAGGCCGACGCCTTCCGATGCGGGTCCGAGTGCTCGTCGAATTTCTGGTTGCGGCCTTCAAGAACGGCAAGCCTTGACCGGTCGGAGCGCCACGGACGAATAAGCCTGCGTACCCACGCGACATACCGTGGCACGCAGGTCATCGACCTTTACTGCTTCGGCAGCCGCGCGACATTGCGCGCCAGCAGTTCCTCGATATCGATGCCTTTTTCCGCCAGCAGCGCGGTGACGACGCCGTTCAATTCGCCGAGCGTTTCCTTGACCGATTCCCGGATCGTATCGACGACGACCTGGGTGCTGCGCTCGATCTCGATGTTGACCTTGTCGTTGACGCCCTTCGCATCGAACGTGGTCGCGCGGCGCGTTTCGGGAATCAGCCACACGTCGAACCAGCCTTCGTCGCGATTGACGTCCGACACGGTGAGGCTGCAGCCGTTGATCGCGATGTAGCCCTTCGCGAACACATAGCGCTTGAATTCGGCCGGCACGCCGATGCGGATCATTCGGTTGTGCTCGGAAGACGCGATGTGCGCGATGGTCCCCGTGAAATCGACATGGCCGGACAGCGGATGCCCGCCGATCTCCGCGCCGTCCTTCGCGGCCCGCTCGACGTTGACGCGCGCGCCGGTCGAGAGGTCGGCCAGCGTCGTGATCCGCAGGCTCGGCAACATCACGTCGAAGTCGATCAGCACCGGCGAATGGATGGTCGTCACCGTCAGGCAGACGCCATCGACCGACACGCTCGCGCCGATCTCGATATCGTCGGTGAACCGCTCGGGGAATGCGATGCTGAAGGTCCTCAGCTCGCCGTGATCCTTGATGGCGTCGATGGTGCCGACGCCCTGAACAATGCCTGTAAACATGGTCTGCCTTTCGTCGCGAATTGCCTGGCCGACATGATAAGTGATCCCGGCGGCGAACACGCCGCGGCGCGCGGTCCGGCACCGCCGAGCCAACGCCGCGGACACGAAAAAAGGCCGTGCGCATGGCACGGCCTCGATCCGGAACCGATTGCCGCCGCGAGGCCCGGCGGCGATGACTGCGCCGCCGGGCCAGGTCGCGACGCGCCTGCATCAAACCTCGGCCGGCTCTCCCAGCGGCCCGGCATTGCGATCCGCCGTGCGTCGCGGCGAATCGGCGAGCCCCTTCGCCAGCTCCAGCGCCTGCCGCTCGAACAGCCGGCGATAGATGCCGCCGTCGATGCGGATCAGCGCGTCGTGGTTGCCTTCCTCGATCACCTTGCCGCGATCGAGCACCAGCAGCCGGTCGAGCGCACGCACGGTCGACAGCCGGTGCGCGACGACGAGCGTCGTGCGGTCGACCATCAGCCGCTCCATCGCCTGCTGGATCAGCAGCTCGCTTTCGCTGTCGAGGCTCGACGTCGCTTCGTCGAGGATCAGGATCGGCGCATCCGCGAGGAACGCGCGCGCGATCGCGACGCGCTGGCGCTCGCCGCCCGACAGCTTGATCCCGCGTTCGCCGACGAGCGTGTCATAGCCGTCCGGCAGCGCGGCGATGAAGTCGTGCGCGCTGGCCAGGCGCGCGGCGCGCTCGATGTCGGCGCGGCTCGCATCGGGGCGCGCATACGCGATGTTCTCCGCGAGCGTGCGGTGGAACAGCACGGGCTCCTGCTGGACGATCGCGATCTGGCTGCGCAGCGAATCCTGCCGCACTTGCGCGATGTCCTGGCCGTCGATCGTGATGCGGCCGCCCGATACGTCGTACAGGCGCTGGATCAGCTTGATGAACGTCGTCTTGCCCGACCCCGAATGGCCGACGAGGCCCACGCGTTCGCCGGGCGCGATCCGCATCGAGAAATCGTCGTACAGCGGCACCGGGTGGTTGCCGTAGCGGAACGTCACGTGCTCGAAGCGGATCTCGCCTTGCCCGATCCGGATGGCCGGCGCGCCGGGGCGATCGTCGATGCCGAGCGGCTGGCGTTCGAGCGCGACGAGTTCTTCCATGTCGTTCACCGAGCGCTGCAGGTTGCGGATGTGCATGCCGACGTCGCGCAGGTAACCCTGCAGCATGAAGAACATCGTCAGCGCGAACGCGATGTCGCCGACGCTCGCCTCGTCGTTCATCCACAGCCGCAGGGCGACGCCGATCATCGCGGCCTGCATCGCGACGAGCATCGCGCCCTGCAACCCGCCGTTGAACGTGCCGCGCACCCACGTGCGGCGCGTGCGCTGCCGCCACTTGCCGATCACGCGTGCGAGCCGCGCTTCCTCGCGCGTTTCCGCGCCGAACGCCTTGACCACCGCGTTGCAGCTCACCGCATCGGCGAGCGCGCCGCCCATGCGCGTGTCCCACAGGTTGCCGAGCCGGGCGGCAGGCGCGACGATGCCGAGCGACACCGCGACCGTCACCGCGATGTACAGCAGCGACCCCGCGCCGACGACGAGCCCCATCACGGGCCAGTGCGTGCCGAGCAGCACGGTCGCGCCGACCAGCATCGCGACCGACGGCAGCAGCGCGATCAGCACGGTGTCGTTGAGCAGGTCGAGCGCCCAGATGCCGCGCGTGATCTTGCGCACGGTCGAGCCCGCGAAGCTGTTCGCATGCCAGTCGGTCGAGAAGCGCTGCACGCGGTGGAACGACGCGGCGGCGATCTCGCTCATCATCTTCAGCGTGAGCGTGATGATGTTCAGGTAGACGCCCTGGCGCAGCACCGTCGCGCCGATGCCGAGCGCGGCGAGCGTGGCGAACGCGACGAGGGCCGAATGCCACGCGGCGGCGCGGTCGGTCAGGCCGCTCGACAGCGCGTCGACGAGGCGGCCGGCGAACAGCGGCGTGAGGACGTCGGCGAGCGCGGCGAGCAGCGCGAGGCTCGCGACCGCGGCGATGCGCGCCGGCTGCTTGCGCCAGTAACGGAGGGTGAAGCCGAAGACGGCCTGGAATGCATGGCCGCCCAGATGGGAGGTTTTTCTGGTCATTTATCGTTGCCCGGCGCGTCGCGCGACGGGACTTTCCGGTTCGGAGAACGTCGAAAACGCAACAGCCGGGCCGCGCGAAACACGCGGGCGGAACGAAACGGGCTGTCGGGAAAAGCGCGGCTGACGGGTCAGCGGAAAACTCGGGAGCCGGCGCGGACGGCGGGCTGGATCAACTGCGCCGTGAGACCACGTTCGGGAAGGTTGCTGGCATTCGGAACATCTGCACCTCCCTGAAGTGAACGGTTGAAAGGACGCCGAAAAGACGTGCAGCGATTTTATCAGGAGTGTCGCGCGCGCCGCAATGTCTGACGAATGCGGCGTTGCAGCGTCGATACGGTTAGTATTCAGGGTTTTGGCCCCTTTTCGCGTACGTTGCGCGATGGCGGGCACGGGCCGCGGCGGACGCATCGATTACACTTCGGCGTCCGCGGCGCGCGACGACGCGCGCCCGCCCGGATCCACTCCGAACCCTTCCCGAGGAAACGATGAGCGACGTTCAGCAAGGCATCCTGGCTCCGATCGATACGGCAGCGCGATACCTCACTTTCACGATGTCGAATGACGGCAATATCGCCGCGGCGCTGGCCGCGCTGCGCGAGATCGTCGACGGACGCGACACGGTCGTCGGCTTCGGGCACGCGCTGGCTGCCTATCTCGGACATCCGGTGCCGGGCCTGACCGACTATCCGGCGTTCGCGGTGAACGACCGGACGCTGCCGGCGACGCCGGCCGACGTGTGGGTCTGGCTGCGCTCGGACGATCGCGGCGAGATCGTGCTGCGCGCGCGGGCGATCGAACGCGCGCTCGCGCCGGCGTTCGTGCTGCAGGACGCCGTCGACGGCTTCCGCTATTCGAACGATCGCGACCTGTCCGGCTACGAGGACGGCACCGAGAACCCGGAAGGCGACGACGCGATCGCCGCGGCGATCGTGACGGGGCAGGGCGCGGGGCTCGACGGTTCGAGCTTCGTCGCAGTGCAGCAGTGGGTGCACGATTTCGACCAGATGGAGCGCATTCCGTCGGGCGAGATGGATCACATCATCGGGCGCCGCCGTTCGGACAACGAGGAACTCGACGACGCGCCCGAATTCGCGCACGTGAAGCGCACCGCGCAAGAGAGCTTCGAGCCCGAGGCGTTCATGCTGCGCCGTTCGTCGCCGTGGTCGGACGCGCGCCGCGCGGGCCTCTATTTCGTCGCGTTCGGCTGCTCGTTCCGCGCGTTCGACGTGCAGATGCGCCGGATGAGCGGCGCGGAAGACGGGATCGTCGACGGCCTGTTCCGCTTCACGCGGCCGCTGACGGGCGCGTATTTCTGGTGCCCGCCGATGAAGGACGGCAAGCTGGACCTGTCCGCGCTCGGACTGTAAGCGGCGGGCGGGATCGACGAACGGGCGGGTCGCGCCGGATGCGCGGCCCGCCCGTTTCGTTTTTCGCGCGGCAGACCGTATGGCCTGCCGCGTGCGTCAGTTCAACGTCGTGTCGATCCGCGTGCCGCGCTTGATGAACTGCGTGACCGGCGTCTTCTCGCAGATTTCCGCGAGACGCTGGCGTTGCGCGTCGTCGAGCGGGCCGTCGAGCGTCACGACGCGGCGCACGTACTGTACGCCATCGCGATCGGCATGCAGCTCGGTGTGCACCGTGATGCGCGCGGCCGGGCCACGTCTTGCGCTGCATGTACATGCGCAGCGTCGCGGCCGTGCATTGCGCGAGCCCGGCCAGCACGAACTCGTATGGCGCCGGCCCGCGATCCCGGCCGCCTTCGCGCGGCGCTTCGTCGCCGGTCAGCGCATGCGTGCCGGCCTGCAGCTGGACGACGTAGTCGGGCGCGTCGGCATCGAGGACGGCGTCGGCGTGGATGAGGGACATGGCAAATCTCCGGTAGCGGATCGAGGAAAGAGGGCGCCGTGCGGCGGCGCGCAGCCGCCAGCATACCGTCGCGCTCGCGCGCTCGCGTGCCGCGCCGCTACGTGTCGGCGATACCGGCGCTGCTGCGCACGAGCGCGGCGATGCGTTCGCGCACCCACCGATGCGCGCGATCGGTGTCGCGCGACTCGTGCCAGTACGCGAGCAGCGGGAACGGCTTGAGCCGCAGCGGCAGCGGCCGCACGGCGATCGGCAGCAGCGCGGCCATGCGTCGCGCATAGGTGTGCGGCAGCGTGACGAGCAGATGGCCGGCCGCGGCGATCTGGCAGGCGGCGAAATAGTGCTGGCAGGTGAGCCGGATGTCGCGCAAGCGCCCGTCGTTGCCGAGCAGGACGTCGAGCGATTGCGGCGCGCCGAGCGACGACACGGCGATATGCTGCGCCGCGAAATAGTCGCCGCGTCGCAGCGGGTCGCGCGCCAGCGGATGATCGCGGCGCATCGCGACGACGAGCGAATCGTCGAGCAGGTGTTCGGTGGCGATGCGCGCGCCGGTCGGCACGCGGCGATCGACGACGAGATCGAGGTTGCCCGACGCCAGTTCGCGTTCGATGTCGGGCACCGCGATGCGGCGGCTGACGAGCCGCAAGCCCGGCGCTTCGTCGGCGAACGCGGCGACGATGCGCGGCAATGCGATGGATTCGAGCACGTCGCGAATGCCGACCGCGATGCTCAGGTCGAGCGTCGCGGGATCGAAGGCGGACGGATCGCGCGCGGTGCCTTGCAGGCCCTTCAGGTGCCGCTGCACGTCCGCGATGATCGACCGCGTGCGCTCGGTCGGCACGACGCGATTGCCCTGGCGCACGAACAGCGGATCGTCGAAATGCGCGCGCAGCCGGTTGAGCGCATGCGTGACGGCCGGTTGCGTCAGATGCAGCGCGCGGGCGGCCGCGCCGATGCCGCCATGCACGTAGACGGCGTCGAGCACGCGAAACAGGTTCAGGTCGAGACGGTGATCGGCGGGCACGGAGCGCGGGCGGCGTGGTGAAGGACGGATCGATTCTAAAGGATGCGCAGGCAACGGATGCGCGGCTCGGCATACGCGCCGATCGTGCGTGTTCGATGGCGTCGCGCAGCGGTCGAGCGGCCGCTCGCGTATCGGCGCGAACGGCGTCGACACGCATGACGGCCGCGATGGTCGGCCGCATCGTATGCGCGATTCCGTGCCGGCTTACCGGCGGCGCACGGCAGCCTGTAGTAATCCGCCATCATGCTGTCCCCGTCGGCCATTTAGCGCCAAAGGCACTACCCGTTCGGCTAAGATGCCGTCGCTTCATATTTCGGGATAGCCGTCCTGTCGCACGCATTCAAACCAAATATAAGCCTGACAGTTCGACGGTATTAGAAGAAGTCGAACAAGTCGGGGGCTTGGCCAGTGAATGCAGCAGATCAGCGGTGGGTCGTTATCTATTTGAGTACGGGGTTTTCGTTGGCCCAGGCCGCGCGTCTCGGCGAAGCCTTCAACCTGGCGAATCGCCTGCATGGGTACGGCGCGGATTATCAGCTCAAATACGTATCCGAAAGCGGGGGACTGTTGCAGTCGTCGTCCGGCGTGAGAATCGCGGCCGATCCGCTCGGCGACGAACACAGCCGCCGTGCGCTCGCGTTCTTTCATCTTCATGGCGACCGGGCGGCCGTCAATTGGGACGACGCATTGCAACGACGCCTGACCGACATTCGCCGGCATGCGCGCTGGATCGTCGACGCGATGGATCTGCCCGCGCTCGCCGCGACGCGGCGGCCGTCGTCGTCGATCGACGGGCGGCCGGGCCGGGCGGGGCGCCGGGCCGCCACGACGATCGAATCGCGGGTCGGCGAAACCGACGTGTTTGCCGCCGCGCTCGACATGTTCCGCGCCGACCTCGGCGACAGCGCCGCGCAGGAGATCGCCAGCAACATGATGCGGCCGGTCGAGCAGCGCTATGTGCAGTCGATGTGGGCGTTCCGCGAACTGAGCGCGAGCCCGTCGATCCGGATGTCCGTGCAGCGGCTGCGCGCGCAGAGCGTGAACCGCGTCTCGATCGCGAACGCCGCGCAGGCGGCCGCGATGAGCGAGCGCAATTTCCTGCGGCGCTTCAAGAAGGAAATCGGCGTGACGCCGACCGAGTTCGTCCAGCACGTGCGGCTCGAACGTGCGTGCCACATGCTGATCCATACGACGCTGCCGGCCGACAAGGTCGCGCGGCGCACCGGGTTCGGCAGCGGCGAGCGGCTCGCGAAGCTGTTTCGCCAGCGCCTGTTGATGTCGCCGACCGAATTCCGCGTCGCCGAGCGGGAAAAAATCCTCGCGCACGGCGCGGCGTCGCCCGGTTCGGACGACGGTCGCGCCGCCGCGTGTTGCGACGGCGACCACGACGGCGACGGCGACGGCGACGGCGACGGGGCGGGTTGCGACGCATGCGCGGCCGAGCGCGGGAAAACGGGCCGGATACCCGTAGAATCGTCGTGTCGCGATCTCGATTCCCGGTTTCCATGCCCTTCCTCCCCACTACCGCCACCGCCCCTTTCTGCCCGTCGGAAGTAAAGGGCAGCATCACGATCGACGCTGCCGCGCCGCGCTGGCGCAAGCTCAGGCGTTTTTTCGGCCCCGGCCTGCTGGTCGCGATCGGCTACATGGATCCCGGCAACTGGGCGACCGATATCCAGGCGGGCTCGCAGTTCGGCTATGCGTTGCTGTGGGTCGTCGCGTTCTCGAGCCTCGCGGCGATCTTCCTGCAGATGCTCGCGGCGCGGCTCGGCCTCGTCGCGGGCAAGGATCTCGCGCAAGCCAGCTACGACCGCTACGGGCGCCTCGGCCGCGTCGTGCAGTGGATCACCGCCGAAGTGTCGATCATCGCGTGCGACATCGCGGAAGTGCTCGGCTGCGCGCTCGCGTTCAAGCTGCTGCTCGGCGTGCCGCTCGCGTGGGGCGTCGTGCTGACCGCGCTCGACACGGTGATCGTGCTCGGCCTGCAGGGCAAGGGATTCCGGCAGATCGAGGCGATCGTGCTCGGGCTGATCGCGACGATGGCGTTCTGCTTCGTCGCGCAGGTGGCGATCACGCCGCCCGACTGGCATGCGGTGGTCGGCGGGCTCGTGCCGGGCGATCCCGGCCACGACCGCAAGGACGCGATCGTGCTCGCGCTCGGCATCGTCGGCGCGACGATCATGCCGCACAACCTGTATCTGCATTCGTCGGTCGTGCAGACGCGGCACGTCGTCGGCGGCGCGCGCGGCGTGATCCGCGACACGCTCGCACTCGTGCGCATCGATACCTGCGTGTCGCTGTTCGTCGCGATGCTCGTCAATGCGGCGATCCTCGTCGTCGCGGGTGCGGCATTTCATGCGACCGGCCAGCACAACGTGACCGACATCGAGCAGGCGTATCGGCTGATCACGCCGATCGCGGGCGGCGCGGCCGCGCTGTTGTTCGGCATCGCGCTGCTCGCGTCGGGGCAGAGCTCGACGCTCACCGGCACGATCGCCGGCCAGGTCATCATGGATGGCTTCCTGCATACGAAGATCCCGTGCTACCAGCGCCGGCTGATCACGCGCGGGCTCGCGCTCGTGCCGGCGCTGATCGGCGTGCTGTGGCTCGGCGACGGCTCGGTCGGGCAACTGCTCGTATGGAGCCAGGTGCTGCTGAGCCTGCAGTTGCCGTTCGCGATGTGGCCGCTGATCCGCTCGGTCAGCGACCGCGGCACGATGGGCGAGCATGCGATCGGCCGCGGGATGCAGGTGGCCGCATGGGCGCTGTTCGCGGTGATCACCGGCACGAACCTGCTGTTGATTACCGGTGTCGCGGGCTGATACAGCCTGTCACAGGCTGACACAGGTGCGCTGCGCGCTTGCGGTAAACTGCGGCCTTTCGATCGTCCCCGAAGTTCGTCATGTGGAGTGAAATCAGCAACATCGGCGATGCCGCGCTGACCTTGCCGATCGCGCTGACCTGCGCGGCATGGCTCGCGCTGACCGACTGGCGTCTCGCCGCCCGCTGGGGCGTGCTGCTGGCCGCCGGCATGGGCGTCGTCGGCGCCACGAAAATCCTCTATGCCGGATGCGGCATCGAGCTGCCGCAATTCGATTTCCGCGTGATCAGCGGCCATACGATGCTGTCGACGTCGGTGTGGACGGTCGCGCTGTCGATGCTGTGGCAGGCGTTCCGGCCGGGCAAGGCGCCCGGCATCGCGGCCGGGCTGGCCGTCGGCGCGGTCACGGCCGTCGCGCGCGTGTTCGATCATTCGCACACCGTGCCGGAAGTCGTCGTCGGCTGGATGCTCGGCGCGCTGGTCGCGCTGGTGTTCCTGCGCGGCTACGACGGCGCGCGGCAGCGCGCGTTTTCGCCGCGTGTCGCGGCGGTTTGCCTGCTGCTCGTGTCGGGTATCGCGTACGGGCACCGTGCACCGTTCCAGCGGATGATCGACACGCATTCGCCGCAGCTCTGCGCGTTCGTGCGCGCGCCGTCGGGCGACGGGTTCTGACGGTCGCCGACGGCGGGCGCTCCGGCGCCGCCTGCTTGGCGCGTTCTCGCCGCCGGCGTTCGTCCGGCGTTTTCCCGCGCATGGCACGATGCCACGCCGGCTCGTCTTCCCGATTGCATTCTTCTCCGTGCGCAACGCAACGCCCGTCTCCCGTTGATCGGCTGGCCGACGCAATCCATCCGAGCGGCCGCACCGGGCGGTTCGCGCACGGGCGCCGGTACGTGCAAGTCATGAACGACGCCTATGACCGGGCATAACGAAGATTCATTTCATCGATCGGCAGCATTCGCGTACGCTGGCTGTCGTTTCATCGCGGGCAAGCTGCGCGGCCGGTCCGGCGTGCGTCGCGGCCATCTCGATATACTCGCGGGAACCGTGCGTTGCGTCGCCGTGTCGGCGACCGGCGACCGGCGCAGGTCGGCTGGACCATGCACGCAAACCCCGTCGCGGCAGCGTTGCGCGACGACGATTCACGACAGGAGCAGGTCACATGACAATCGTTTCTCCGCGCCTCGCCGGCAAGTGCGCATACATCACGGGCGCCGCGGGCGGCCTCGGCCGTGCGATCGCGCGCCGGATGGTCGAGCAGGGTGCGCGCGTGTTCCTGACCGACATCGCGGAAGCGGCGGTGCTCGATGCGTTCGCGCAGGAACTCAATGCGGGCCGTACGACGCCGGTCGCGTTCTCCGCGACCCAGGACGTGCGCGACGAAGCGCGCTGGCAGGCGCTGCTCGCGCAGGCGACCGACGCGATGGGCGGGCTGTCGGTGCTCGTCAACAACGCGGGCGTCGGCTCGATCGGTTCGCCCGCGCAAATCGAGCTGGACGAATGGCGGCGCGTGATGGCGATCAACGTCGAGAGCATCGTGCTCGGCTGCAAGCATGCGCTGTCGTACCTGGCCGAGAGCCGTCCCGCGTCGATCGTCAACATCTCGTCGGTCGCGGCGTTCAAGGTCGAGCCGGACTTCACCGCGTACAACGCGTCGAAGGCGGCGGTCGCGTCGCTGACGAAGTCGGTCGCGATCGATTGCGCGCGCCGCGAGATCGACGTGCGCTGCAATTCGATTCACCCGGCGTTCATCCGCACGGGGATCGTCGAGCCGCTGTTCCAGTCGCTCGGCGAACGCGACGCGACGCGCAAGCTCGCGCGCGGCATTCCGCTGCGCCGGCTCGGCGAGCCGGACGACGTCGCGCACGCGGCCGTGTATCTCGCATCCGACGAGAGCCGCTTCGTGACGGCCGCCGAACTCGTGATCGACGGCGGCATGTGCGCGGTCTGACACGCATCCCGAACCACGACGATTGGAGGAGAACATCATGTCGACAACCGTGAACCGCCAGCTGCTGCTGAAGACGCGCCCCGAAGGGCGGGTCGGCCGCGAACACTTCTCGCTCGTCGAGACGCCGGTGCCGGCGCTTGCCGACGGCGAGGTGCTCGTGCGCGTGCTGTATCTGTCGATGGACCCGACCAACCGCGTGTGGATGAGCGACGTGCCGCAGTACCTGCCGCCCGTCGCGATCGGCGAGGTGATGCGCGCGCTCGGTATCGGCCGCGTGGTCGCGTCGCGCCATGCGGGCTTCGCGGAAGGCGAGCTCGTGCAGGGGCTCGTCGGCTGGCAGGACTATGCGGTCGTGCCGGCCGAGCAGGCCGCGCAGCTCGTGAAGCTGCCCGCGCAGTCCGGCCTGCCGCTGCCGACGCTGCTCGGCGCGTGCGGGATGAGCGGGCTGACCGCGTACTACGGGCTGACCGACATCGCGCCGGTGCAGCCGGGCGAAACGCTCGTCGTGTCGGCGGCGGCCGGCTCGGTCGGCTCGATCGCCGGGCAGATCGGCAAGATTCACGGCGCACGGGTGGTCGGCATCGCGGGCGGCGCGGACAAGTGCCGCTACCTGACCGAGACGCTCGGCTTCGACGCGGCCGTCGACTACAAGGCCGACGATTTCCGCCAGCAACTGAAGGCGGCGACGCCGGACGGCGTGCACGTGAACTTCGAGAACGTCGGCGGCGAGGTGATGCGCGCGGTGCTGTCGCGGATGGTGATCGGCGGGCGCGTCGCGCTGTGCGGCGTGATCTCGAACTACAACAGCGGCCGCGCGGCCGACGACGTCGGCGTGCTGATCTCGAAGCGGCTGACGATGCGCGGCTTCCTGATCCTCGATTACCGCAAGAGCCGCGAAGCCGTGCAGACGCTCGCGGGTTGGCTGCGCGACGGCCGGCTCAAGGCCGAGGAAACCGTGGCCGACGGTCTCGAAAACGCGCCCGACGTGCTGAACCGCCTGTTCGACGGCGACCATCGCGGCAAGCTCGTGCTGCGCGTCGATCCGAACGCGTGACGGGCGTGCGACTTCGGTCGCATCGGGCCGCGGGGCCGTGTCGACTACGCTGAGTTCGATCGATTCGGCTTCAGTTTCGGACTTGTCCCATATATTGTCCGGGCCGCTCTCCTTACAGTAATTGCCAGCACACGGGCGGCGTGACCGATGCGTCACGCCGCCCGTTTTTTCGGTCACGCGGCAGAGGAGAGGGAACATGCGCAACAACGCGAAGCGATCGGCATCGGCGACGGCAGTGGGCGCCGGCGTCGTGCGGACGATGGTGTTCGGGCTCGGTGTCGTGTTCGCGATGTCGATTGCCATGCCGAACGCGATGGCGGCCGGACAGCCCGCGTCGGATGGCGTCGTGCGGTTCGCCGGTTCGCTCGTCGACCTCTACGACGTGACGCTCGATGCCCCGGCGGGCGTGCAGGTCGACGCGCGGGACGCGGCCGGCGGCGCGGCAACGGCCACGCTCCGGTTCGATGCGCATGGCCGGCGCCTGGCCGGTGCGCAGGTAGCGCTGGTCGGGCCGAACGGCGCGCCGCTCGCGTCGGACGGTGGCGCGGCAGTGCGGGTGACGTGGCGCGATGCGCGCGACGAACGAAGCGTGCCGCTGGCGCCGGGCCGGGCTCATCGCGTCGGCCCGTATGGCGGCGTGATGACGGTCGCGGCGGATGAAGCAACGGGCGCTGCGGCGCCCGTCTTGATCCATATCCGTCATCCGTGACCGGCGATTGCCGCACGCGTGCGGCGCGCCGGCGGCCGGACGCGCGTCATTCGCCCTGTTCGGCGCGCGCGTAGATGTCCCAGCTCGCCATGAACAGCGCGGCGACGAGCGGCCCGATCACGAAGCCGTTGATGCCGAACAACGCCATCCCGCCGAGCGTCGAGATCAGCACGACCCAGTCGGGCATCTTCGTGTCCTTGCCGACGAGGATCGGGCGCAGCAGGTTGTCGACGAGGCCGATCACGCCGACGCAGAACACGACGAGGATCACGCATTTCCAGACCGAGCCGATCATCAGCAGGTAGAGCGCGGCCGGCACCCACACGAGGCCCGCGCCGATCGCGGGCAGCAGCGACAGGAACGCCATCAGCGCCCCCCACAGCACGACGCCCTCGATCCCGAGGATCCAGAAGATCAGGCCGCCGAGCGCGCCCTGCACGAGCGCGACCGCGATGTTGCCCTTCACGGTCGCGCGCACGACCGTCGTGAATTTCGCGAGCAGCAGGTTCTTGTGCTCGTCGTCGAGCGGCAGCGCGCGGCGCACGCGGCGGCCGATCTCGCCGCCGTCGCGCAGCAGGAAGAACACCATGTACAGCATCACGCCGAAGCTCACGATGAACTGGAACGTGTTCTGGCCGATGCTGAGCGCCTGAGTCGCCGCGAACTGGCTGATCTGCGCGGCGCCGTCGGTCAGCTTCTTCTGGATGCCCGGGATGTTGGTCAGCCCGTATTTCTGCAGCAGATGCTGGATCGACGACGGCAGTGCGTGAACGATGTCCTGGAAGTACTGCGAATAGTTCGGCTGCGCGGTCTTGATTTCCTGGTACACGTACGCGATTTCCTGCACGAGCGTGCCCGCCACGAACACGAGCGGCAGGATCACGATCAGGATGATCAACGACAACGTGACGAGCGCGGCCAGGTTGCGCCGCTTGCCGAAGCGCGCGGCCAGCCAGCGCTGCACGGGCTGGAACAGGATCGCGAGAATGGTGCCCCAGAACACGGCGCCGAAGAACGGTGCGAGGATCCAGCAGAGTCCGACGGTGACCGCGAACAGCAGGAAATAGAAGAATTTTTGGTGATCTTGTCCGCTATCCATGGGTGACATTCGCGCAGATTGATGCGTGGTTTGATTGAATTTCGTCGCCCCGTGCGCGATCGATTCGCGAACGTCACGGGTTCGCGGCGAAACGCGTTGCGGGGCGGCCCACGCGGAGTATGCCCGCAAAGGTGCCGCCATCATAGCCGCTGCTTGAGAGACATGCGAAAACGCCGCGGCCGGGGCCGCGGCGCTGCCGGGAAGCGAACGCGGCGCGAGGCCGCGTGCCGCGTCGTCAGATGTGGAGCTTGGTGACCTTCGTGCCGTTCACCGACAGGTCGCCCATCAGGCCCGCGTTGGTCAGGACCAGCACTTCCACCGGTGCGGTGGCCGTGTTGGTGTCGACCGCGCCGTTCGCGCCGACCTTCACGACCGCGACCGACGCGTCGGCGCCGGCCGACCAGCCTTCCGACTTGCGGAACGAGTCGAGCGCATCCTGCGTCATGAACAGGAACACGACCGCCTTCGACTGCGCGCCGGCCTGCAGCCCGACCGACAGCGACGACGTGTTGTAGTAGCCGACGGTACTGCCGCCGACGCGTAGCGCGCCGTTGCCGGACTGGGCGCCGACGATGAAGCCGGCTTGCAGCACGTTCGGGAACACGAGGACGCCGCGTGCTTTCGAGACCAGATCGCGCGAGCCGGGCACCGTCGAATACAGGCGCGACAGCGTGGCATTCACGCTGGCGTCGATCGACTGGCGTTTCGACGCGCTGGCCGCCGCGCTATCGGGTTTGTCGGACGTGGTCGTGCAGCCGGCGAGGGCGAGGCTGCCGAGCATCACGGCAGCGGCGGCTTTCATGGCGAGGGATTTCTGCATGGCGGTTTCTCCTTCGTTGTCTGATTGAGAGCGGACGGTGCGGGCGACGGTGCGGGCAGCCCCGTTCAACGGCGGGAAAGGAGCAGCCCCGCGACGAACGCGAGGCCCGCGACGACGCCGGCGGTCTGCCACGGATTCTCGTGCACGACCTGCGACATGCGTTCGGCCGAATCGCGCAGCCGGGCGGCCGCGCTGCCCGACGCGTAGTCGAGCGCGCCGCGCGCTTCGTCGATCCGGGACTGGATGCGTTTGCGCAAGGCGGCGATATCGCCATCGCCGTCGTTTTTCAGCAAATCTTCCAGTTCGTCGACCAGCCCGCGCAGATCGTCGCTCACGTCGGCTTGCAGGTCGCGGGCGGCGGAGCGGGTCGTACGGCCAACGCGTCGGCCGGTGCGGCGGATATCGGACAGGCCGCGGTCCAGCTTGTGTTCGATCGAGTCGGTAAGCGCCATGGTGTTTATCCTCCTTCGATTCCAGGCTAATTTGAAGATAAGACGAATCGCAGCAACTAGTGTGATTCACTTGATCCGTTTGAGTTTCGAGACAAATTTTCAATTCGTCGGCGGGATTGCCCGAGCGCCCCGTCACGCGGGGCGGAGCGGCGGTTGAAAAAATTTCGCGTCTCGGCCGACGCAGCGTGTCGAACAGCGGATCGCAGTGAAAGCCCGGTAAATATGGCGTTGCCGGGCCATCAGGTAAATAGTGCCGTTGCAGGTCGCGTACTGATGCAATTGCACTAATCGACGCCAGATCGAGGCGCACGATTCGTGCCCGGTGCCGATCGCCCACCGCTGCCGTCCAGCGCGACGTCGATGACGACGGGATCGTGGTCGGACGAGCGGTAGGCGTCGGGCGCGTAATAAGCAGACCGTCGCGCGGACGTTTTGTAATCGGGCACGGGTTGCAGGACGAGCGGTTCGTCCGCGTTGATGTGCCAGAACTGCACGGCCTTCACGCGCGCGGCGAGCGGCGGCGTGGCAAGTGCGTGGTCGAGATTGCCGGCTTCGCCGCGAAATACGTAGCTGTACGCAGCATCGCCGACGAAGCGGGCAACCAGGTTCGCATAGCCGCGCGCTTCGAGCGTGCGAATCGGGTCTTCCTTCGCATAACTGTTCAGATCGCCGATCAGCAGCACGCCGTCGGCCGCGACGCCCGTCGGCGACGTGGCGAGCCAGTCGGCGACGCGCGCGGCCGCCTGGGTACGCGCCGCGTTCCAGCAGCCCTGGCCGTCGGACTGGTCGAGATTGGCGCCGCTCGCATGCGGGCAGTTCTTCGACTTCAGGTGATTGACCGCGACCGTGAACGCGCGCGTGCCGCCGATGCGCCGGAACGTCTGCGCGAGCGGCGGGCGGTGCCGGCCGCCGAGTGCGACGGTGGCGGCGCGCCCGACCGGCTCGACCGTGCG
This sequence comes from Burkholderia sp. MSMB1826, assembly GCF_001526325.1. Lineage (NCBI taxonomy): Bacteria > Pseudomonadati > Pseudomonadota > Betaproteobacteria > Burkholderiales > Burkholderiaceae > Burkholderia > Burkholderia sp. MSMB1826. The sequence goes on from NZ_LOYN01000032.1 coordinate 65,620, forward strand.
GCTGTCGTACAGCAGCGCGACCGCGATCGCGTCGCGGCCCAGCCGCGCGGTGCCGGGATCGACCGCGCGCCAGCCGGCGCCGAGTTGCGCGGCCAGACGCCTCGCGGCGCTCGCGTCGCCGTAGCCGTTGTTCGCGATTTCCATCAGCCCGATCACGTCGGCGCGCAGCGCGCGCAACGCCGCGACGATCTTCGCTTCCTGCCGCGCGAACGCGGCAGGCGTTTTCGCGCCGCGGCCGGCCGGCGCGTCGAATCCGCCGCCGCGGCCGTCGCCGTTGAAATAGTTGAAGACGTTGAACGATACGACGCGCACGTCGGCGTCGGGATGCCGGGCCGGTGCCGCGGTACGCGGGTTCGCGGCGGCCTCGAACACCGGCGCCGTGCCGGTCACCGGTTGCAGCCGCCATGCGCCGTAGCGCCACTCGAGCACGCCCTCTATGCCGCGTACCGTGTAGCCCGCGCGCAGCGTGTTGGCGGCGCTCAGCGCGGGCGGCGGATAGCGGACGGTCGCCGGGTCGCGGCGGCTCGAACCGTCGTCGAGCACGATGCGGTTCAGTGCGTTGGCTGCGGCCTGGGCGGCAGCATCGGCCGGCAATGCGACCTGGGTCGGTATGCGCAGTCGGCCGTTGCTCAGCACGATGCTGCCGTAGCGGCCGAGTTCGTAGGTATCGCTGACCGTCAGCGTTTGCGGCAGGCGTACGCGCATGGCTTCGTGCGCGGCCAGGACGGCGGGCGACGCGACCGGCAGCGCGAGCGTGGCCGGCGTGACCGTCTGCCCGCGTGCGCAGACGGTCACGCGGCCCGACAGGGTGAACTGCGTCCGGCCGTATTGCTCGTCGACCTTGCCGGTCAGATGCACGAGATCGCCGGGCGCGGCGCGCGCGTTCGGCGCGTGGACGAACAGGCCCTCGGGAACGCCCGGCCGGCGTTGCCGTTGCGCGTCGGCCTGCTGGACGAAGAAGCCGCCCAGGCCGTCGGTGCCGCCGAACGCCGCGGTGACGACCACTTCGATCGATGTCGTTTGCCCGGCGAGCGGCGACGGCCGGCCGGCGCGGCGGATCTCGGCAATCGCCGTGGTCGCGCCGCCGCAGCCGCTGCTGACCGGCAGCGCCGCGAGGGCCGGCCGGGCGAAGAGGGAGGCGCAGAGCACGACGGACAACGCCGCGAACGGCGCAACGGCGAACAGGAGGAGCGGGCGTGACATGAGACGGTCCACAGGATGAGAATCCGACAGTTCGGGACCGCATCTTGAAGGCAAACTGTCAGGCTGCGACCGAAATGGCCGTCCGGCCAGTGCCGGTTGGCCAACGATGCGGCAAGCCGCCCCGCGGCTGTTACGCTTTCGCATCGGCCGTCGCATGCCGCTCGCCCGGCGCATGCCGCGGCGCCCCGTCCCCACAGGAGAAATCCATGTCTTACATGCTGTTGATTGTCGAACCGACCGAGCAGCGCGCCGAACGCACGCTCGACGAAGGTCAGGCGCTTTATGCGCGCATGGTCGATTTCGCCGAGTCGCTGAAGGCGCGCGGCGTGCTGCGCGGCGTCGAGTCGCTGGAGCGGTCCGAGCGCGGCACGCGCGTGCAGGTGCGCGACGGCGAGACGCGCCTGCTCGACGGCCCGTTCGCGGAGGCGAAGGAGATGATCGGAGGCTTCTTCCTCGTCGACGTCGACACGCGCGAGGAAGCGATCGAGATCGCGCGCCAGTGTCCGGCTGCGCAATGGTGCACGGTCGAGGTGCGCGCGGTCGGCCCATGTTTCCTGTGAGCGTCGCGACTCGGTATTTACCCTGATTTGTCGTGGCGCGTGTCGATCCGGCCGTCTTCCGCCCGTCGTCCGGGTAAGGCGCCGCGGAACGGGCGCCGCTTTCCACCGACGACGAGGAGTAAACGATGCGATTCATGATCATGATCCGGGCGAACGCCGTCAGCGAATCCGACGCGTTGCCGGACAACCGGCTGGTCGAGGCCATGACGGTCTATCACGAGGAACTGGCGAAGGCCGGCGTGCTGCTCGACGCCAACGGCCTGAGGTCGAGCGCCCATGGTTGGCGCGTGCGCTACACGGGCGGCAAGGGCACGGTGATCGACGGCCCGTTCGCCGAAACGAAGGAACTGATCGCCGGCTATACGCTGATCCAGGTGCGTTCGCGCGACGAAGCGCTCGAATGGACGCGCCGGTTTCCCGCGCCGTTCGGCGCCGAGCTCGATTGCGAGATCGAGGTGCGGCCGCTGTTCGAGCTCGACGACCTGACGCCGAGCGACGCGGTCGAGCGGTTCCGCGATCTCCACGTCGGCCGTAGCCACGCCTGAACCAACCTCACAGGGAGCACCCGTCATGCACAAGATGGTTTTCATCAATCTGCCGGTAGCCGACCTGCCGCGCGCGAAGACGTTCTACCAGGCGCTCGGCTTCGAGGTCGTGCCGGCCTATACCAACGATCAGGCCGCCTGCATCCGGATCAGCGACGCGATCTTCGCGATGCTGCTCGTTCGGCCGTTCTTCCAGACCTTCACCGACAAGACCATCATCGATCCGGCGACGCACATCCAGGTGTTGTCGTGCCTGTCGTGCGACAGCCGCGCCGAAGTCGACGCGATCGTCGCGAAGGCGCTGGCGGCGGGCGGGGCCGCGCCGCAGGCGCCGCGCGAGTACCCGAACATGTACGGCCACGGGTTCACCGATCCGGACGGCCACACATGGGAACTGATGGCCATGCCGCTGGACGCGTCCGCCCAGGGGCAGGCGTCGTGACGCGTGAGGCGACTCATCGTGCGATCGAAGCGGTCTGGCGAATCGAGGCGCCGAAGATCATCGCGCGCGCCGCGCGCGTGGTGCGCGACGTCGGCGTGGCCGAGGAGCTGGCGCAGGACACGCTCGTCGCGGCGCTCGAGCACTGGCCCGTCGACGGCGTGCCCGACAACCCGGCCGCCTGGCTGATGACGGCCGTGAAGCGACGCGCGCTCGACCGGGTCCGGCAGGAGTCGCTTCATGCGGCGAAGCGCGATCAGCTCGGTCACGAGATGGACGCGCTCGAAGCGCATGTCGTCCCCGATATCGCGGACGCACTCGCCGACGCGCGCGACGACGACATCGGCGACGACCTGCTGCGGCTGATCTTCACGTCGTGCCACCCGGTGCTGTCGACCGACGCGCGCGTCGCGCTGACGCTGCGGCTGCTCGGCGGGCTGACGACGGGCGAGATCGCGCGCGCGTTCCTGACGCCCGAGCCGACGATCGCGCAGCGGATCGTGCGCGCGAAGCGCACGCTCGCGGCGGCGCACGTGCCGTTCGAGGTGCCGCCCGCCGATGCGCGGCCCGCGCGGCTCGCGTCGGTGCTCGAAGTGATCTATCTCGTGTTCAACGAAGGCCACGCGGCGACGGCGGGCGACGACTGGATGCGTCCGGCGCTATGCGACGAGGCGTTGCGGCTCGGTCGCGTGCTGGCCGGGCTCGCGCCGGACGAAAGCGAAGTATTCGGGCTCGTCGCGCTGATGGAGCTGCAGGCGTCGCGCATGCATGCGCGCATCGACGCGCAGGGTCGGCCCGTGCTGCTGCTCGACCAGGACCGCAGCCGCTGGGATCCGTTGCTGATCCGGCGCGGCCTCGCCGCGCTGGAGCGGGCGACGAAGCTCGGCGGCGTGCGCGGGCCGTATGCGCTGCAGGCGGCGCTTGCAGCGTGCCACGCGCGCGCACGGCAGGCTTCGGACACGGACTGGGCACAGATCGTCGCGCTGTACGACGCGCTCGCCGAAGTCGCGCCGTCGCCGGTCGTCGAGCTGAATCGCGCGGTCGCGGTAGGGATGGCGTTCGGGCCGGCCGCGGCGCTCGAACTCGTCGACGTGCTGCGCGACGATCCGGCGCTGGCGCGCTATCACTGGCTGCCGAGCGTGCGCGGCGATCTGCTCGCGAAGCTCGGCCGCGCCGACGAGGCCAAGCGGGAGTTCCGCCGTGCGGCGGAACTGACGCGCAACGAGCGTGAGCGCGAATTGCTGCTCAAGCGCGCGATGGATGCGTGACGCATCGCGCATGACGCGCGTGGCGCCGCGGCAGCGCCCATCTTCGCGGCCATCCGCCGCGTTCGCCCCCGACACTATCGCCCGCATTGAAAAAGCCTATTGGGGGATGCGAACGCGAGCGCCTAGATTGAAGAGCACGATGCGCGCCCGGCGCACGCATCGTTCCCCACATATCTGATCGGCCCGGCGTCGCACGCGGCCGCGCCGACTCGAACGGAGGCGCAAATGGCTCAACTCAAGGGCAGCAAAACCGAAGAGAACCTGAAGGCCGCATTCGCGGGCGAATCGCAGGCGAATCGGCGCTATCTGTATTTCGCTTCGAAAGCCGACGTCGAGGGGCAGAACGACGTCGCCGCGCTGTTCCGCTCGACGGCCGAAGGCGAAACCGGCCATGCGCACGGCCATCTCGAATACCTGGAAGCTGTCGGCGATCCGGCCACGGGTTTGCCGTTCGGTTCGTCGCGGCTGAATCTCGAATCGGCGATCGCCGGCGAAACGCACGAATACACCGACATGTATCCGGGCATGGCGAAGACCGCGCGCGACGAAGGGTTCGACGAAATCGCGAACTGGTTCGAGACGCTCGCGAAGGCCGAACGCAGCCACGCGAACCGCTACACGAAGGCGCTGGACAGTCTCGTCGACTGACGGGACGTCGCAGGTCGCGCTGCAACGCCGCGCGGCCGGCACCGGCCGGCGGTTCGTTCATCGCCGCCCGCACCGCGCGGGCGGTGCGCTTGCGCACATGCGCGCCACGCGGGAGCGCCCCATGCCCCACAAGGAAGGCAGTCTCGAAGCCCCGACCCGGCATCCGCTCGACTGGCAGTCCGAAGCGTTCTACGACCAGGCCGCGATCGATGCGGAAATGACGCGCGTATTCGACATCTGCGCCGGATGCCGGCGCTGCGTGTCGCTGTGCGGCGCGTTTCCGGCGCTGTTCGACCTCGTCGACGACACGCCGACGGGCGACATCGACGAAGTGCCGAAGGCCGCATTCGGCAAGGTCGTCGACCAGTGCTATCTGTGCGACCTCTGCTACATGACGAAATGCCCGTACGTGCCGCCGCACGCATGGAACGTCGATTTCCCGCACCTGATGCTGCGCGGCAAGGCTGCGCGTTACAAGCGCGGCGAAGCGCCGCTGCGCGACAAGGTGCTGTCGAATACCGATGCACTAGGCCATTTCGCGGGCATTCCGGTCGTCACGCAGACGGTCAACGCGGTGAACCGCACGCCGCCTGCGCGCCACGCGCTCGAAGCGCTGCTGGGCGTCGACCGCGACGCGTGGCTGCCGGAGTTCGCGCCGCGCAAGTTCCGCCGCGCCGCGAAGCGCTCGGATGGCCCGCCGGTACGCGACGGCGAACGCACGCCCGGCAAGGTCGCGATCTACGCGACGTGCTACGTGAATTTCAACGAGCCGGGGATCGGCCACGACCTGCTCGCGATTCTCGCGCACAACGAGATCCCGTACGAGCTCGTCACGCGCGAAGCGTGCTGCGGGATGCCGTTGCTCGAGCAGGGCAATCTCGACGGCGTCGCCGCGAAGCAGGCCATCAACATCCCGGTGCTCGAACGCTATGCACGCGAAGGCTACGCGCTGATCGGCGCGATCCCGAGCTGCGTGCTGATGTACAAGAACGAACTGCCGCTGATGTTCCCCGGCGACGCGGCCGTGCGTGCGGTGGCCGACGCGTTCTGGGATCCGTTCGAGTACGTGATCGCGCGGCATCGCGACGGGCTGCTGAAGACCGATTTCAAGACCGGCCTCGGCACCGTGTCGTATCACGTGCCGTGCCATGCGCGCGTGCAGAACATCGGCCGCAAGACGGCCGATGCGCTGTCGCTCGTGCCCGATACGCGCGTGAACGTCGTCGAGCGTTGCTCCGGCCACGCGGGCACGTTCGGCGTGAAGAAGGCATTTCATGCGGATGCGATGCGGATCGGCGCGCCCGTGTTCAAGGCGATGGCCGAGCCGCAGCCGGACGTCGTGTCGTCCGACTGCGCGCTCGCCGGCCATCACATCGTGCAGGGCATCGGCGAGAAGGGGCTGCCGCAAGCGCCGCTCGCGCATCCGCTGACGCTGCTGCGCCGCGCGTACGGCATCTGACGCGTCCGAACCCGCTTCGTTGCGAACACATCGACGACATCCGACGATACCCAAGGACATCCATGACGCTGACCCGCGACTCCCTGCTGACGCTCGAAGCGTACGCGAAGATCCGCAAGGCCGAACACGCGCGGCTCGTCGCGTACAAGCGCCGCCGCGCGGTGGCGCTCGGCAATCACCTGCGTTTCCTGTTCGAGGACGAGACGACGATCCGCTATCAGATCCACGAGATGCTGCACATCGAGAAGATCTTCGACGAAGCCGGCATCGCAGCGGAGCTCGACGCGTATCTGCCGCTGGTGCCCGACGGCACCAACCTGAAGGCGACGATGCAGATCGAGTACGAGCACGAGGTCGAACGGCGCGCGGCGCTCGCGCGGCTGATCGGGGTCGAGGATCGCGTGTACCTGCGGGTCGACGGGCACGCGAGCGTCTACGCGATTGCCGACGAGGATCTCGAGCGCGACAACGCCCAGAAAACGTCGGCCGTGCACTTCGTCCGCTTCGAGTTCGATGCGCCGATGCGCGCCGCGCTCAAGGGCGGGGCGGCGCTGTCGATCGGCTGCGATCATCCGGCCTATACGACGCCGCCGCAGCGCATCGACGCGGACGTGGCCGCGGCGCTGGCCGGCGATCTGCGCTGAGCCGGCGCCCACGGCGCCTGGCGGCGCCGCTTTTCCGTTCCGACCCGAAACGGCGCGCCGCAACGCCGCGGCGCGGCCGCTCGCCCGTTGCCCCGGAAATGTAACAACCGTGACGGATTTGCATGCGGGGACACAGTGGGCGCGCCGCGTCAGCGTATTTTCATTACTCGCAGAGAAACAATAAAAAGATTGTGCATGGAGATAATTCGATTCCCTGTAAATCGAATGATTTACCGATTCGTGAATATCTTGTTACGAATTTTTCCCTGATTTACCGATTTCGGGAAGCCATTCCGCGGAGTGTCGCGGATGGGGCCGGAGCAGACCGCAACGGCCCGTTTCACGGCATTCTTCAGACGCTGCGGAGCCCCGCCAGACGGGCCTTTGCAGCCGCCGGCATAAAGATCTCGCAAAAAAATTCAAGCGTAAATGGATTGCTCGCCCATGGCAGGTTGTTTCAGTGCGTAACATTAAGTCATTGTCATATTGAGATAAACCCTGAGGATGGTATGCTTCGTGCACAAAAATTCCCACATTGGAGTGAGACCGCGATTTGTGCGCCATTGCCGGGAATCGCGGCACCGTGAAAGTGCGGTGTCGCCCGGTATGCACAACGCCGGATAACCATAATGTGCAACCTGGCCGCCCCGCGACGTGTCGCGACGGCGCCGCCAATCGCAGCCCCGGCCTGGCTGCGTGGAGAGATCGACTATGTTCTTCGATGAGCTTAACGATGAAGAGTGGTTTCGCCTTTCAGCGCTGATCGCCGATGAACCCATCCGGCTGAACCGTCGCGGGCGTCCGCGCGCCGAACCGCGCGTCGTCGCCAACGCGGTGCTCTGGATCCTGACGACCGGGGAAGCCTGGTCAAAGCTGCCCGGTCGCTATCCATCCGGGCCGACGTGCCGCCGCCGCTACGAAGAGTGGCTCGCGAACGGCACGCTGCTGAAGATGATCGACGTGCTGACCCAGTTCAGCGGGCGCACGTTCGCGTATATCCCGCCGCCGCCCGTCGCGGTCGCGCCGGCCCGCCGCGCGGAGCCCGTGCCCGACAACGACCGTTTGCGCGGCGTGTTCTGGCAAAACCCCGAGTCGTGGCAATTGCCGGTTGCGCAGGCAAACGTTTGGCCGGGCGAGGGTGCGTCGCTGAGCACGATGCGGGACGACCAGGTGGACGGCCGCTCCGGCGTGTCGTTCACGGTGCCCGGCGCGCCGGCCACGGAGCTGCGCCATGTGCGGGCGTCGGCGGCGAGCTTCGCCGCGGCCGAGCCGCAGGTCGACGAGTATCGCGGCTATACGATCAGCGGGATCGCGCAGCCCGTGCAGAACCTGATGTATCGCGCGTGGGCCGAGATCTCGCAGGACGACCGGCGCGTCGAGCGCTCGGGCCTGATCGGCCCGCGCTTCACCGACGCCGAGGAAGCCGAGCAGTACGCGCTCGACTGGGCACGCCAGTGGATCGATCGCCACGGTGCGAGCGACGCGCCGGCGCGCGAGCCGCAGGGCGAAGTGTTGGCCGGCTTGTCGGCGCTGGCGCGCGCGGAGTCGGACATCAAGCGCTTCATCGCCGAGCGTCGCGCGGGCGCGTTGTCGGAAAGCCGCAACGATCCCGTGCAGTCGGAACGTCGCGAATACGAGTACCGCGTGGGCTGATCGCCGTTTCCGTGCCACGCGCGGGCCGTCGTGCGCCACGACGCCCGCGCGCCAGTCCGGTGTCTCCTTCGGTGTCTCCATGTCTGCCTCGCTCGGGCGCCGCTGTCGAGGCGGCGCCCTTTCGTGCATGACGGCGCCGCGTTACTGTCTGCCGTAGGTATCGTCGAAGCGGACGATGTCGTCCTCGCCGAGATACGCGCCCGACTGCACTTCGATCAGCTCGAGCGGCATCTTGCCCGGGTTCTCCAGGCGATGCGATACGCCGAGCGGAATGTACGTCGATTCGTTTTCGGACAGCAGGAACGTTTCGTCGCCGCGCGTGATGCGCGCGGTGCCACGCACGACGATCCAGTGCTCGGCGCGGTGGTGGTGCATCTGCAGCGACAGTTGCGCGCCCGGCTTCACGACGATGCGTTTCACCTGGAAGCGCTCGCCCATGTCGACCGAGTCGTAGTGGCCCCACGGACGATGCACCTTGCGGTGGTCGGTCGCTTCGGAGCCCTGTCGCGCCTTGATGTGCCCGACGATCTTCTTCACGTCCTGCACGCGCGATTTGTCCGCGACGAGCACGGCGTCGGGCGTTTCGACGACGACCAGGTTCTGCGTGCCGACGCAGGCGACGAGCCGGCTTTCCGAGTGCGCGAACGTCGATTCGGCGCCTTCGAACAGCACGTGGCCGCGGCCGACGTTGCCGGTTTCGTCCTTCGGCGAGATCTGCCAGATCGCATCCCACGAGCCGACGTCCGACCAGCCCGCGTCGAGCGGCACGACGACGCTCTCGCACAGTTGCGGCTGGCTCGCGAGCGGTTCCATCACCGCGTAGTCGATCGAGTTCGACGGCGACGCGGCGAATGCGTCGCGATCGACGCGGAAGAAGTCGCCGTCTTCCTTGCCCTGCGCGACGGCCTGTTCGCAGGCCGCGTAGATTGCGGGCTCGAGCTGCCGGATCGCCTTCAGCCAGACCGACGCGCGCACGATGAAGATCCCGCTGTTCCACCAGTATTCGCCCGACGCGACGTACTGCTGCGCGAGTTCGAGGTGCGGCTTCTCGACGAAACGGTCGAGGCGGCGTACGTCGAGGGGGCCGGTTGCGGCGTCGCCGAGCGGCGCGCCGACGCGGATGTAGCCGTAGCCGGTTTCCGCGTGCTTCGGCACGATGCCCATCGTCGCGATCTTGCCTTGCGCGGCGCAGTGCACGCCGGCCGCGACGGCCGCGTGAAAGCGCGGCACGTCCGCGACCGCATGGTCGGCAGGCATCACGGTCATCACCGCGTCGTTGCCGCCGGCGACGAGCCGCAGCGCGGCGAGCGTCAGCGCGGGCGCAGTGTCGCGACCGAGCGGCTCGAGCATGATCGTCGCGTGCTTGGCCGTCAGGCGCAGTTGCTCGGCGGTCGTGAAGCGGTGATCTTCCCCGCAGACGATCAGCACGTCGTCGTTGAGCGGATGATCGGCCGTCAGGCCGTCGAGGCGCAGCGCGGTGGACTGCAGCAGCGAGTGATCGCCGAGCAGGCCGATCAGCTGTTTCGGAAAACGCTCGCGCGACATCGGCCACAGGCGCGTGCCGGAACCGCCGGCGAGAATCACGGGCTGCACGGCGAGACGCGTGCCGGCCGCGGGGGCGGCGGAAGTAGAAGGGCGCGTTTCGGCGGCCACTGCCGGAGCATTCATGATGACACTCTCCACGGTTGAAGTCGGTGCCTGTCGTTGTAGCATGAAGTAAATCGACAATAAAACCGGACCCAATGCCGGATATCCGTCAGGCATGCGTACGGAAGAATTTTCCGCGATAGCACCGGCCGGAAATAAAAAAATAAAAAATAATTCCGGGCGCCGGCCGGACGCGACCGCCCGCAAAGGGCGGCCGGGAAGCGTAAAGATTCCGAAAAAATCTCCGTTCCCGACCGATTCGGGAAAACCTGCCGATTTAATTAAAAAAGATCGCGGCAAGAATTTCCGATTATTTTTCGAAATACTTGTGCGCTTGAGGAGGAATTTTCTTGTCGCTTCAATAGCGTCATGCAACGTTTGAATCGAATGCGCGGCATGGGCTGCGCAAGGCGCTGTTCGGCAAACGCCTGTTCAAAGAAGAGGAAACAGACATGTTGAGCGTGCTGGCGAGAGTCATCGATATCGCGATGGTCGTGACGGGTGCGCTGATCGCGGCCGCGTTGCACGACGGCAGCATCGGGCTCAGCGACCTGCAGCGCACGACGGTGCTGTTCGATTGCCTGCTGGTCGTCGTGTTCTTTCCGGCCGTCGGCATCTACCAGTCGTGGCGCGGCAAGCGTCTCGTCGGGCTGGTGGTCCGCGTTGCGTTCGCGTGGCTCGCCGTGGAGCTCGCGGGCATCCTGCTGAGTTTCAGCTTTCACCAGTCGGGCGACCTGTCGCGGCTGTGGCTGGGTTACTGGGCGCTCGCGACGACGGCGCTGCTCGCGGGCTCGAAAGCCTGCGTGCACGTGGTGCTGCGGCAATTGCGCCGCGGCGGCTACAACCTGAAGGCGGTCGCGATCGTCGGCGGCACGCCGGCGGCACGGCGGCTGATCGCGCAGATGCGGGCGCGGCCGGAAGCCGGCTTCAACCCGGTGTGCGTGTACGACGAAAGCGAGGCGCCGGGCGAAGTCGCGCTCGACGACGTGCGTATCGAGCGGCAGTTCGAATCGCTGGTGTGGCTGGTGCGCAGCCGCGCGATCAGCGAGCTGTGGCTCACGCTGCCGATCACGGAGGAGCGTCGGATTCACGAGATCGTGACGGTGTTCCGCCACGACTTCGTGAACATCCGCTTCATTCCGGACGTGCGCACGCTGTCGTTCTTCAACCAGGAAGTGGTCGAGGTGCTCGGCGTGCCGGCGATCAATCTCGCGGCGTCGCCGATCACCGACGTGCGGATCCTGCCGAAGTTCGTGTTCGACCGGCTGTTCGCGCTGGCGGCGCTCACGGCGCTCGCGCCGGTGATGGTGCTGATCGCGGCCCTGATCAAGCTGACCTCGCGCGGGCCGGTGTTCTTTCGGCAAAAGCGCAAGGGCATCGACGGGCACGAGTTCGAGATCTACAAGTTTCGCTCGATGAAGGTGCATCAGGAAGTGGCCGGGCAGGTCACGCAGGCAACGAAGAACGACTCGCGCGTGACGCCGGTCGGCCGGTTCCTGCGGCGCACGAGCCTCGACGAGCTGCCGCAGTTCATCAACGTGCTGAAGGGCGAGATGTCGGTGGTGGGCCCGCGCCCGCATGCGCTCGCGCACGACGACATCTACAAGGATCTGGTCAAGGGCTACATGTTCCGCTACCGGATCAAGCCGGGCATCACCGGGTGGGCGCAGATCAACGGCTTTCGCGGCGAGACCGACCAGATCGAGAAGATGATGGGCCGCGTGAAGCTCGACCTGTACTACATGCAGAACTGGTCGTTCTGGCTCGACATCAAGATCGTCGTGCTGACGCTGTGGAAAGGCTTCACCGGCAGCAACGCGTACTGACACCGACGCGCCGCGTCACGCAGGCATTCCGGTTTTCCGAATTTCGAATCATTGGTCAAGGGGTCCGACACATCATGAATCTGACTATCATCGGCAGCGGTTACGTAGGGCTTGTCACCGGCGCCTGTCTCGCCGACATCGGGCACGACGTGTTCTGTCTCGACGTCGACCAGGCAAAGATCGACATCCTGAACGGCGGCGGCGTGCCGATCCACGAGCCGGGCCTGAAGGAAGTGATCGCGCGCAACCGTTCGGCCGGCCGCCTGCGCTTCTCGACCGACGTCGAGGCCGCGGTCGCGCACGGCGACGTGCAGTTCATCGCGGTCGGCACGCCGCCCGACGAGGACGGCTCGGCCGACCTGCAATACGTGCTCGCGGCGGCGCGCAACATCGGCCGCTACATGACCGGCTTCAAGGTGATCGTCGACAAGTCGACGGTGCCGGTCGGCACGGCCGAGCGCGTGCGCGCGGCGGTCGCCGAGGAGCTCGCGAAGCGCGGCGGCGACCAGATGTTCTCGGTCGTGTCGAATCCGGAATTCCTGAAGGAAGGCGCGGCCGTCGACGATTTCACGCGGCCGGACCGCATCGTGATCGGCTGCGACGACGACGTGCCGGGCGAGCGCGCCCGCGAGCTGATGAAGAAGCTCTACGCGCCGTTCAACCGCAATCACGAGCGCACGCTGTACATGGACGTGCGTTCGGCCGAGTTCACGAAATACGCGGCGAACGCGATGCTCGCGACGCGCATCTCGTTCATGAACGAACTGGCGAACCTCGCCGACCGCTTCGGCGCGGACATCGAGGCCGTGCGCCGCGGGATCGGCTCCGATCCGCGCATCGGCTACCACTTCCTGTACGCCGGCTGCGGCTACGGCGGCTCGTGCTTCCCGAAGGACGTCGAGGCGCTGATCCGCACCGCCGACGAGCACGGCCAGTCGCTGCAGATCCTGAAGGCGGTGTCGTCGGTCAACGCGACGCAAAAGCGCGTGCTCGCCGACAAGATCGTCGCGCGTTTCGGCGAGGACCTGACCGGCCGCACGTTCGCGCTGTGGGGCCTCGCGTTCAAGCCGAACACCGACGACATGCGCGAGGCGCCGAGCCGCGAGCTGATCGCCGAGCTGCTGTCGCGCGGCGCGCGCGTCGCCGCCTACGACCCGGTCGCACAGCAGGAAGCGCGCCGCGTGATCGCGCTCGATCTCGCCGATCACCCGAGCTGGCTCGAGCGCCTGACCTTCGTCGACGACGAGGCGCAGGCCGCGCGAGACGCCGACGCGCTCGTGATCGTCACCGAATGGAAGGCGTTCAAGAGCCCCGACTTCGTCGCGCTCGGCCGCCTGTGGAAGACGCCCGTGATCTTCGACGGCCGCAACCTGTACGAGCCGGAGACGATGAGCGAGCAGGGCATCGAGTACCACCCGATCGGCCGGCCGGGCTCGCGCCAGGCCGTCGCCGCCCGCGTGCCGGGCGCCGTGCGCGCCGGCGCGTAACCCGTTTTCCGTCACTCGTTACGAGACGCCATGTTCCGGAACATCCTGATCGTCTGCCACGCGAACGTCTGCCGCAGCCCGGCGGCGGAAATGCTGTTCAAGTCGCACGCCGCGTCGCGCGGCGGCCCGCGCCCGACGTTCCATTCGGCCGGCGTGCACGCGAACGACGGCGACGGCATCGATCCGGTGATGCGGAAACTGCTGGCCGAGCGGGGCGTCGATGCGACGACCCATCGCTCGCGGCGGCTGTCGCGCCGGATCGTGCGCGACGCCGACCTGATTCTCGTCAGCGAGCGCGATCAGATCAAGGCCGTCGAATCGGTCGATCCGTTCGCGCGCGGCAAGGTCCACCTGCTGGGCAAGTGGGAGGACGCCGAGATCGCGGACCCGCATGGCGGCCCCGAGGCCGACTATCGCGAGAGCTACTCATTGATCGAACGTCTGGTTCAAGGATGGCTGCAAAAACTATGCTGAAACGTCCCATGCGCCCGCTGGCGCTCGCCGTCGCGCTGACGACCTTCCTGTCGGCCTGCGCAACCGCGCCCGGCAACTACCTCGACTCGTCGAACCTGAAGGACGACGGCCGGCAGGAAGCGGCCGAGACCTATCCGGTTCATTACATCGACGCCAAAGTGGTGATGGATCAGCTGCAGAAAGCGCAGGTCGACCATCCGCTGCCGCCCGGGCGCTTTACCGATCCGTCGCAGTACACGTATCGCGTCGGTCCGCAGGACATTCTCGGCGTCACCGTGTGGGATCACCCGGAGCTGACGACGCCGCAGGGCCAGTCGTTCTCGAGCGGCGGCAACACGACGCAATCGGTCGCGGGCGCGCTGCAGCAGCCGTATACGACCGCGCTGCCGGGTCAGGCCGATCCGTACGGCCAGACCGTGGCCGCCGACGGCACGATCTTCTTCCCGTTCGTCGGCCGCATCCGCGTGGCGGGCAAGACGGTCGCGCAGATCCGCGACGAGATGGCGTCCAGCCTGGCGCGCTACGTGAAGAACCCGCAGCTCGACGTGCGCGTGCTGTCGTTCCGCAGCCAGAAGGTGCAGGTGACGGGCGAGGTGAAGCAGCCGGGCCCGCTCGCGGTGAGCGACGTGCCGCTGACGCTGGTCGACGCGATCTCGCGCTCGGGCGGCTCGACCGCCGAGGCCGACCTGCAGCGCGTGCGGCTCACGCGCGACGGCAAGCTGTACACGCTCGATGCGAACGGCGTGCTCGATCGCGGCGAGGTGAAGCAGAACGTGATGCTGCAGCCGGGCGACATCGTCAACGTGCCGGACCGCAGCGACAGCCGCGTGTTCATCATGGGCGAGGTCAAGACGCCGGTCACGGTGCCGATGCTCAAGGGCAAGCTGACCATCGCCGATGCGCTGACGGCCGGCGGCGGCATCCTCGACACCGACGCGAACCCGCGCAAGATTTACGTGATGCGCGGGATGCGCGACAACCCGACGAAGCCCGAAGTGTTCCGTCTCGACATGACGCAGCCCGACGCGCTGATGCTGTCGAGCCGCTTCCCGCTTCAACCGCTCGACGTCGTCTACGTCAGCACGGCCGGCTCGGTGCAGTTCAACCGCGTGCTGCAGCAGGTGCTGCCGACGATCCAGACGATCTTCTACATGCGGCAAATCACGCGCTGATAGCCCGCCGGGGCGGCGTCCGCCCCCCGGCACCACTCAAGCGGGA
Organism: Burkholderia sp. MSMB1826; assembly: GCF_001526325.1. Classification (NCBI taxonomy): domain Bacteria; kingdom Pseudomonadati; phylum Pseudomonadota; class Betaproteobacteria; order Burkholderiales; family Burkholderiaceae; genus Burkholderia; species Burkholderia sp. MSMB1826. Next base: position 80,691 of record NZ_LOYN01000032.1, read on the forward strand.
ACGAATGGTGAACACGCAAGCGAAACACTCCTACGCGGACCTGACCGCGAAAACCGAGGAAGAGGACGTCGTTCTCGGCCAGTTGCTCCAGGTCATCATGGACGACATCTGGCTGCTGCTCGGCATCGCGGTGACGGTCGTCGCGCTCGCCGGCCTCTATTGCTTCATCGCGAAGCCGGTCTACCAGGCGGACGTGCACGTGCGGGTCGAGGGCAACGACAACACGTCGCAGGCGCTCACGCAGACGCAAACGGGTGCGTCGATCAACAGCGGCCCGCAGCAGGCGCCGACCGATGCGGAAATCGAGATCATCAAGAGCCGCGGCGTCGTCACGCCGGTCGTCGAGCAGTTCAAGCTGAACTTCTCGGTCGCGCCGAAGACGCTGCCGGTGATCGGCAGCCTCGCCGCGCGCCTCGCGACGCCGGGCCAGCCGTCGCGGCCGTGGCTCGGCCTGAAGTCGTATGCGTGGGGCGGCGAAGTCGCCGACGTCGACTCGATCAGCGTCGTGCCGGCGCTCGAAGGCAAGAAGCTGACGCTGACGGCCGGCCCGAACGGCACTTATTCGCTGGTCGACGCGAACGGTACGCGACTGCTGGCGGGCCGCGTCGGGGAATCGGCGCAGGGCGGCGGCGTGACGCTGCTCGTGCAGAAGCTCGTCGCGCGTCCCGGCACGCAGTTCACGGTGGTCCGCTACAACGATCTCGACGCGATCACCGGTTTCCAGTCGGGCATCCAGGTGACCGAACAGGGCAAGCAGACGGGCGTCGTGCAGATCTCGCTCGAAGGCAAGGACCCGGACCAGACCGCCGCGATCGCGAACGCGCTCGCGCAGTCGTACCTGAACCAGCACGTGATCGCGAAGCAGGCAGAAGCGACCAAGATGCTCGACTTCCTGAAGGGCGAGGAGCCGCGCCTGAAGGCCGATCTCGAGCGCGCGGAAGCCGCGTTGACGCAGTACCAGCGCACGTCGGGCTCGATCAACGCGAGCGACGAAGCGAAGGTCTACCTCGAAGGCAGCGTGCAGTACGAACAGCAGATCGCCGCGCAGCGCCTGCAGCTCGCGTCGCTCGCGCAGCGCTTCACCGATTCGCACCCGATGGTGATTGCGGCGAAGCAGCAGCTCGCGGAGCTGCAGGGCGAGAAGGACAAGTTCAGCAACCGCTTCCGCAGCCTGCCGGCGACCGAAGTGAAGGCGGTCCAGCTCCAGCGCGACGCGAAGGTCGCCGAGGACATCTACGTCCTGCTGCTGAACCGCGTGCAGGAGTTGTCGGTGCAGAAGGCCGGCACGGGCGGCAACATCCACCTCGTCGATTCGGCGCTGCGCCCGGGCGATCCGATCAAGCCGAAGAAGGCGCTGATCCTGTCGGCCGCCGTGTTCCTGGGGCTGATCCTCGGCACCGGCGTCGTGTTCCTGCGCCGCAACCTGTTCCAGGGCATCGAGGATCCGGACCGCGTCGAGCGTACGTTCAACCTGCCGCTGTACGGGCTCGTCCCGCAGAGCGCCGAGCAGGTGAAGCTCGATGCCGCGGCCGAGAAGGGCGGCACTCGTGCACGGCCGATCCTCGCGAGCCTGCGTCCGAAGGACCTGAGCGTCGAAAGCATGCGCAGCCTGCGCACCGCGATGCAGTTCGCGATGATGGACGCGAAGAACCGCGTGATCGTGCTGACCGGCCCGACGCCGGGCATCGGCAAGAGCTTCCTGACGGTCAACCTCGCGGTGCTGCTCGCCCATTCGGGCAAGCGCGTGCTGCTGATCGACGCCGACATGCGCCGCGGGATGCTCGACCGCTACTTCGGCCTCACCTCGCAGCCGGGGCTGTCGGAGCTGCTGAGCGACCAGTCCTCGCTCGAGGACGCGATCCGGGAGACGCCGGTGCAGGGCCTGTCGTTCATCGCGGCCGGCACGCGCCCGCCGAACCCGTCGGAGCTGCTGATGTCGACGCGCCTGCCGCAATACCTCGAAGGCCTCGGCAAGCGCTACGACGTCGTGCTGATCGATTCGCCGCCGGTGCTCGCGGTGACCGACGCGACCATCATCGGCCGCATGGCCGGCGCCACCTTCCTGGTACTGCGCTCGGGCATGCATACGGAAGGCGAGATCGCCGACGCGATCAAGCGCCTGCGCACCGCGGGCGTCGATCTGGAAGGCGGGATCTTCAATGGCGTGCCGCCGAAGGCGCGCGGCTACGGCCGCGGCTATGCGGCCGTGCACGAATACCTGAGCGCTTGATCGCATTGCACGACACCGGGCCGGCGCGCGCCGCATCGGCCCGGCCGAATGGAGAACCCTCGATGAAAATTTCCGTGCTCGTTCCGACCTACCGGCGTCCCGCCGACCTCGCGCGCTGCCTGCTGGCGCTGCAGCGGCAGCAGCGGCTGCCCGACGAGGTGATCGTCGTCGCGCGCCCGGAGGACGACGCCACGCACGAACGGCTCGCCGATCCGGCGGTCGGCGGCGCGCTGCCGCTGCGCATCGTGCCGGTCGACGTGGCGGGGCAGGTCGCCGCGCTGAACAAGGGGCTCGACGCGTCGACCGGCGACATCGTCGCGATCACCGACGACGATGCGGCGCCGCGCCCCGACTGGCTCGCGCGCATCGAAGCCGCATTCCTGTCCAACCCGCGCGTGGGCGCGGTCGGCGGCCGCGACTGGGTGCACGAAAAAGGCCGCCTGCTCGACGAATCGCGCGAGCAGGTCGGCCAGCTCACGCTGTCGGGCAAGATCATCGGCAATCATCACCTCGGCGTCGGCGGCGCACGCGAAGTCGACATGCTGAAAGGCGCGAACATGAGCTACCGCCGCGCCGCGATCGAACGGCTGCGCTTCGACACGCGGCTGCGCGGCGCAGGCGCGCAGGTGCACAACGACATGGCGTTCAGCATGGAAGTGCAGCGCGCGGGCTGGACGCTGCTGTACGACCCGGCGATCGCCGTCGATCATTTCCCGGCCGAGCGCTTCGACGACGACCGTCGCGATGCGGCCTCGCTGAACGCGATCAGCAACGGCGCATACAACCTGCAACTGACGCTGCGCGAGCATCTGCCGCCGCTACGGCGCGAGATCGCGTGGTGGTGGTGGACGCTGATCGGCACGCGCGTCTATCCGGGCTTCGCTCACGTGCTGCTGTCGCTGCCCACCGCGCGGCGCGCCCGCGTGCTCGCGCACTGGCGCGCGGTGCGCCGCGGCGCGCGCGATGCGCGCCGCACGAACCTCGCCCCCCACCGCGCGGCGATGCCGCCGGTGACGTCTTGAACGGCCTGCGCGCAGTGCGCGCGGCCACGCCCGGAGGGCTCGCATGACCATGAAGGATGCAACGAAAGTTCACGTCCATTTGTTCTATGGCGCCGATCCGCGTACCTACCGGAAAGGCGACGACATCGGCTGCCTGTACGGCTATCACCACGCCGAATCCGACGAGTTCCGGCTGACCTATTCGCAGGACGGCCGCGAGAACCGCGTCGTGAGCATCGCGCGCCGTGCGCTGAAGGCGGCGCTCGGCTTCGACGTCGTGCATGCGTGGCGCAACCGCGCGGCGCTGCTCGATACCGACGTGATCTGGACCCACACCGAGCAGGAGCATCTGGCCGCCGCGCTGATCCTGAAGCTCGCCGGCGCGCAGGGCAAGCGCCCGCTGCTGCTTGCGCAGAGCGTGTGGCTGTTCGACAAATGGAACAGCTTCGGCGGCCCGCGCCGCTGGCTGTACCGCAAGCTGCTCGCGCGCGCCGACGCGCTGACCACGCTGGCTCGCGACAACGCCGACCTGTGCCGCCGCTACCTCGGGCGCGAAGCCGAGTTCGTCTATTACGGGCTGAACACGCAGGACTTTCCGCCGGTCGAGCCGCAGCAATGGAAACCGAACCGGCCGCTGCGGATCGCGGCGATCGGCAACGACCGCGACCGCGACTGGCGCACGTTCCTCGCCGCGTTCGGCGGCGACGCGCGCTACGACGTGCGGCTCGCGACGCGCCGCCGCGTGCCGCGCGAGTGGCACGCGCCGAACGTGAAGATCGGCCCGGCGGCGGGGCTCGCGAAGCAGCACGAGCTGTACGCGTGGGCCGACGTGATCGTCGTGCCGCTGCGGCCGAATTTCCACGCGTCGGGCATCACGGTGATGCTCGAGGCGGCGGCCGTCGGCAAGCCGATGATCGTGTCCGACGTGGGCGGCCTGAGCGACTACTTCCCGCACGATACGGCCGCCTATGTGCCGGCGTTCGACGCGCAGGCGATGCGCCAGGCCGCCGATCGCTTCGTCGCCGACCCGGTGGCGGCGCTCGACTGCGCGCGGGCGGCCGCCGCGTGCCTGCGCGAACGCGACCTGACCACGCAGGCGTTCGCCGAGCAGCACGTGCGGATTACGCGCGACATGCTGCGCCGGCGCCGCACACCCGCGGCGGCCGGCGTGGCGATGCCGCTCGCCGATTCGCGTCCGTCGTCGCAGTGAGCTCGGATCGATGAGTACGATTGCCGCCGAACGCGCACCGTCGCGCCCCCGCAGCCGGTTCGCCGAGCCGAAGCACTGGGCCGGGCAGGCCGGGCTGTGGACGTTCACCGCCGCGCTGATCGCCGTCCACCAGGGCAAGGTGCTGACGCTCGCGTTCCCGGTGCTGGCCATCGGGGTGGGCGTCTGGCTGTATTTCAAGAGCCCGGCGCGCTATGTCGGCTTCATGTGGTGGGTGTGGTTCCTGAGCCCGGAAGTGCGGCGCCTGGCCGACTGGTCGAAGGGCGCGTTCACGCCGACGAGCCTGATCCAGGTCGCGCCGCTCGCGGTGACGATGATCGCCGGCTTCGGGCTGCTCAGGCATTACCGCGTGCTCGCGCAGCGGCGCGGGATTCCGGTGCTGCTGATCCTGTTCGGGCTCGTGTATGCGTATCTCGTCGGGATCGTGTCGAGCGGCGTGATGGCCGCGACCTACGACCTCGCGAACTGGCTGTACCCGATCCTGATCGGCTTTCACATCATGGTGAACGCGCGCAACTATCCGGAGTACCGCGACGTGCTGCTGTCCACCTTCATGTGGGGCATGCTCGTGATGGGCGTGTACGGCGTCGTGCAGTATTTCGTGATGCCGCAGTGGGACGTGCTGTGGATGGTCGGCTCGCAGATGGGTTCGCAGGGCGAGCCGGTGCCGTACGGCGTGCGCGTGTTCAGCACGATGAATTCGTCCGGACCGTTCGCGTTCGCGATGATGGGCGCGCTGGTGTTCGTGCTGGTTGCGCCGCAGAAGATCCGCTGGTTCGCGGGCGCGGCGGGCTTCGTGTCGTTCGCGCTGTGTCTCGTGCGCTCGACCTGGGGCGGCTGGGTGATCGCGCTCGCGATCCAGCTCGTGCAATCGAGCAACCGCGTGCGGATGCGGATCCTGATCAGCGGCGTCGTGCTGGTCGGGCTGTGCGTGCCGCTCCTGACGGTCGGGCCGGTGGCCGACCGGCTCGGCCAGCGCCTGCAGTCGATCGCGAACCTGAAGGACGACCGCAGCTACGACGATCGCAACAAGTTCTACGCGACCTTCGCGCAGACGGCGTTCACCGACGTCGCCGGCGAAGGGATGGGCGCGACCGGCGCGTCCACGAAGCTGTCGAGCGACAGCGGCGAGCTCGGCAAGTACGGCAGCTTCGACAGCGGCGTGATGAACGTGCCGTTCGTGCTCGGCTGGCCCGGCACGCTGCTGTATCTCGCGGGCGTCGTGATGCTGTTCGGCCGCACGCTGCGCGCGGCGTTCAAGCTGCGCAAGGACAAGTTCGTCGGCGCGTGCCTGAGCCTGTGCCTGTCGACCTTCGCGATGCTCGTGTTCACGAACTCGCTGATCGGCACCGGCGGCCTGCTGATGTTCACGGCCATTTTTTCGATACTTGCCGCGGCGCACTGGCAGAAGGCGCAACGCCTGCTGGTCGCCGCGCGTTCACGGGGAGGCGACCATTGAGAATCGCGATCGTCACGCACGTCGTGCGACATAACGACGGGCAGGGCCGCGTCAATTACGAAATCGCGCGCGCGGCGCTGGCCGAAAACTACGAGGTCACACTGGTCGCGTCGCACGTCGCACCCGAGCTGCTGGCCGACCCGCGCGTGCGCTGGGTGCCGGTGAAGGTCGGCGGCTTCTGGCCGTCGAATCTCGTCAAGCAGCAGGTGTTCGCGCTGAAAAGCGCGGCGTGGCTGCGCGCGCACCGCGGCGAATACGACGTGCTGCACGTGAACGGCTTCATCTCGTGGATCAAGGCCGACGTGAATACCGCGCACTTCGTGCACGGCGGCTGGTTCAAGAGTCCGTACTATCCGTTCGGGCTGACGAAGGGGCTGTGGTCGGCCTACCAGTACGTCTATACGCGCGTGAACACCGCGCTCGAGCGCTGGGCCTACCGGCGCTCGCGCGCGATCACGGCCGTGTCGCAGAAGGTGGCCGACGAAATCGCCGGGCTCGGCATCGACAGCCGCAAGATCAGCGTGATCTACAACGGCGTCGACGGCAGCGCGTTCGCGGGCGCCCAGGCCGACCGTGCGGCGTTCAAGCTGCCGGACGACGCGTTCCTGCTGCTGTTCGTCGGCGACCTGCGCACGCCTCGCAAGAACCTCGGCACGGTGCTGAAGGCGCTGACGAAGCTGCCGCCCAACGTTCACCTCGCGGTGGCCGGCTACTTGCCCGGCAGCCCGTATCCCGACGAAGCGCGCGCGCTCGGCATCGATTCGCGCGTGCATTTCCTCGGGCTCGTGAAGAACATGCCGACGCTGATGCGCTCGGTCGACGCGTATGTCTTTCCGTCGCGCTACGAAGCGATGAGCCTGTCGCTGCTGGAGGCGATGGCGGCCGGGCTGCCGGTCGTCACCGCGCGCACGGCGGGCGGCGCGGAAATCATCACGCGCGAATGCGGGATCGTGCTGGAGGATCCGGACGATCCGGCCGCGCTCGCGCAGGCGATCGGCTCGCTCGCGGCGTCGCGCGACACCTGTCGCGCGATGGGCGATGCGGCCCGCGAACTGATGACCCGTTTCGGCTGGGCGCACATGGGCGCCCAGTACGTCGCGCTTTACCGGCGCATCGGCCAACCCACGCAGCCGTCCGCCTTCGCGCGGGCCGAGCATGCGATCACGCAGGAGCAACCGTGATGTCCCAATCTTCCCGGCCGATCAAATCGTTGCAGATCGGCATGCACTGGTTCCCCGAACGCGCGGGCGGCCTCGACCGGATGTACTACTCGCTCGTCGGCGCGCTGCCCGGCGCGGGCGTCGAGGTGCGCGGGCTCGTCGCCGGCTCGCCGAAGGTCGCCGACGACACGGGCGGGGCGATCCAGGGCTTCGGGCCTGCGTCGCAGCCGCTCGCGCGGCGGATGCTCGCCGCGCGGCGCGCGCTGCGCGACGAGATCCGCAGCGAGCGTCCGGACGTGATTTCGTCGCACTTCGCGCTGTACACGTTTCCGGGCCTCGACGTGACGCGCGGGATTCCGCAGGTCTCGCACTTCCAGGGGCCGTGGGCCGACGAAAGCCAGGTCGAGGGCGCCGCGTCGCTCGGGCAGCGCGCGAAGCGCTATCTCGAACAGGCCGTCTACACGCGCTCGTCGCGGCTGATCGTGCTGTCGCAGGCGTTCGGCCAGATCCTGACGAACCGCTACGGGATCGATCCGTCGCGCGTGCGCGTGATTCCCGGCTGCGTCGATACCGCGCAGTTCGACACGCCGCTCACGCCGGCCGAGGCGCGGCACAAGCTGCAACTGCCGCAGGACCGGCCGATCGTGCTGGCCGTGCGCCGGCTCGTGCGGCGCATGGGACTGGAGGACCTGATCGACGCGATCGGCCTCGTCAAGCGCCGTCACCCGGACGTCCTGCTGCTGATCGCCGGCAAGGGCAAGATCGGCGAGGAACTGCAGCAGCGCATCGACGCAGCCGGGCTGCAGGACAACGTGAAGCTGCTCGGCTTCGTGCCCGACCACCATCTCGCGGCGCTGTACCGCGCGGCGACGGTCAGCGTCGTGCCGACGGTCGCGCTCGAGGGCTTCGGCTTGATCACCGTCGAATCGCTGGCGTCCGGCACGCCGGTGCTGGTCACGCCGGTCGGCGGATTGCCGGAGGCGGTCGCCGGGCTGTCGAACGATCTCGTGCTGCCGTCGACGGGCGCGGATGCGATCGCCGAAGGGCTCGGCGGTGCGCTGTCGGGCGCGATCGCGCTGCCCGACGAGGCCGCGTGCAAGCGCTATGCGCGCGATCATTTCGACAACGCGGTGATCGCGCGGCGCGTGGCCGGCGTCTACGAAGAGGCGATCCGGGCGGCAGGCTGAACGCCTGCGGCGCGCAGCGCGCGCGCCGAACCGAACGCCCGGCCGGCGCGCGTGCGCGGCCGGTTCGCGTGCCGGCCGCCCGCCGGGGGCGCGCCGGCTTTTCCCGTTCGATCCGCATGACCCGCGCGCATCACGCGCGCCGCAGCGTCGCGGCCCATGCGCCGAGCGCGGCCGCGCTCACCGCCGCACCGAGCATGCAGACGCCGGTCCATCCTGCGCGTGCATACGTCATCGTCGCCGCAATCGCACCGAGCCCGCTGCCGGCCGAGTAGAACAGCATGTAGCAGCCGACGAGCCGCGCATGCGCGTCGGGCCGTGCGCCGAGAATCATGCTCTGATTGACGACGTGCACAGCCTGTCCGCCGACGTCGAGCAGCACGATGCCGACGATCAGCAGCGCAATCGACGTATTGCCGAACGCGAGCGGCAGCCACGAACAGGCGAGCAGCGCGAGTGCGGCGCCGGTCGTCGCTTCGCCGCGCCCGCGATCCGCGAGCCGGCCCGCGCGGGCGGCGGCCGCCGCACCCAGTGCGCCGACGAGGCCGAATGCGCCGATCTGCGTGTGCGACATCGCGTGCGGCGGCGCGCTCAGCGGCAGCACGAGCGCGCTCCAGAAGATGCTGAACGCGGCGAACATCAGCAGCGCGATCGCGCCGCGCACGCGCAGCACGCGTTCGTCGCGCAGCAGCGACACCATCGAGCGCAGCAGCGCCGCATAACCGATGCGCTGGCGCGGTTCGTGCCGATCCGGCAGCAGCCGCGACAGCACGACCAGCATCGCGATCGCGAGCCCGCCCGACACGAGATAGACCGCCCGCCACCCCGCGATGTCGGTGACGACGCCCGCCAGCGAGCGCGCGACCAGCAGCCCGACCACGACGCCGCCCTGCGCGGCGCCCACCACGCGCCCGCGTTCGCCGGCGCCGGCGAGGGTGGCCGAGCATGCGATCAGTCCTTGCGTCATCGCGGTGCCGAGCAGCCCGACCGCGACCATCCCGGCCAGCAGCGCGACGCGCGTCGACGCCACGGCCACGCCGATGCAGGCGGCGCTCAGCAGCACAAGCTGCACGGCGATCAGGCGCTTGCGGTTCAGCAGGTCGCCGAGCGGCACGACGAACAGCAGCGCGAGCGCGCAGCCGAGCTGCGTCGCGGTGACGACGCCGCCGACCGCGGCCTGCGACACGCCGAAATCCCGCGCGATCGAATCGAGCAGCGGCTGCGCGTAGTAGACGTTCGCGACGCTCGCCGCGCAGCAGACGGCCAGGAGCGCGACGCGCGCCGACGACAGGCGGCCGCCCTCGGCCGGATGGACCGCGCCGGTTGGCGCGTTCGATGCAACGGTGCCGGAATGGCAGGACGATTCCATGGGTTTCCTCATGCAATGTAGTTGCAATTTGAAACTGGTTTGGAGTGTAGGGAAAGTAGTTTTAAAATGCAACCTGTTTGACGGCGGGCGTGGGGCCCGTGCACGGACGGTCGGCCTGCCCGCGAAGGCGGCCGGCGCGATTGCGGAGAGGAACATGGCCAGGCAGAAAAGTCTTGCGGATTCGCCGTGCCCGGTGGCGCGCGCGACCGATATCGTCGGCGATCGCTGGGCGTTGCTGATCGTGCGCGACGCGTTCGACGGCGTGCGCCGCTTCGGCGATTTCCGCGCGAGCCTCGGCGTCGCGAGCAACATCCTGTCCGACCGGCTGAAGATGCTGGTGGACGCGGGCGTGTTCGACGTCGTGCCGGCCTCCGACGGCACCGCGTATCAGGAGTACGTACTGACCAGGAAAGGCGAAGGGCTGTTTCCGGTCATCGTGATGCTGCGGCAGTGGGGCGAGGCCTACCTGTTCGCGCGCGGCGAGCCGCATTCGGTGCTGGTCGACCGCGGCACCGGGCGCGCGATTCGCAAGCTCGCGCTGCGGCACGACGACGGCCGGCCTTTGAAGGCGGCCGACACGGTCGTCAGGAAGATCGACGGCGAAGCGAGTGCGGCACGGCGATGAGCGCGAGGCGCGATGGCTGCACCGTCGGCTAGACTGTCGCGATCGTCGTCCGGAGCCGCATCGCCATGACTCATCCACTGGATTCCGCCGGTTATCGGCGCTTGCTCGAGTTGCAGCGCCGTATCCACGATCATTGCGCAAGCGAAGGTGCCGAGGAAGGCCACGACCATGCGGATCCGGCGGAGCCGCTGTGGCTGTCCGATTTCAATCATCTCGACGTCGCGCCGCTGCGGGCCGGGCTGCATGTCCGATACTTCGGCGAGGCATGGGGCGAGCCGCTCGACTGGACGCTGGCATGTCTGGCGGAGCCGGAGGTGGCGAGCCTCGTGACCGATCTGGTGTTCAGCGGGCCGGACGAAGGCGCGAACGGCACGCGCGAATGGGATTTCGGTCCGCTGCTCGATTCGGATGCGCACTTTCCGATACTGCGGTCGCTGTATGTGCGGCCGACCGAGCCGGCCGATCACAACTTGTCGATGATCGTGCGCCGGGATCGGATCATGCAGGAGGGCGGCGAGATTGCCCGCTTCGTCGCGAAGGCGCCGTTTCTCGCCGAGCTGACGGTGCCGAACGCACCCGATGCACGCTTCTTCGACGTGCCGTTGCCGTATCTGAGCCGGCTGCGCATCGGCGGCTGTTACGACACGCAGCAGTTCATCGACCGTCTTGCCGGCAGCGATAACCTGCCGTCGCTCGGCCGGCTCGATTTCTCCGAGTCGACGGAATTGCATTCGGCGTGGAAGCACGAGCGTGGCGCGGGCTGCATCACGCCGTTCGACGCCTACGAGCGCTTGCTGAAGAGCCGGACCGGCCAGCGGCTCCACGCGCTGTATCTGAGAAATACCTGTCTCGACCTCGACGCGCTCGAAGCGCTGCAGGCGCTGCATCCGGCGTTGCAGCTGATGGTGATCCAGGCCGGCAGAGGCGGCTATGTGAGCCACTTCAGGAAGAACTTCTTTCCGTGGCGTCACCTGATCCAGCCCGACCCCGGCGACGCGTGACCGCCAGCGCTCGATCGTGCGCCGGCACCGCCCGACGCGAACGCGGTGCGTCGCGACGCGCAGCGGCCCGCACACGGGTCGCGAGCAGCGCGGCCGCACACGGGTCGCGAGCAGCGCGGCCGCGAGCAGCAGCATGACCGATAAGGCGGTTTCGATCCGCAATCCGTTCGCGACCTGCGATGCACCGCCGCCGGCGAGCGCACCGAACGCCGCGACGCCGATTGCGCCGCCGGCCTGCCGCGCGGTATTCAACACGGCCGACGCGATGCCGGCGCGGTCGGGCGCGACCGATGCGAGCACGGCCGTCGTCATCGCGGGCACCGCGAACCCCATGCCCGACGGTATCAGCAGGAACGGCGCCAGCAGCATGCCGAGCGGCGTCGACGCGTCGACGAAATGCAGCGACCCGTAGCCGAGCGCGGCGACGAGCGCGCCGACCAGCATCGGCACGCGCGGGCCGTGGCGCGCGACGACGCGGCCGCTCGCGAGATTCGACAGCAGGAACCCGCCCGTGAGCGGCAGGAACGCGAGCCCCGCCTGCAGCGCCGATTCGCCGCGCGCGCGTTGCAGGTACAGCGCGAGCACGAACAGGGTGCCGTAGTACGTGAGGTTCACGCAGATGCCGAACAGCACGGCCGCGCTGAACGTGCGGTGGCGGAACAGCGACAGCGGCAGCATCGGCGTGGCCGTGCGCGACTCGATCGCGACGAACGCGAGCGCGGCCAGCGCCGCCAGCACGCAGCCGCCGGCCACGACCGGATGCGTGAAGCCGAGCGGCCGCCATTCGATCACCGCGCCGGTCAGCGCGGTCAGCATCGCGATCGCGACGAACTGGCCGTGCAGGTCGAGCGAGCGGGGCGGCGCCGCGCGTTCGTGGCGCGCGGGCACCCACGCGAACGTGGCCGCGAGTCCCGCCGCAGAGAGCGGCAGGTTCACGAGGAAGATGCCGCGCCAGCCCCATGCGGCGATCAGCAGGCCGCCGACGACCGGGCCGGCCGCGATCGCGATCGACCCGGCCGCCGTCCACGCGGCGACCGCGCGGGCGCGCAGGCGCGGGTCGTGCCGGCACGCGTCGTTCAGCAGCGCGAGCGAATTCGGCAGCATGGCCGCGGCGCCGACGCCTTGCAGCGCGCGGGCCGCGACCAGCATCGCGGGCGCGACGGCGGCGCCGCATGCGAGCGACGCGAGCGCGAACAGCAGGAGGCCTGCGATATACAGGCGGCGTGCGCCGAAACGGTCGCCGAGCGCGCCGGCCGACAGCATCAGCACCGCGAACGCGAGCGTGTACGCATCGACGACCCACTGCAGGCCGGCGACCGGCAGGTGCAGGTCGGCGGCGAGATGCGCGAGCGCGATGTTGACGATCGTCACGTCGAGCTGCGTGACGACGAAGCCGATGCTGACGGTGGCGACGACGCGCGCCAGCGCGGGCGGGAAAGCGGAGGAGGGTGTGGTCGTATCCATGCGCCCATCGTAGGCGGCGACGGATAGGCGACGTTTCAGCGAGACGCGAAGCGTCGATACGGATGCCGATCCGCGTGCTGCCGGCTACGTGCGTCGATGCGTATTCAGCGCGCCATTGCGCTCAATGCCGTTCGCCGCGCCAGCGTCCGGGCGCCACGCCGAAGCGCTTCGTGAACGCATGCGTGAACGTGCTTTGATCCGCGAAGCCGACGCTGCCCGCGATGTCGACGAGCGAATGCCGGCCGTCGGCGAGCAGCACGACCGCGGCGTCGAGCCGCAGCCGCTGCAGGTAGCGATGCGGCGTTTCGCCGAACGCCTCGACGAACAGTTGATGAAACCGGCGCATTCCGTAGCCGCAGTGCTCGGCGAGATCGGCGATGCGCAGCGGCTCGGCGAGCCGCGCGCGCAGCCAGCGGTCGATGCGCGCGAAATCGAGGCCCGACGCCGGCGCGGCGATGCCCGCATCGTCGAGCAGCGCGTCGCACAGGCGCGCGGCGGCCTGCCACTGAAAGCGGTGCGCGGCAGCCTGTCGTGCGTCGCCGGCCGGCGCATCGTGCTGGGCGGCGACCGCCGCGACCTGCGCGACGAGCGACGTGAGCGCCGGGTCGATCGACACGGCGCGCGCATGGTCGAACAGCCGCTGCGGTACCGCGAGCGACGCGGCGGGCAGGTCGATCACGAGCTGGCGATTCTCGCCGAGGCCCGCGTAGTCGTGGCGCGCGCCGGCCGGAATCAGCCAGGCCGCGTGCCGGTCGATGCGCCGGCCGATTCCGTCCACCGCCATCACCATCGCGCCGTCGACGCCGAGCACGACCTGGTGGAAGTCGTGCACGTCCGACGCTTCGCACGTGGCGTAGCGGCGCAGCGCGATGGCGGGGGAGGCGATGCGTTCCATCGGAAGGGAAACGGCCGGCGGCGGGGTCAGACGTCGAGCAGTTCGACTTCGAACACGAGCGTCGCATTCGGCGGAATCACGCCGCCTGCGCCGCGCGGGCCGTAGCCGAGCTGCGGCGGGATCGTCAGGCGACGCACGCCGCCGACCTTCATGCCCTGCACGCCTTCGTCCCAGCCCTTGATGACCATGCCGCCGCCGAGCACGAACGCGAACGGGTCGTTGCGATCCTTGCTCGAATCGAATTTCTGACCGTCGGTCAGCCAGCCGGTGTAATGGACGCTGACGGTCTTGCCGGCTTGCGCTTCCGCGCCGGTGCCTTCGGTCAGGTCCTCGATCTTGAGGCCCGATGCGGTCGTGGTGACAGACATGACTTCTCCTGAAAGAACGTTGCGTGAAACCGCTATTGTAGGCGAGCGCGCAGCGGCCCGGCGCGCGTGGATTTCGTGCCGTCGTACGCGTGTCGGCGAAGGTGGCGGGGCGCCGCGCGCGGAATCGGCCGATCCGCTATTGGAACGCGCGTTTGAATTTTCGGCGAGCCGCGGGCCGCGGTTGCACCACGGCAGTGCGCCACGCGTATGAATCGACGTTCTCGGCACGTCTTGCCGCATGCCGGGCGACCGTTGCCGGACGCGGCGAGATGCCCGGCGCACGGGGCTGTCGGGCCGATGGCGACGCGCTGCGCCACACCCGCCACCTCGCCCGTTCGCGCGCCGGCGCGTTCGAATCGCTACCCGGCCGGGCGTCGTTCGAACGCCGTTTTTTCCGCCTGTCCGACCGTGCCCTGTTTGGAAGTGCGCATCTACCGCACGGCTTGCGTGCGCCGGCGCGAGCGGCCTATCGTTACATCTGTCGATGTCAGGATTTTGGCGGCGCGCGACGCGTCGCCCGGGCTTGCGCCGGCCGCGTCCGACGATGCGCCGGGCCGCTCGGCAACAGGAGAACGATGCACATGAAGTCAGCCGCTTCCGTCACCGCAGCCGGGATCATGCCGGTGCGCCGCGACCTGCGCTTCGACCTGCCGGTCGAACGCGCGAAGGACTGGCATGGCCTGGGGTCGCACGTGACCCATTTCTTCAACGCGCTGTCGCTGCTGTTTCCGGCCGGCGAGCGCTTCTTCATGGATTCGGTGCGCAACTACCGCGACCGGATCGACGATCCCGTGCTGAAGCAGCAGGTGCTGGGCTTCATCGGCCAGGAGGCGATGCACACGCGCGAGCACGTCGAATACAACGAGCTGATGCAGGCGAACAGGCTGCCCGCGCGCAAGCTCGACCGGCGCGTGTGGACGGTGCTCGGCTACATGAAGCGCACGCTGCCGCATTCGGTGCAGCTCGCGCACACGGTGGCGGCCGAGCACTACACGGCGATGCTCGCCGACTGGCTGCTGCGCGACCCGACGCGCCTCGGCGGCTCGGTCGAAGGCTACCGGCAGATGTGGATCTGGCACGCGCTGGAGGAAACCGAGCACAAGGCCGTGTCGTTCGACGTGTGGAACGCCGCGATGAAGCCGGGGCTGCGCCGCTACCTGATCCGCATCGGCGTGTATCTGCTGACGACGCTGACGTTCTGGCCGACCGTGTTCCTGATGCATGCGACGCTGCTGTGGCGCGATCGCGGCGCCGGCCATCACGTGCGCGGCCTGCTGCGGACGATCGCGTTCCTGTACGGGCCGCGCCGCGGGCTGTTCCCGCGCATCGCCGGCGAATGGCTGAGCTTTTTCCGGCCGGGCTTCCACCCGTGGGATCACGACAATCGCCACCATCTCGCGCGGGTCGACGCACTGGCCGCCACCTACGGCGAACACGGCGGCACGCCGGCCGGCCGCGGTCGCGCGAACGCGCCGGCGCCGCTCGCGTCGGGCCGCTGATCCGGGCCGCAGGCCGCCCGTCGCGCGGCGCGCGGCGGGGCATCGTGCCTGTTGCGTTCGCGCATCGGCCGGCTCGTTCCGACGATTGACGACAATCAACCGGAACCGGTTGCACCGCGTTCGCGTGCCCGGCACACCGGTTGCACGCGTATGCGCCGGTGCGCCGGTGCGCCGATCGGGCGTGCGCCCGTCCCATACCCATGCCTCGCGCCAGCACCGGCGCGGCTTTGCGCGTGCGACCCCGGTTCTTTCCGGCCGTGTGCGGCGCCCGCCACAGGGATAACACCCATCTAGCCGGCGGCCGGCCGCATCGATATACCGTTCATGGCGACGTCGACTCCCGCGCGATTCATGCGCAGGGGGATTTTATTCGGACGGAAATACGCCCAATATGTCGGTTCGATCGTGTCCGTCGTACGCGGCGGTGAGCCGGCGCGCGATACCAAAGCCAAGCGGGGAACAACGATGGTTGCAAGGTCACCCGACGCAAACGGGCACGCGGCGCCCGAGATGACGGACGTGTCCGTCACCGCTCCCGAGGCCGGCCGCAAGCTGTTCGTGATCATGCGCACGCCCGACGAGCCGTTGCTGGCGCAACTGCGCGGGCTCGGCTGGGAGATCGCGGTCGCGAAGACGGCCGGCGCCGCGCAGAACATGACCTCCGGCGTGAGCGTGGCCGCCGGGCTGGTCGATTTCACCGGGTTCACGTCGCGCGACTATCCCGCGCTGAAGATGTGTCTGAGCCAGCCGGCGATCGGCTGGATTTCCATCGCGCAGGCCGGCATCACGATCGGCCCCGCCGTGCGCGAACTGATCCGCAGCTATTGTTTCGATTACGTGACGCTGCCGCTGCCGTCCGAATGGATTTCGCACGTGCTGGGCCATGCGCGCGGGATGGCCGCGCTCGATCGCGTCGACGGCGCCGCCTACGCGGCGTCGATCGGCGAACACGGGATGATCGGCAACTGCGAGGCGATGCAGCAACTGTTCAGCACGATCCGCAAGGTCGCGAAGACCGACGCGAGCGTGTTCATCTCGGGCGAGTCGGGCACCGGCAAGGAACTGACGGCGCTCGCGATTCACGAGCGCTCCGGCCGCGGCAAGGGGCCGTTCGTCGCGATCAATTGCGGAGCGATTCCGCATCATCTGCTGCAGTCCGAGCTGTTCGGCTACGAACGCGGCGCCTTCACCGGCGCGAACCAGCGGCGCGCGGGCCGGATCGAATCGGCGAACGGCGGCACGCTGTTTCTCGACGAGATCGGCGACATGCCGGTCGAAAGCCAGGCAAGCCTGCTGCGCTTTCTGCAGGAAGGCAGGATCGAGCGGCTCGGCGGGCACGAGTCGATCGCGGTCGACGTGCGGATCATCTCGGCCACGCACGTCGATCTCGACGGCGCGGTCGAAGCCGGGCGCTTCCGAGCGGATCTCTATCACCGGCTGTGCGTGCTGCGCATCCACGAGCCGCCGCTGCGCGCACGCGGCAAGGACATCGACATCCTCGCGCACTACGTGCTGCAGAAATTCAAGGCCGACAGCGGCCGCAAGATCAGCGGCTTCACGTCGGCCGCGCTCGATGCGATGCGGCGCTACGAGTGGCCCGGCAACGTGCGCGAGCTGATCAATCGCGTGCGGCGCGCGATCGTGATGGCCGAGAGCCGGTTGCTGACGCCGCACGATCTCGGGCTCGACACGCCCGGCGAAACCGAACCGGTGACGCTCGAACAGGCGCGGGCGCTGGCCGAGCGCACCGCAATCGAGAACGCGCTGCTGCGCAACGACCACCGGATCAACAAGGCCGCCGCCGAACTCGGCATTTCACGCGTGACGCTCTATCGGATGATGATCGAGCACGGGCTGAACGATCGCGACCACAACGGTGACAACGGCGGCAACGACGGCGGCCACGACGGCGCGCCGTCGGACGACGCCGGGCATCAGCGGGTCGGCTGAGCGGCGCGCGAACCGGCTCGGCGAGCGGTCCGCAGCCGCTGCGGCACGAACGTGACGGGCGGCGCGCACGGCCCGACCGCGACGACGCGCCACGCGCGGGCGAGCCTTGGCCCGACACGCCGAAGCGGGTCAGCGTGGCGCGCTCGGCGGATCGTCGTGGGCGGTCGCCCGGGCGGCGCGAGGTCGCGTGCAGCGGCGCCGCAGGATAGCCATGCGATCGGCCGCGTCCGGCGTCCGGCCGCGGCGTGCGGCGCACCTCGCCGCCGGCGGCATGTAAAGCGCATGAAACATTTCGCGTCGGCCGCCGGGCGAATTCCCGCGTCGAATCGGGCCGATCGGCCGGTTCGTCGCCGGTAAAAATTCCGCGCTCCATTGTTCAGCCTTATTCCGCAAGGCCCCGCCGTGCCGCCGCCGGCGCGTGCCGCGGCACCGATGTTTCAATTGCGTAACTTCCGGCATCCCACGCCGGTTCCGGCCGCGAGCCGGCCCGATCGCCCCCTTGTCCGGCCGGGCTCGCGCCGCGCTGGCCCGGTCCTTGCGAAGAAGGGCGTGCGAGAGTCGACGACGCGAGGTCCGTCCGGTCAGGCAGCCAAAGCCTTCAGTACCGGCCAGGACGCAGTCCGCGGGGATGCGGCGGCCGCGCGCGGTGCAGCGGCCGCGTCGCGGCGAGCACGGAGCGTCGTCGCCTGATCGCCGGGGCATCGGCATCGTCCGGTTGCCGGAACAAACATCAGACAGCAAACGGGGTAGAAAAATGATCGATCGTCACACGCCGCGGTCCGCAGGCCGCGATCGCCGTGATTCGGGACATCGCCGCTCGAACGTCGCGCTTGCGGCCGACCGGCATGCCTCGACAGGCCATCTCTCCGCGCCCGGCGCGAGGCGGATCCGGCTGGTTGCCGGTCATCCGCGCCGGGTCGGTACTTTCCTGCACGCGAACCCGATCCGCATGGGCATGTGCACACGGGCGCCGGTACCGCGACGCCCGGTTTTCGCCTATTGATTCGAACCGCACGACGTTCGCTCGCGTGGCCCGCCGTTGCCGCACGCGATTGATTGGTGATCCGAACGATAGACGAAACGTCGTGCCGCAGGCCGCGTACGACGCAACACGACAAACGACGCAACACGACGCGCATTCGATGCAACGGCGCACCGCTCGATGCCGTTGCCATCCGGTTGAAGGGGAGGGGCGGTCGGACGCGCGCGACGGAAGCGGTCATCCGTACGCGCGCGACGCCGTTTTTTCAGCCGCCGTAGATGTCGAAGTCGAAGTACTTCGATGCGAGCCGCTTGTAGGTGCCGTCCTTGACCATGTCGACGATCGCGCGGTCGATCTTCGCCTTCAGGTCGGTGTCCTCCTGGCGCAAGCCGATGCCGGCGCCGATGCCGAGCACCTTTTCGTCGACGAGTTCGGGCCCGACGAACGTATAGTTCGCGCCGCGCGGCGATTTCAGGAATCCGATCGCGGCCTGCACTTCATCCTGGAGCGCTGCGTCGAGGCGACCGGCGATCAGGTCGGCATACACGCCGTCCTGGTTCTGGTACGACACGACGTTCGCGCCTTGCTTGCCCCAGTACGCCTTCGCATACGTCTCCTGCGTCGTGCCCTGCTCGACGCCGATCGATTTGCCCTTCAGCGATTCGGCGGTCGGCAGCAGCGGCGAGCCTTTCTTCACGACGAGCCGCGTCGGCTGGTTGTAGATCTTCGTCGTGAAGCCGATCTGCTGCGCGCGCTGCGGCGTGATCGACATCGACGACAGCACCGCATCGAACTTCTTCGCCTTCAGCGCCGGAATCATCCCGTCGAAATCGTTCTCGAGCCACACGCATTTCGCCTTCAGGCGCGCGCAGATCTCGTTGCCGAGGTCGATGTCGAAGCCGACGAGCTTGCCGTCGGGCGTCTTCGACTCGAACGGCGCATAGCTGGCGTCGGTGCCGAAGCGGATCGTGGTCCAGTCCTTCGCGACGGCGGGGCCTGCGGATACCGCGAGCAGGGCGATCGAAACGGCGGCAATCAGTCTCTTCATCGTGCATTCCTTGGCGTGGTGCATCCGGTTTCTGGGCGACACGGTCTCCACGGACACGACCCGCGCCGTGACGCGGTGTCCGCACGGCCATTAACGCAGAAAATAAAATCAGAGTCCAGAATGGACAAAAAATATCGTTTCGCTGGATGCCTGCACGCGATCGATGGGTGCGACCCTTGCAAAAATACGAGAATGGACTAATCTTGTTAGTGAATTCGTTTCGAGACTAACGATCATGTCACAGCCCGCGTACGATTCGCATTCCGCCGTGCCGCACGCTTCGGTCGCGCAGATGTCGGCGGCCGGCCTGCGTGCGTTTTTCAACATCGCGCGCGATTGGGAGCTGACGATCGACGAGCAGATCGTGCTGCTCGGATCGCCGGGCCGCTCGACGTTCTTCAAGTGGAAGGCCGCGCCCGAATCGGCGCGCCTGCCGCGCGATACGCTCGAGCGGCTATCGCTGCTACTCGGCATCTACAAGGGGTTGCAGATCCTGCTGCCCCAACCCGCCGCGGCCGATGCGTGGGTCAAGCGGCCGAACGATGCGGCGCCGTTCGGCGGCAAGCGCGCACTCGACCGGATGCTGGCCGGCAACGTCGGCGATCTGGTGGCGGTCCGGCAATATCTCGACGCGATGCGGGGTGGCTGGGCGTGACGACACCGATCGAAGTCAACCGGTGGCCCACGACCACCGTCGATTGGGCGCCCGCCTATCGCGTGATTCCCACCCGTTTTCCGGCCATCAACCTGTTCGACCGCGTCGCGTCGGCGGACGACTTCGACGCGCTCTACGCGCTCGAATCGCTGACCAACGACCGCATCCGCAACGAAGTCGGCACGCTCGATCTCGTGCCGCCCGCCGAGCGCCGCTACGGGCAGGGCTGGGGGCCGATCATGGCCGCGTTCACGCACCTGAATCCGCTGGGCAGCCGCTTTTCGGATGGCAGCTACGGCGTGTTCTACTGCACGCGCACGCGTGACACGGCGATCGCCGAAACGCGCTATCACAGCGGGCTGTTCCTCGCCGCGACGAAGGAGCCGCCGATGCGTCAGCAGATGCGGCTCTACACCGTGTTCGCGCACGGCGACGTCGCCGACGTACGCACGTGGCCGCAGCGCGATCCCGCGTTGCTGGACCCGGTCGACTACAGCGCGGGACAGGCGTTCGGCCGCGCGGTGCGCCATGCGGGCGGCGCCGGGATCGTCTATCCGTCGGTGCGCGACCCGCGCGGCGAGTGTCTCGCCGCGTTCCGCACGACGCTGCTGCGCGACTGCCAGCATGCGGCCTATCTCGAATACAACTGGAACGGGTCGGCCGTCGATGCGGTGTTCGAACTGAATCAGGTCGGCTAGCATTCGCCTGGCCGGCACGGCCAGCCGTTGCGCGGCGCGGGCGCCGGCCCGGCGCGTCAGGGCAGCGGCCAGTCGCCCGCGTGGCGTTCGCGCGCTTCGGCCTGCGTCATCGACCAGGTGCGGCCGGTGCGCGGCTCGGCGAGCGTAAGCCGGCCGGCGGGCGCGAACGCACCCGTATCGATGAACCATTGCGCGCCGATCCGTAGCGGCGCACGCACCGGCGTGTGACCGGTGCAGGTCAGCGACAACCCGGCCTGCCGCGCCGGATCCGCGAGCCCCTGGACGAGGTCGCGGCCCCACATCAGCCGCTCGCGTACGTCGTGCGAATAACTGCCCGTATCGAGATCCGCGTCCGAGCCGAAGAATTCCGCATGCAGCACGTTGAAGCGCGTCGGGCCGTCGCCGATCACGCGCACGAGCGGCAATGCGTCGACGCGCGCCGCATGCGCGCGCAGCCGCTCCGGCGGCAGGTCGGCGCCCCAGTCGCCGCCGATGCCGCGCCACGCGTCGGGCGGCAGCTTGCCGCGCGCGACGAGGCTCAGCACTTCCTCGTGATTGCCGCGCACGACGTGGCACCACGACCGCTCGAGCAGGTCGAGCGCGGTGTCGGAGGCCGGGCCGCGATCGACGAGATCGCCGACCGAGAACAGCCGGTCGCGGGCCGGGTCGAAGCGGACGTCGTGCAGCAGCGCGCGCAGGACGTCGACGCAGCCGTGCAGGTCGCCGACGACGAAGTCGCGGCCGGTCGTATTCTCGGGATGGCGGCAGAGCAGGGCGGTGGCGGTCATCCCCTTATCTTAGGCGCTCGCGCCCATCGCCACGCCGCGATGGAATGGCGATAATCGGGGCGCGTTGGCCGCCGATGCGGTGCACCGGTCGAACCCTTTCCATTTGCTTTCGGAATGACACGATGACGTTTTATCCGCAGGTATTACGCAACCGGCCGCGCATGGTCGCGGCGTTCGTCGCCGGCTTGCTGTGCGCGGTGCTGCTGCCGTTTCCGCTGCGCCCGACCGTGCGGGCGCTGATCGGCTGGGATTGCGCGGTCTGGTTGTATCTGGTGCTGATGTGGGTGCGCATGGTCACCGCGCATCATCACAAGGTGCGCGAAGTCGCGATCCGCGAGGATGAAAACGCGACGACCGTGCTGACCGTCGTGTGCCTCGCGACCGTCGCGAGCGTCGCGGCGATCGCGATCGAACTCGCGACCGCGAAGAGCGTCGGCTTCCGCGCGGGACTCAGCCACTACGCGATTACGGGCGCGACGCTGTTCGGCGCGTGGTTCCTGATTCCGACGATCTTCACGCTGCACTATGCGCGGCTCTATTACGGCTCGCCGAGCAGCGATCGCGCGCTCCGCTTCCCGGACCGGAACCCGGAGCCCGATTACTGGGATTTCCTGTATTTCGCGTTCACGCTCGCGGTCGCGTCGCAGACGGCCGACGTGTCGCTCGCGAACCGCTCCGCGCGGCGCTCGGTGCTCGCGCAGTCGATCCTGTCGTTCTACTTCAACATGGCCGTGCTCGGCTTGTCGATCAACGTCGCGGCGGGGCTGCTGAGCTGACGCCGGTTACGCCGGTCACTTGAGCAGGTCGTACCGGCCGCCGCGCTCCAGCGCGCGCTGGTATGCAGGCCGGGCATGAATCGTGTCGAGAAAGCGCGCGATCGCGGGATACCGGCTGCCGCCGCCGCGCGCGGTCGCGGCTTCGAGCGGAAAGCTCATCTGGATGTCGGCCGCGCTGAAGCGGTCGCCGACGAACCAACCGGTGCGTGCCAGCGCGCCGTCGACATGGCCGAGATGCAACGCGATCTGCGGATCGACGAAGCCCGACTGCAGCGTCGCGGCGATCTTGCGTGCGATCGGCCGCGCGAAGAACGGCATCGGCGCCTGCGCGATCCGCAGCGCGACGAGCTTGAGCAGCAGCGGCGGCATCGCGGACCCTTCCGCATAGTGAAGCCAGTACGTGTAGTCGTGCCGCTCGGGCGAGCCGGGCGGCGGCGCGAGGCGCCCGTCGGCGTAGCGTTCGACTAGGTATTCGACGATCGCGCCCGATTCGGCGAACGTGCGGCCGTCGTCGGTCACGACGGGCGACTTGCCGAGCGGATGGATCGCGCGCAATTCGGCCGGCGCGAGCATCGTCTTCGGATCGCGTTCGTAGCGCACGATCTCGTACGGCACATCCAGTTCTTCGAGCAGCCAGAGCACGCGCTGCGAACGCGAGTTGTTCAGGTGATGGACGGTGAGCATGTCGAGGCCGAAAAGGGGGGCGGGAACGACATCATACCGAGCGCATGCGGCGCGTTCGCGAATCGCACGGCGCGTGTCGTGGCGCGCCGCATCGAGCCGTCATGCGCGCCGCACCGCGATCCATGCACCCCAGAACAGGCTCGCGAAAAAACGCAGCGGCGCGTCGAAGCCCGCTTCGCGCAGCAGCGCGAACACGGCGTCCTCGGACGCGGGTGGATCGGCGCCCTGCAGGATCTTCGCGAGCTGCGCGCGCACGGCGTCGGGCGTGGCGCCTTTCATGCGCCAGCGCTGCTGCCAGGCGTCGAGCAGACGCGGGTGGTCCGCGTAGCGGCGATGGTTGCCGGCGAGCACGAGCGGTGCGCCGGGCTTCAGGCGTCGTGCGATCGCGTGCAGCAATGCGGCTTTCGCGTCGTCGCCCGGCACGTGATGCAGCACGCCGATCAGCGTCGCCCCGTCGAACGCGGGCGCGTCGGGCAACGCGTCGACGCCGGCCTCGACGAACGTCGTACGCGCGCCGAAACCCGCGGCTTCGACGTTCGAGCGCGCGAGCGCGAGCATCGGCGCGGACGGGTCGACGGCCGTGAACTGCCAGCCCGGTTCGAGCGCGGCCGCGACGCAGATTTCCTGCCCCGTGCCGCCCGCGCCCGCGACGAGCATTCGCGCATCGGGCACGCCGATCGCCGACGCGAGCAGGCATGCGGCGAGTTCATGGCATGCATCGTAGCCGGCGAGCGCGATGCGCGATTGCTCGGCGTATTCGTGCGCGCGCGACGGATCGAATTTCGCGGCGCTGGCGGGAAGCGACATGGCGGAGTTCCTCGGAGTGGGGCGGACGGCGTGTCCGCGGGCATGACGCAGAGCGTAGGGGCGCGCGGCCGGCGCAACAAGGCGAGCGATCATTCCGGTATGCCGACTACCCGACTCGTCGGCCCGCACCCGCTGGTTTCCCCGGGGTCGATTCGCATTTAAAAATATCTGACCACGATGCATCGAGATGGCGAATCCGGCGCATACTCGTTTCTCTCCCCCGCCTGGCCGTCGCATGCCGGGCCCCGATGCGCTGCGCCATCGGCGCGGCCATGCCGCTCGGTACGCACGAGGAGCGCATGATGTCCGATTGTCCGCACGATCCGTACGCGCAGCACTACATCCATTGTTTGCCGTTTGGCGCGCAGCCCTGCGGCGCGCTCAGCACGGCGCCGCGCACGCATTTTCGCGTGTGGGCGCCCGGCAGCACTCACGTCCAGCTCGAACTCGATACCGGCTACGGCCCGACGCTCGTCCCGATGACGAGCGCCGGCCCGAACTGGTTCGAAGTCTTCGTCGACTGCGGCGCGGGTGCGCGTTACCGCTATCGTCTCGACGATACGGTGTCGATTCCCGATCCCGCGTCGCGCTCGCAACCCGAGGGGCTCAACGGCCCGAGCGAGGTCGTCGATCCGCGCGCGTTCAAATGGCGCAATACGTTCTGGCACGGGCGCGCGTGGGAGGACATCGCGCTGTATGCGATCCGCCCGCACGCGGTGGGCGGCTTCGACGGCGTGCGCCGCCGCCTGCCGCAGCTCGCGCGCCTCGGCGTGACCGCGCTGGAGTTGCTCGCATCGCCGCACGACAGCCTGCCGTTCGCGCCGCTCGCGGCCGAAGGCGGCCCCGACGCGCTGAAGGCGCTGATCGACGATGCGCACGGCTACGGTCTCGCAGTGCTGCTGGAGCTCGACTACGCGCGCTTCGGCAGCGGCACCGATGCGCTGCGCCACTACGCGGGGCCGTTCTTCCACACGCGCGACGATCCGCTGCAGGCCGCGCCGCTCGCGCTCGACCATCCGGAAGTCTGCGATTTCTTCTGCGACAACGCGCTGTACTGGATCGACGAATACCGCTGCGACGGGCTGCGCCTGCGCGAAGCCGACCGGATCGGCGTGTCGTGGCTGCGCGAGATCGCGGATCGCGTGCGCGCCGCCGTGCCGGCCGACCGGCTGATCCACCTCGTGCTCGGCAGCGAGCGGCATCCGGCCCATCTCGCCGATACCCATTTCGACGCGCAGTGGAACGGCTGCGGCGAACGCGCGCTGCACCGGCTCACGGGGCGCGACACGTCGGCGCATGAAGGCATTTCGATGCACCAGTCGATTCACACGCTCGCTCGCGCGCTGACCGCGGCCGGCGCGGCGTACCGGCCGGCCGCGCCGGCTGACGGCATGGCCGCCGACGGCGGCCTGTCGCTGACGTCGCTCGTCCTGTCCGATGGCGCATGGCGCGACGGCGGCCCGGGCGATCACGACGGGCAGGCGGCCGGTCTGGCCGGGCTGGCGCTGTCGCTGCTCACGCCGCAGATCCCGCTGATCTTCGACGAAACCGCGCGCGACATCGACCGCGCGCATTTCGTGCAGTCGGCGCTCGCGGTGCGCGCGAAGCTGATCGCGCCAAGGCTGTCCGATTGCCGGCCGCAGGACGCACGTGCGCTGAAAGCGGATGGCGACGGCGATGCCGACGCGCTGTGCGCATCATGGCGGCTTGCCGACGACGAAACGTTGACGATCGCGTTGAACCTGTCGCCCGAGGCGGTGCCGTTCGACGCGCCGCGAGGGCGCGTGGTGTTCGAGACGCCGGCGCGTGCGCGCGACCGGGTCGATGAAGGGGAGTTGCCGCCGTATTCGCTCGTCGCGTGGCTGACGGGCGACGTCAATCGCTACGCGCTGACGCACGATGTGCGTCGCATCGACGACGGTTCGTGGCGCGGGATGCGTCCGAACCTGAACGCGTGAGGCCGAGCGCGTGACGCGTCGGAGCCGGGCGCGGCCCGGCCCGGCAACGCTGCCGGAAGGCGCCGAATTACCAGAACCCGCGGATGCCCGCGATGCCGTATGCACCGTGACGGCGCGCCTCGTCGAGATGCGCGTGCGTCATGCCGCCGAGCGCGAACACGGGCATCGCGGCCTGGGCGGCCAGCGTGTCGAATTGCGCCCAGCCGAGCGTTGGCGCGCCGGGGTGGCTGAGCGTCGGCAGCACCGGCGACAGCGTGACGAAATCCGCGCCCGCACGCGCGGCCAGCAGCAGATCGTCGTGCGAGTGGCACGCGGCGGACACGCGGCGGCCGGCCGGCAGCGGCCGTTGCGCGACGGCGCGCAGGGCGGCGCCGTCGAGATGCCAGCCGGCGCCGTCGAGCCGCATCACGCCGGCTGCATCGATCGGCCCGTTCAGCATCAGGGACGCGCCGGCTGCGTCGCAGCGGGCGAGCGCCGCGGCGGCCAGTGATGCGAACGCGGCCGCGTCGAGCGATTTCACGCGCAGTTGCACGAGCGTTTCGCCGCGCGCGAGCACGGCCGACAGCCGGTCGAGAAACGCGGCCCGATCGGCCGCCGACGCGGACGCCGGTTCCGGCGTGATCACGCAGCAGCGCGGCAGCGGCGCGTTCATCGCGCGACGACGCGGCGCGCGGCCGTCATTCGTCGGCCTCTTTCGCGATCTTCGGATAGACGCGCACGAGCACGATGCGCGGCCCGTTCATCTTCTTCACGACGACGTCGAAGCGGTCGAACGACACGCGCTGCCCTTCGGTCGGCAGGTCGTTGAGCGCCTGGATCACGAGGCCGCCGACCGATTCCGCGCGGCCTTCGTCGATGTCGATGCCGAGCGCCTGTTCGAGCGAGACGACGGGCAGGCTGCCCTTGCCCATCAACGTGCCGTCGTCGAGACGGCTCCAGTCGGCATCGCCCTGGCGGAACTCGTCGTGGATCTGGCCGACCAGCGCGCCGAGCAGGTTGTCGAGCGTCAGGAAGCCGATCGGCTTCTCGCCCTTGTTGCCCACCAGCGCGAAGTGCGGAGCGCCCTTGCGGAAGCGGCGGAACAGTTCGAGCGCCGGCGTGTCGGGCTTCACGTACTGGACCGGGCGCACGTAGTCGGACAGGTCGTCGAGCGCGGCGCCCGCGTGACGGGCGAGCAACAGGTCCTTCAGGTGGATCAGCCCGCTCACCTGTTCGCGCGACGCATCCTCGAACAGCGGATAGCGGCTGAAGCGGTGCCGCGCGACGATCTCCATGTTGTCGGGCAGCGGCAGGTCGCGCCGCAGGCCGATCATTTCATGGGCCGGCCGCATCAGGTCCGACACGGTCATCGACGAAAAATCGAGCGAGTGCGCGAGCGTGTTCCACTCGTCGTTGCTGTACGTGCCGCGCGCCGGCTGTGCCGCATTGCCGGCCGCGCTGCGGCGGCTGCGCAGGATCAGCTTCAGCTCGTCGGTCGAATAGTGCGCGTCGCCGCCGTGGTCGGCCGACAGCCCCGCGAGCCGCAGGACCGCGTTGGCGCTGGTATTGAGCACCCAGATCGCCGGATACATCGCCCAGTAGAACGCGTAGAGCGGCAGCGCGACCCACAGGCCGACCTTCTCCGACTGGCGGATCGCCATCGATTTCGGCGCCAGTTCGCCGACGACGATGTGCAGGAACGAGATCAGCGAGAACGCGAACACGAGCGAGATCAGGTGCACGACGCGTTCGGAGTGGACGCCGACCAGGTCGAGCAGCGGGCCGATCAGTTGCGCGAACGCCGGTTCGCCGACCCAGCCGAGGCCGAGCGACGCGAGCGTGATGCCGAGCTGGCACGCGGAAAGATACGCGTCGAGCCGGCCGTGCACGATGCCGAGGATGCGCCCGCGCAGGCCGTGCTTGCGGGCGAGGGTCTTGACGCGCGTCGCGCGGAGTTTGACGAGGCCGAATTCGGCCGCAACGAAGAACCCGTTCAGGGCCACCAGGAACAACGCGCCGATGAGCGCGAAGATCTGTAACAAAGAATCGCTCCGGTTATGACAGGCCCATCAGTATAGAGCCGGAAAGGAATTTGTAATGTATCGACCGGCCGCTTGCTTACACCGGCGCCTCGCAGGGAATCGAGAACGTGAGCGTGGCGGCGGCGCCGTCGGCGAACACGTCGTGCGTGAACGTGCCGCCGTGCGCGAGCGCGACGCGCTGGCACAGCGCGAGCGTCCACGCGCTGCGCTTTGCATCGCGCTCGCGCAGCATCTCGCGCCGGGCGAACGATTCGAACGCGTGCGGCTGCGCGGGATCGACGAGCGCGCCGGCGTTAACGGTGCAGGTGGCGCGCGCGGTGAATTGCGCGCCGTCGCGCGTGCAGGCGAACGCGACGCGGCTGCCCGCGGCACTGGCCTCGACGGCCGTCGTCAGCATGGTCCAGAGCGCCTGCGCGACGCGTTCGCGATCGACGGCGAGCGACGGTTCGCCGTCCGGCAGCGTCGTGTCGAGCGCAACCTGCCGTGCGTCGGCGAGCGCGAACCGCACGAGCGCGACCGTTTCGTCGAGCAGCGCGCGCAGCGCGAACGGCCGCGGCGCGAGCGTGAGCATGCGCGTTTCCGCGCGCGGCGCGTCGAGCACGCCGTCGATCAGCGCGACCTGTTGGTCGATGCCCGTGCGGATGCCCGCGAGCGCGCGCTGCAGGTTCGGATCGGCATGGGCGAGCTGGCGCTCGAGCACGTAGGCCCAGCTGTGCATCGCATTCAGCGGGCTGCGCAGGTCGTGCGACGCGATGGAGAGCGCCTGGTCGCGCAGGAATAGCGCCGCCTGGGCGGCGTAGTGCGCTGCGCGTTCGCGCAGCAGGTCGGCGGCGGGATCGACGGAAGTGGACGTCACGGAGCAGGCCTGTCGGAAGCGGTTGGCGTGGAAGTCACGCGAATCGCCATTATAGGGACGGTGGGCGTCACGCCGGCAGCGCGTCCTCGTCCTTTTTCCGTGCGTCGCCGTTCGGCAGCAACTGGCACGCGAGCAGGCCGGCCAGCATCAGCGCGCAGCCGACGAGCGCGCGCAGCGTCAGCGTTTCGCCGAGCGCGGCCCAGCCGGCGATCGCCGCGAACACGCCTTCCATGCTGAAGATCACGGCCGCGTGTGCGGGCGCCGCGTCGCGTTGCGCGACGACCTGCAGCGTATAGCCGACCCCGACCGACAGCAGCCCGCCGTACAGCAGCGTCGGCAGCGCGCCGCGCAGCATCGCGACGCTGACCGGTTCGACCGCCAGGCCGACCGCGAGACACGCGATGCCGCACACGGCGAATTGCAGGAACGCGAGCACGAGCGGATCGTGGCGTTTCGCGAGATGGCCGACCGCCATCACGTGCGCGGCGATGATGACGGCGCCCGCGAGCTGGAACCAGTCGCCGTCGAGCACCGCGAAGTGTTCGTCGATGCTGAGGAAATACAGGCCGACCGCGGCCAGCATCGCGCCGAACCACGTGCCCGCGCCGATCCGGTGGCGCGCGAACACGCCCATCAGCGGCACGATCACGACGTACAGCGAACTGATGAAGCCGGCGTTGGCGATCCGCGTGTATTGGAGGCCGAACTGCTGCAGCGAGATCGACACGGCGAGCAGACCGCCGAGCGCGACGCCCGGCAGCAGCAGGGCCGGTTCGCGCCGGATGGCCGCGAGCTGCGCGCGCGACGCCGTATTCATCATCAGCAGCGGCACGAGCACGAGCGCGCCGAGCAGGAAGCGCAGCCCGGTGAACAGGAACGGCCCGATCACGTCGAGGCTCAGGCGTTGCGCGACGAAAGCGGAGCCCCAGATCGCGGCGGCGGCGAGCATCAGCAGATTGGCGCGGAGGTGCTTGCGGGCGTCGGGCTTCATCGGCATTCGTCTGGAGATTGCGGGCGGTGGAGCCCGCTAGTTTACGCCGAGATTGCAAGGCTGTCGGCAAACCTGCGCAGCGCGGCGGCGGCCCGGGCGTCGCGTACGCGCGAATACAGCACGACCTGCGATTGCGGCAGCGGCGGCAGCCCGAATTTCGCGCCGACGTCGACCAGCGTGCGCGGGGCGACGCGGCGCGCGAGCGGGCAGACGGCCAGCCCCGCCGCGGCCGCCGCCGTGACCGCCGCGACCCCGCCGCCCGTGAAGCGCTCGCGCCAGGGCAGCCCCGCGCGGTCGAGCGCGCGCAGCGCGGCGGCCCGCACGCCGCAGGGGCCGGCCAGCACCGCGAGCGGCAGCGGCTCGCCGGCGCGCGGCGTCCAGTCGGGCGCGGCGAGCCAGGCGAGCGGCTCGGTGAACAGCGGCGTGCCGTCGTCGCGCGGCGGATCCTCGCCCGGCTCGTGACGGACGATCACCGCGTCGAACCGCCGTTCGTCGTATTGCGGAAGCAGGCTCGTCGACGCGCCGAGATGCATTTCCAGCGACAGCCCCGGATCCTGCCGGTGCAGGCTCGTGAGCACGGCCGGCAGGTCGGGCACCGCGACGTGCTCGCTGACGCCGAGCGACAGGCGGACCGTGCCGGTCGAGATCGCGCCGAGCGCATGCTCGTGCGCGTCGAGCAGCGCACGGGCGGCCGGCAGAAAATGCTCGCCGTCGGCGGCCAGCTTGACGACGCGCGGCGTGCGCGCGAGCAGCGGCTTGCCGAGATGGGTTTCCAGCCGCTTCAGCTTCAGGCTGACGGCCGATTGCGTGGTGCCGAGCGCATCGGCGGCGCGCGTGAAGCTGGCGAGGTCGGCGACCAGCACGAACGCGCGGACGGCATCGAGATCGAGTACTTTCATTTCAAATGAAAATGGATGAAATATTCATCAATGACTGTTCATTATAGGTTGGCGCGCCTAACCTGACGCTGTGTTTTCGTTCTTCAACGTCACTCACCGACAGGAGCAAGACCATGCCATTCACCCGTATCGCCGTACGCGAAGGCAAACCGGCCGCCTACCGCAGGGCCCTCGTCGACGGCGTGCACCGCGCGCTGATGCAGACGTTCAACGTACCCGAGGACGACATCTTCATGGTCGTGACCGAGCACGCGGCCGAGAATTTCGTGTTCGGCCGTCATTACTACGATATCGAGCGCAGCGACGATCTCGTGATGATCCAGATCACCGCGAACAACACGCGCACGCTCGAGCAGAAGCGGGCGCTGTACCGGACGATCGTCGAGAACCTCGCGCAGCAGCCCGGCGTGCGGCGGGAAGACGTATTCATCAGTCTCGTCGAGGTGCTCAAGGAGAACTGGTCGTTCGGCAACGGCATCGCGCAATACGCCGTCTGACGTGCCGGCTTGACCTGCCACAGGGAGACAGGGCCGGATCGTCGCCTGCGCGCTTTTGGGGCGTGTACTATGGAAGTTGCTTCACGAACGACGCCGGCGCGGTCGATGCGCCGGCGATCCTTCATGTGCAGGAGCCTCCATGTCGCGTGTGCTGGAAATCGTGTTGTCGTTGTCGCTGGAAGGGTGGCCGGTCAAGGGCGCAAGCCGCGCCCGGGGCGCGCAGCGCGACTTCGGCGCCGAGCTCGTGCGTGCGTGGCGGATCTGCCCGCAGGTCCGGATGCGGCGCGGCCACGAGCGCGTGACGATTGCACCGTGCCAGATCGAGGAGGCCGAGCGGAGTCCCGGCGCGAACTGGTGGACCTGGGTCGAATCGAACGCGCATGGCACGCGGGTCGTCGCCTCGCGCACCGCGACGTTCGCCCCCGGCGTCACGCAGCGCGAACTGTTCGACGCGGAGCACGCGGGGATCGCGGTCGCCACGCCGCTGCCGATACCCGCGCCGAGCGCCGCAGCCGGTGCCGACGCACGGGCCGCCGTCGGCGGCGATGCACCGGACACCGACGAAGCGCGGTCCCAGGCGTCGGCGCTGCGCGTCGTCAGCGAACGGCGGCGCGGGCGCTGGGCCGACGACAGCGGCGTCGTGGTCGAAATGACGCTCGACGACATCACGCTGCACGGCGGCGGCGAGCCGCCGCGCCGCCACGTCGAGCTGCGCCTGGCCGCGCCCGACTGGGAAACCGTGGCCGCGCGCACGGCCGCGTTGCGCGCGTTGTTTGCCGCGGCGCGCGAACTGAGCGGCGCGTGGCCCGCCTTCGTGCAACTGACGAGCGTGATCGACCGCGCCTGTGCGGGCGGCCCGCTGGCGCCCGCGCTGGTCAAGGCGCAATCCGTCGACCTGACCGGCATCCGCACCCAGCGCGCCGCGCTGTTCGCGCTGTCCGGCGACATCACCGCGCAGTGGCTCGGCAACGAATGCGGCGTCCTCGATCGCGACGATCCCGAATTCGTGCACCAGATGCGCGTCGCGCTGCGCCGCCTGCGCACGCTGATGCGCTTCTTCCCGCGTTTCACCGACCGTCAATGGAAGGACACGCTCGGCGTCGACCTGCGCTGGCTCGCCGCGCTGCTCGGCACGGTGCGCGACTGGGACGTGTTCGCGACCGAGAGCCTGCCCGCGCTGATCGCGGCCGACGGCGGCGGCAGCGACTGGGACGGCACGCTCGACGCTGCCCGCGCGCAGTCGATGGCCGCGCGCGTCGAGCTGCGGCAGGCGCTGCATTCGGCCCGCTATGCGCGGCTGACGCTCGGCTGGCTCGAATGGCTGAGCGCGCTCGCGCTGCCGGCGGCCGACGGCGACGACGCGCCGTCGCTGCGGCGTCACGCGTCCAAGCGTGTGCGGCGGCTGTTCGGTCATCTCTACGCATCGCCGTCGCTCACGTCGCTGGACACCGCGGCCCGCCATCGGGTGCGGATCGATGCGAAGCGGCTGCGCTATGCCCTCGAATTCTTCGCGTCGCTCGCGTCGCGCCGCACGCGCAACGAGACGGTCAAGACGCTGGCGCGCGTGCAGAGCGTGCTCGGCGAGGCGAACGACGCGATGGTCGCGCTGCATCATCTCGAGCAACTGGCGGCGCCGCCGTACCAGATCGGTTTCGTGCGCGGCTACGGCGCCGCGCTCGAACAGCGGGCGGCGCGCGACGCCGAGGCGCTACTGGCCAGCCTGCGGGCGCCGAAGCTCGGCGGCAAGCCGGGCTGAGCGCCGTGCGCCGACCCTATAATGGCCGCCCGTATCCCGCACGCATGCCGATGACGACCGACGCACCGCATTCCTCCTCGTCCGCCGGACCGCTCGAATTGGGCGGCGAGCTGTGGCTGCGCGCCGGCGACCAGACGCTCGGCGGCGCGACGCGCATCGCGCTGCTCGCGGCGATCGGCGACACCGGTTCGATCACGCGCGCGGCGAAGGCCGTCGGCCTCAGCTACAAGGCCGCGTGGGACGCGGTCGACACGATGAACAATCTTGCCGGCGAGCCGCTCGTCGCGCGCTCGACGGGCGGCAAGGGCGGCGGCGGCACGACGCTGACGCCGCGCGCGACGTCGCTGATCGCCGCATTCCGCACGATCGAGCGCGAGCATCGCCGCTTCATCGAGGCCGCGAGCGCGGCCGTGGCCGGCTTCGACGTCGACTGGGCGCTGATCGGCCGGATCGGGATGAAGACGAGCGCGCGCAACCAGTGGTTCGGCAAGGTCGCGTCGATCGTGCGCGGCACCGTCAACGACGAGGTGACGCTTGCGCTGCCGGGCGGGCAATCCGTCGTCGCCGTGCTGACCCACGAAAGCGCCGAGGCGCTCGGGCTGCGGGAAGGCGCGAGCGCGTGCGCGCTGGTGAAGGCGTCGTGGGTCGTGCTCGCGGTCGACGATGGCGGGTCCGAGCTGAAGGTGTCCGCGCGGAACCGGCTGTGCGGCAGCGTCGAAGCCGTCGCGGCGGGTGCGATAAACAGTGAGGTGACGCTCGCGCTCGACGGCGGCGGGACGCTGACGGCCGTCGTGACCAACGACAGCGTCGACGCGTTGCAGCTCGACGTCGGCCGGCGCGCGATCGCGCTGTTCAAGGCGTCGAGCGTGATACTGGCGGTGACGGGCTGACCGGGCAGTGCGGCTTGCCGCGGGGGCGGGGCGAAGCCGGCGCCGCACCCGTTTGCATCGCACCGGCTTCGTTTTCCGCTTTCAGCATGTGCCGCGACGCGGCGTCTCTCAGGTTTCAACGTGGCGGCCAGCGCCACGGTCACGACCACGGCGTCGCACGTTCAGACGACGCGCGTCGGCCACTCGGCGTGCGGCGCGCTCGCCAGCACGCGTCCTTCGCTCAACTGCACGACCTGGTCGCCGAAGGCGGCGACGTCGTCGGGGTCGTGCGAGATCAGCACCATCGGGATGTCGAGTCGCGCCTGCAGTTCGGCGAGCTCATGACGCATGCGCTGGCGCATCGCGCCGTCGAGCGCCGCGAACGGTTCGTCGAGCAGCAGGATGCGTGGCTGCGCGACCAGCGCGCGCGCGAGCGCCACGCGTTGCTTCTGCCCACCCGACAACTGCGACGGATACTGCCCGGCGAGCGATTCGAGGTCGAACGCGCGCAGCCAGTACGCGACTTCCGGCGGCACCGTTTTCGCGCGCGGGTTGCGCAGTCCGGACGTGAGCCCGAACGCGATGTTCTGCCGCACGTTCAGATGCGGAAACAGCGCGTAGTCCTGGAACAGATACGCGACCCGGCGTTCGCGGGTCGGCACGTCGATGCGGCGTGCAGCGTCGAACAGCGGCTCGCCGTTCAGCGCGATCGTGCCTTCGTCGGGCGTCAGCAGTCCGGCGATTGCCTGCAGCGTCATGCTCTTGCCCGCGCCGGACGGCCCGAACAGCACGACGCGCTGCGTCGTCGCCGCGAACGACATGTCGAGCGTGAAGCGGCGCTCGGCGTTCGCGTAGGTCTTGCGGATATCGACGACGAGGCTCATTCGACCCTCCGCCGAAGCGGGCCGGCTACCGCACGGCGCCGGCGATACGGACGGGACGGGCGCTTCATGTCAGTTGGCTCCGCCGGGCGCGCGACGGTACGAGCCAGCCGGTCGCGAGCAGCACGAGCACGCAGGTGATCGACGTCACCAGCACGAGGAAGTTGGCCGTGGCGTCGTCGCCGGCCTGCACGGCCGCGTAGATCGCGACCGACAGCGTCTGCGTGCGGCCGGGCAGGTTGCCGGCGATCATCAGCGTCGCGCCGAATTCGCCGAGCGCGCGCGCGAACGCGAGCAGCGCCCCCGCGAGGATCCCGCGCGCGGCGAGCGGCAGCGTCACACGGAAGAACACCGCCCCTTCGCCGAGCCCGAGCGTGCGCGCGGCGCGCTCCAGATGCGGATCGACGCCCTCGAACGCCGCGCGCGCCGATTTCAGGATCAGCGGAAACGCGACGACCATCGACGCGATCACCGCACCCTGCCACGTGAACACCAGCGCAATGCCGAGCGTGTCGAGCCACGCGCCGAACACGCCGCGCCGGCCGAGCAGCACGAGCAGGTAATAGCCGAGCACCGTCGGCGGCAGCACGAGCGGCAGCGTCAGCACGGAATCGACGACGTCGCGCAGCGGCGAGCGCCAGCGCGCGAGCACGAACGCGGCCGCGACGCCGAGCACGATGTCGAGCGCGGTCGCCCAGCCGGCCACCTTCAGCGACAGCAGCAGCGGGACCCAGGCGTCATGCATCGCGATACGCTCACTTGGCGGGCTTGAAGCCGAACGTCGACAGCACGGCCTGGCCCTGCGGCGACGCGACGAAATCGATGAACGACTGCGCCTGCGCGGCGTGGCGACTGTCCTTGACTACGGCGATCGGGTAGGTGATGGCCGTCCGGGTCGGCACCGTCAGCGCGACTTTCACGCGGCCCGGCATGATCGCGGCGTCGGTGCCGAACACGAAGCCCGCGTCGACCTCGCCGCGCGCGACGTAGTCGAGGCTCTGGCGCACGTTGGCAGCGAGCACGCCCTTCGCGCTGACGGCGTCCCACACACCGGCCGCGCGCAGCGCGCCCTCGGTGTAGCGGCCGACCGGCACCGAGGCCGGGTCGCCGTACGCGATGCGCTTCACGCCGGGCGCGGTCAGGTCGTTCAGCGACGTCGGCGCGGCCGCGTGACTGTCCGCCGGCACGATCAGCACGAGCGAGTTCGCGGCGAAATCGCGGCGCGTGCCGGGCACGATCACCTTCTCGCTCACCGCGCGATCCATCGCCTTCTGGTCGGCTGACGCGAACACGTCGGCCGGCGCGCCCTTGGCGATCTGCTGCATCAGCACGTCCGATGCGCCGAAGTTGAACAGCACCTTGGTGTCGGGATGCTGCTTCTCGTACGCGTCGCCGACGGCCTTGAATGCATTCGTCAGGCTGGCGGCCGCCGACACGACCAGTTCGTCGGCGGCGGAAGCGGGCGCGCTGAACGCGACCCCGGCGGCAAGCGTGGCGATCGGCAGCAGGCGAAGCAGGGCGCGGCGAAGCGGACGGACGGTTGAGCGCATGGGGATTCGTTTCGAATGGGTGGAAACCGTAATCGTAATATAGGGCGGGTTATAACGCTCGACATACTGCTCATGCGGCAGTGCGCATGAAATGGTCAGACGTAAAAAGGGGCGCCCGTCACGCGTGAAGCGTATGCGGCGCCGATTCGGTGCGCTGCAGCGACGACGGCTGCGACGCGGGACGGTAGTTCGGGTTGGCCTTCCAGCGCGCGCGGACGAACGGGCGCTCGTGGCCCGACAGTTGCAGCGCGACCTTGGTGACCCAGCGGTGCGACGGCACCGTGAGGCCGTGCAGCGCCACGGTGACGAGCGCGAGGCTCGCGACGACCGCCGGCACCGACCAGCGGTGCGGCGCCGCGCGCCACGAGCCGGCGATGAACGCGAGCGCGGCGATCGCGCCGACGATGCAGCCGGTGATCGATTCGGACGGCGAATGCGCGGCGAGTGCGACCCGCGACACGCCGACCGCGACGCCGGCCGCGAGCCCGAGCGCGATGCCGGCGATCCGCACCGGCGTGCGCGTGCGGATCAGCGCGAGGAAGATCGCGACCGGATACACCGACGTCGACAGCATCGCATGCCCGCTGAATCCGGTGAAATCCCACGCGCGGATGCCGATGCCCCAGCCGAGGAACGCGATCTTCGTGAGCGCCACCACGCCGATCGCGGCCGCGAGCACGCCGAGCCACGCGGCCGCACGCTGCCACGAGTAGCCGAGCGCGAGCCAGACGGCGATCGTGATCGCGAGCGGCAAGGTCAGGCCGGCGCCGCCGAACGCGGTGATCATGATCCACAGGTGAGCGGGCAGGTCGAACATCGGGAAGGGAGCGGACGAAGGCGGGACAATGCTTAAATCAACGCGCGAGCCGGGAAGAACGACTACAACGGATACAAGCGACGAAGCCCCAGTATAGCGCCGCGTCCGCATGAGGCCCGTTTTTTGCGCTACCGGCAACGATCGGCGTGCAGGAAAAATCCCGGAAACAATGCTATGGTGCATTGCACAAAGTCGAACGATGCATTCGTTGCGGTGCTCTGATGGCGCCCCTATTCTTCCTGACTGCGAGCCCGATCGATGACCAAAAGTCTGACCAAGATGTGGCTGGGCGGCATGAAACGCATGCTGTCTCCGGCCGCCAAGCGAGCGGCGCGCGATGCGCAGCGCCTCACTCGCGATGCACTCGAGGCCGTGGCCTCGCCTGCCGTGCCCGATCCGTCTCAGCCGCGCGAATCGCGCGTGCGGCCGCGCGCGGCCGCTTGGGCGGCGGGCGAATGGACGCGCGGCGAACATCCGATGGCGCCGGCGCTCGGCCGCCTCGTCCAGAATCTCGCGTACGGGCTTTATGTGCCGCCCGGCCGCCGGCGCGGCGCGATACCGCTCGTCGTGATGCTGCACGGCTGCCGGCAGTCGGTCGACGAATTCGCGCAGGGCACGCGGATGAACCTGCTGGCCGACAAGCACGGTTTCGCGGTGCTGTATCCGGAGCAGTCGCTGCGCGCGCACGCGCATGGCTGCTGGCACTGGTATGAGGACACCGATCGCGCGGGGCGTGGCGAGGCGGACGCGGTGGCGTCGCTGGTCGACGCGCTGGTCGACGAGCACGGCTTCGACGCGTCGCGCGTCTACGTCGCGGGGCTGTCGGCTGGCGCGGGCCTCGCGTCGCTTCTCGCGCTGCACCATCCGGACCGTTTCGCGGCGGTCGCGTTGCACTCCGGCCCCGCGCTCGGCGAGGCGAATTCCGGCATCACCGCGATGGACGTGATGCGGCGCGGCCTGCGGCAAAACCCGGCTGCGGCGGTCGATACGCTGGTCGACATCGGCGCGTATCCGGGCATGCCCGCCTTGATCGTCCAGGGCGACGGCGACCGGGTCGTCGCGCCGAAGAATGCCGACCAACTGGCCGTGCAGTTCATGCGCCTGAACGGGCTCGCCGATAGCCGGGGCGCGTTGCGCGGCGGCGAACGCGTCGAGTCGCGCGAAACGGGCGCCCGAGTGACCGACGTATGCCGCGACGGCGAGCCGGTCGTGCGGCTTTGCCACGTGAAAGGGCTCGATCACGCATGGGCCGGCGGCGACGAAGCCGTGCCGTTTCACGCGGCAGTCGGCCCCGACGCAAGCACGATGATCTGGGCCTTTTTCGAAGCTCATCGTCGCACTGTGGCGACCGAACGACGCACCGTTTGATCGACGCTGGCCAAAAACTAGGGTTTTCCCTATAATTCGGGAAAACCCTAGTCCAGACCTTTGCGAGATCGAACATGTACCTGCTGAGCCACCTCTTCCTGATGCTGACCAAGAACGCCGAAAAGGCCGCGAAAGAGCGCGCCGACGCGTACCTGGCCGAAGCCACCGACATCTACGATCTCGAATTCCGCATGCGCAAGATCGATCGCGACGCGGCACTGAACCGCCCGTATTCGTTCGGCGCGCGCTAAGCGGCGCACGCGGGCCTGCCGGCCCGCCATTTCGACGATTCGCGCAAAAGGGCGCGTGCGGCATGGTGCCGCACGCGCCCTTTTTGCATT
The DNA here is from genome assembly GCF_001526325.1 of Burkholderia sp. MSMB1826. NCBI lineage: Bacteria > Pseudomonadati > Pseudomonadota > Betaproteobacteria > Burkholderiales > Burkholderiaceae > Burkholderia > Burkholderia sp. MSMB1826. The sequence goes on from NZ_LOYN01000032.1 coordinate 119,366, forward strand.
CCGCCGAACCTGCGTCGCGTCAGACGACCGTCAGGCGCACCGGTACGTTGTTGCGCGTGGCGTTCGAATACGGGCACACGTGGTGCGCCTTGTCGACCAGCGCCTGCGCGTCGGCCTTGTCGAGCCCCGGCAGCGATACGCGCAGTTCGATGTCGAGCCCGAAGCCGCCGGCATCGTTCGGGCCGATGCCCACTTCCGCCGTGACTTGCGTATCGGCCGGCAGCGTCTGCTTGTTCTGGCCCGCGACGAATTTCATCGCGCTCAGGAAACAGGCCGAGTAACCTGCGGCAAACAGTTGCTCCGGATTCGTGCCTTCCGCACCCGTGCCGCCGAGTTCGCGCGGCGCGGCCAGCTTCACTTCCAGCTTGTGGTCGGCGGATACCGCGCGGCCGTCGCGGCCGCCCGTGCTCGTGGCGCTGGTCTTGTACAGAATGTTCATCGTGCAACTCCTGTCGGGAAAAGGGAGAAAAGCGGTCCGGTAAGACGGGGGCGTCGCCGGCCACGAGGAAAATATAGAGCACAAATCATTAGTGTGCAAATGAAATTTGCGAGAAAAACCCGATGGCGCCGGGCAGGTCGCTCGGCGCTCGAGCGTCAGCGTTCGTTGGCTACCGACAGCGCGTCGCGCAATTGCTGAAGGTCGGCGCGCAGCCTGATCAGGAACTCGGGGGTTTGCTGCATCGCGCAAAAGAGATCGGCGGGCACCGAGCGCGCGCGATCCTTCAGCGCACGGCCTTCCGGCGTCACGCGCACGTTGACGACGCGCTCGTCGGCCGCGCTACGCACGCGTTCGACGTAGCCGAGCGCTTCCAGCCGCTTGAGCAGCGGCGTGACCGTGGCCGGATCGAGGTCGAGCCGCGCGGCGATGTCCTTCACGGCCATGTCGTCGCGTTCCCACAGCACGAGCATCGCGAGATATTGGGGATAGGTCAGCGACAGCTTGTCGAGCAGCGGCTTGTACGCCTTCGTCATCGCGTGCGAAGTCGAGTAAAGCGCGAAGCATAGTTGCTCGTCGAGCGTCTGGGGCAGCGGAGGCAGGCGATCCATGATTCGGGGAAGCGCGGCGGATGCGCGAACGATTTGTACGCAAATTATTTTGCGCGCAAAAGACCGGATTGAACAGAGGCGACCGGATGCGGATCGTTAGAGGAAAAAGGGGAGGTCAAGGCGCGCCGGGCGACGAGCCGGCGCGAGAAACGGCGAGACGGCCGGCGACATGCGCCGGCCGGGAGAAGGGTCAGCGACCCGACATCGTCGTGGTCGCGCCCGGTTCCTGCACGCCGAAGCAGCCGCGATAGGTCGCGTAGAACGAGCAGTACAGCATCGTGACGATGATGATCGTCACCGGCATCATGATCGTCAGCGCATACGCACCGGCGCCGAGCGCCTGCAACAGCAGCGACAGCGCGAGCGACGTGCCGAGCGCGACGCCGAACCACAGCGCGCCGTAGACGACGAACGCGCCGCGATTGCGCCAGCAGCTGACGATGCTGAAGAACAGCGCCTTCGCGGGCGGGACGTCGTGCCACGCGACCAGCACCGGCGCGAACCAGAACAGCATCGCGACCGGCAGATAGAGCAGCGTCGCGAAGAACAGCGCGCCGAGCGTGCCTTGCGCGGCCAGCGTCTCGGGCGTCGTGTTCGCTTCGTCGGCCGCGCCCATCATCACGTGGAACAGCGCGCCGCCGTCCACGAACGACGAAGCGGCGAACACCAGCACCATCGACGCGACGTAGATCGCGCCGAGCGCGAGCAGCCGCTGGGTCGCGACGGTGCCGTACGAGCGAAAGCCGTCGACGAGGATCGTCGGCATCACCGTCTTGCCGGCCACCGTGTCGCGGCACGCGGCCATGAACCCGACCGCGATGCCGGGAATGAACACCAGCGGCAGCGCCGAGCCGATCACGGGCACCATCGACACCAGCGTAATGGCGAGCAGATACGTGAAGAACAGCGTGATGAACGCGAGCGGATTCCGGCGGAACAGCCAGATGCCTTGACGGAACCAGACATAGCCCGTTTTCGCGGGCACTTCGATCAGTTGCATGCGGTTTGGATCTCGGGAAGCGCGGGCGTATGCGCGATACGCTCCCGCAGGATGCGTTCGAAATGGCCGGGGTCGTGCGGCTTGAGCATCTCGGCCGCGCGCGGCAGGTAGAAGTCGTACAGGCGCGACACCCAGAAGCGGTACGCGCCGGCGCGCAGCATGTCGCTCCAGTGGCGCCGCTCCTCGGCCGTGAACGGCCGGACCGTCTGGTAGGCGCGCAGCAGCGCATCGGCGCGCGCGACGTCGAGCACGCCGCTCGCGAGGTCGACGCACCAGTCGTTGACGGTCACCGCGACGTCGAACAGCCACTTGTCGCAGCCCGCGAAGTAGAAGTCGAAGAAGCCGCCGAGGCGCACGTCGTGACCGGTGCCGGGCGCCGCATGGGCGAACAGCACGTTGTCGCGGAACAGGTCGCAATGGCACGGCCCGCCCGGCAGCGCCGCATAGTCGTCCGACGCGAAGAAGCCGGCCTGGTGCGCGAGTTCGCCTTCGAGCAGCGTGCGTTGCGCGTCCGTGATGAACGGCACGATGGCCGGCACGTTCTCCTGCCACCACGGCAGGCTGCGCAGATTCGGCTGGCTGCGCGGGTAGTCGCGCCCGGCGAGGTGCAGGCGCGCGAGCATCTGCCCGACCTCGATGCAGTGTTCGACCCCCGGCGCGAGTTCGGCCGCGCCGTCGAGCTTCGTGACGATCGCGGCCGGCTTGCCGTGCAGTTCGCCGAACAACGTGCCGTCGTCGCGCGGGACCGGATCCGGCACCGGCACGCCGTGGGCGGCCAGATGGCGCATCAGGTCGAGATAGAACGGCAGTTGCTGCGCCGTGAGCTTTTCGAAGATCGTGAGGACGTATTCGCCGCGTGTCGTCGTCAGGAAGAAATTGCTGTTTTCGATACCGGACGGAATGCCGCGGAACGCAAGCACGTCGCCCAGTTCGTAGTGGCGCATCCATTGCGCGAGATCGGAGTCGGAAACAGCGGTGAAAACGGCCATGCGGGATGCGTCAGGTCAGGGTGTCGGCACGCGGGCGGCGTGCATCGCGACAGCAGGTGAAGGGGCGGCGCGGCGCGATCGGTGCGCGGCGCCACGGAATCAGTAGCGCAGGTTCAGCGACGGCAGGCGCGTGATCGGAATGCCCGCGTCGTGCGGCTTCGGCGACGTGTCGGGCGTCGAGCTCATCTGGTAGCGCGTGCCGAAGTTCGACTTCACGTCGATCTCGACCGGCTTGCCGCGGTCGCGGTACTCGGTGACTTCGGTGCCGTTCTTGCTCTTTTCGTGGAAGCTCGGCGTGCGGCGGATGTCGGCGAAGTCCACTTTCGACGTGACTTCGGCGCCCGGCCGGTTGATCTTGCGGAGATCGGGCAGGCCGGCGGCTTCGTTGGCCTCGGCCCGGGCCTGCGCGTCGGCGTCGGGCGTGCCGCCGGCGGCGTGAGCGACGCTGGCGGCGGCAAACGCGACGGCAGCGGCGACGAAAATGAGCGGCTTCATGATGAGTCTCCAGTGAACCTACCGATTTTAGCAAATACTGCGCGCCATCCGGCCCTTGCGCGCGCAGGGGCAGCCATAAAGGCGACGGGGTTCCGTGGTAATGTCGTCGGATCAGACGAGGTGATGAAAATGAAGAACGATTTGAGCCGCCGGCACCGTGTGCTGTCGCCCGAAAGCCCGTCGGTCGAGGCTTTCGACGATCCGATCGCCGCCGTTGCGCGGCTGTCCGCCATTTACGACACGAATACGGGCTTCCTGCGCGATGCGTTTGCGCGCTATCGCCGCCACGAACCGATTACCGAGCACGTGCGCGCGTGCTACCCGTTCGTGCGGATCCGCACCGACGTCAACACGCACGTCGATTCGCGCCGCTCGTACGGCTTCGTCGCGGGTCCCGGCGTATTCGAGACGACGGTCACGCGCCCCGATCTCTTCGCGAACTACTACCGCGAGCAACTGCGCCTGCTGTCGAAGAACCACCATGTGAAGATCGAGATCGGCGTGTCGTCGCAGCCGATTCCGATTCATTTCGCGTTTCCGGAAGGCATTCATCTCGAGGGCGAACTCGATCGCGACCGCCTGCTCGCGATGCGCGACATCTTCGACACGCCCGATCTGTCGTATCTCGACGATCGCATCGTCAACGGCACGTTCGAGCCGGCGCCGGGCGAGCCGCATCCGCTCGCGCTGTTCACGGCCGCACGCGTCGACTTCTCGCTGCACCGGCTGCGCCACTACACGGCGACGTCGCCCACGCACTTCCAGAACTACGTGCTGTACACGAACTACCAGTTCTACATCGACGAGTTCGTGAAGCTCGGCCGTACGCTGATGACGGAAAGCGACGACCCCGAGGTGCGCGCGTACCGCAGCGAATACAGCGCGTTCGTCGAGCCGGGCGACGTCGTCACGTACAACGCGAACCTCGGCGGCGAACCGGCCGAGGGCACCGCGCCGCCGCGCCTGCCGCAGATGCCCGCGTATCACCTGAAGCGCGCGGACGGCAGCGGGATCACGATGGTCAACATCGGCGTCGGCCCGTCGAACGCGAAGACGATCACCGATCACATCGCGGTACTGCGTCCGCACGCGTGGGTGATGCTCGGTCACTGCGCGGGGCTGCGCAACACGCAGCGTCTCGGCGACTACGTGCTCGCGCACGGTTACGTGCGGGAGGATCACGTGCTCGACGCCGACCTGCCGCTGTGGGTGCCGATTCCGGCGCTGGCCGAAGTGCAGCTCGCGCTCGAGCGCGGTGTGGCCGAGGTCACGCGGCTCGAAGGTGCGGAACTGAAGCGCGTGATGCGCACCGGCACGGTCGCGAGCGTCGACAACCGCAACTGGGAGCTGCGCGACCATCGCGAGCCCGTGCAGCGGCTGTCGCAGAGCCGCGCGATCGCACTCGACATGGAAAGCGCGACGATCGCCGCGAACGGCTTCCGCTTCCGGGTGCCGTACGGCACGCTGCTGTGCGTATCGGACAAGCCGCTGCACGGCGAACTGAAACTGCCGGGCATGGCCGACACGTTCTATCGCGGGCAGGTCGACCAGCATCTGCAGATCGGCGTGAAGGCGATGGAGATCCTGCGCACGAACGGGCTCGACAAGCTGCATAGCCGCAAGCTGAGAAGCTTCGCGGAAGTGGCGTTTCAGTAACGACACGGCGCAACGGCGTCCGTCACGACAAAGGCCGCACGCGAACCCGGGTTCGCGTGCGGCCTCGTTTTTTTCGTTTCGATGCGAAGGCCGGATGGCCCCGTGCTCAGGCGCTCAGCACTCGCCCTTCTTCGCGTGCCCCGGCGGGCAGTGATAGCCGCCATGACCGCGATGACGCTCGTGATCTTCCCACTCGCGGCGTTCCCAGTAGCGGCGGCCGTCCCAGTAGCGGTCGCCGTGCCAGCCGACGATCACCGGCGCCGGTGCGACCACGACGGGTGCGGGCGCGACGACGACCGGCGGGGGCGTGCCGATGTTGACGTCGACGTTGACGGCGTGAGCGAGGCCGGACAGCGAAAGGCCGAGGCCGGCGAAGGCGAGGGCGATCAGCGAGCGTTGCATGTTCTTTTCCGTGGTGTGGTGATGAATGGGTCGGCGCGACGCGATGGAAGCGAGGGGGACCGTTCCACCGGGGGATCGCCGCACCGACACGATGAAGTGTGCTGGCGTGCGACGGAAAAGGCGAGTCGTGATTATTACGGAGGATTGGCGGTGCGCAGGCGCGCGACGGGGCATCCATTTGACAGTGACGGGCCGCCGGTGTGGGCGATCCCGCGACATCGCGCAGCGCCGACGGCGGGGATTTGACATTCGACCGCGCGCAGCGGCGAACGAGTATTAACAGCGCGTTACAAAGTCACGCCCGGCGGGCCGCCGGATCGCGATGCCCATGGCGTCGAAGCGCGACAGCCGGCCATCGGGCCGGCTGTCGTCATTGACCGGTTACAGATAGAACATCCGGTCTTCTTCCGGGCGCGGCGGATGATCTTCGTCCGAGCCTTCTTCCTCGCCGCTGTCCTCGTAGAACGCGAGCACCGCGTCGAGCACCTGGTCGGGGTCGTCGATCACCTGCATCAGGTCCATGTCTTCCGGGTTGATCAGGCCGTTCGGAATCAGCTGATCGCGGAACCATTGCAGCAGTCCCTGCCAGAACTCGCTGCCGACGAGAATGATCGGCACGAGGCGCGACTTCTTCGTCTGGATCAGCGTGAGCACTTCGGACAGCTCGTCGAGCGTGCCGAAGCCGCCCGGCATCACGATCACCGCATCGGAGTTCTTCACGAACGTGACCTTGCGCGTGAAGAAATGGCGGAAGCGCAGCGAGATGTCCTGGTAGTGATTGCCGGCCTGCTCATGCGGCAGCTCGATGTTCAGGCCGACCGACGGCGCCTTGCCGGCGTGCGCACCCTTGTTCGCGGCTTCCATGATGCCGGGGCCGCCGCCGGAGATCACGGCGAAGCCGGCGTCCGACAGCTTGCGCGCGATCTGCACCGCGAGCTTGTAGTGCGGCGTATCGGGTTTGAGGCGGGCAGAACCGTAGATGCTGACGGCCGGGCGGATCTCCGACAGGTACTCGGTCGCCTCGATAAACTCTGCCATAATCGTGAACATCTGCCACGATGCGCGCGCCTTCTTGGCCGTCGCGCGTTCTTGATCTGCGAGCGAACGCAGACTCGGAATCACTTTTCTCTTGTTCATAATGCCTGAAGAACGAAATCTGGAAGGTAAGACCCTGCTATTGGTTGACGGTTCGAGCTATCTGTATCGGGCTTACCATGCGATGCCTGATTTGCGTGGCCCTGGCGGGGAGCCGACCGGAGCGCTCTACGGAATCATCAACATGCTGCGCCGTATGCGCAAGGAAGTCAGTGCAGAGTATAGCGCTTGCGTGTTCGATGCAAAGGGCAAGACGTTCCGCGACGACCTTTATGCCGACTATAAGGCAAACCGTCCGTCGATGCCGCCCGACCTCGCATTGCAGGTCGAGCCGATCCACGGCGCCGTGCGCGCGCTCGGCTGGCCGTTGCTGATGGTCGAAGGCGTCGAGGCCGACGACGTGATCGGCACGCTCGCGCGCGAAGCGGAGCAGCACGGGATGAACGTGATCGTGTCGACCGGCGACAAGGATCTCGCGCAACTCGTGACCGAGCGCGTCACGCTCGTCAACACGATGACCAACGAGACGCTCGATCGCGACGGCGTGATCGCGAAGTTCGGCGTGCCGCCCGAGCGGATCATCGACTACCTCGCGCTGATCGGCGATACCGTCGACAACGTGCCGGGCGTCGAGAAGTGCGGGCCGAAGACGGCCGTGAAATGGCTGTCGCAATACGACAGCCTCGACGGCGTGATCGAACACGCGGCCGAGATCAAGGGCGTGGTCGGCGACAACCTGCGCCGCGCACTCGATTTCCTGCCGCTCGGTCGCAAGCTCGTGACGGTCGAGACGGCCTGCGATCTCGCGCCGCATCTCGAATCGATCGAGGCATCGCTGAAGAGCGACGGCGAGGCGCGCGAGCTGCTGCGCGACATCTTCGCGCGCTACGGCTTCAAGACCTGGCTGCGCGAAGTCGACAGCGCACCCGCGGAAGGCGGCGGCGCCGATGCGCCGGAAGGCGAGCCGGCCCCGGTGATCGCGACCGACGTCGTGCGCGAATACGACACGATCCAGACGTGGGAGCAGTTCGACGCGTGGTTCGCGAAGATCGATGCGGCCGCGCTGACCGCGTTCGACACCGAGACCACCGCGCTCGACCCGATGCTCGCGCGGCTCGTCGGCCTGTCGTTCTCGGTCGAGCCGGGCAAGGCGGCCTACCTGCCGGTCGCGCACCGCGGCCCCGACATGCCCGAGCAGCTTCCGCTCGACGAGGTGCTCGCGCGCCTGAAGCCGTGGCTCGAATCGGCCGATCGCAAGAAGGTCGGCCAGCACCTGAAGTACGACGCACAGGTGCTCGCGAACTACGGCATCGAACTGAACGGCATCGAGCACGACACGCTGCTCGAGTCGTACGTGCTCGAATCGCACCGCACGCACGACATGGACAGCCTCGCGCTGCGTCATCTGGGCGTCAAGACGATCAAGTACGAGGACGTGGCCGGCAAGGGCGCGAAGCAGATCGGTTTCGACGAAGTGGCGCTCGCGCAGGCCGCCGAATATGCAGCCGAGGACGCCGACATCACGCTGCAGCTTCATCACGCGCTGTATCCGCAGGTCGCGCGCGAGCCGGGCCTCGAGCGCGTGTATCGCGAGATCGAGATGCCGGTGTCGCTCGTGCTGCGCAAGATGGAGCGTACGGGCGTGCTGATCGACGATGCGCGTCTGCAGGCGCAGAGCACCGAAATTGCGACGCGTCTGATCGAGCTCGAAGGGCAGGCGTACGAACTGGCGGGCGGCGAATTCAATCTCGGGTCGCCGAAGCAGATCGGGCAGATCTTCTTCGAGAAGCTGCAGTTGCCGGTCGTGAAGAAGACGCCGAGCGGCGCGCCGTCGACCGACGAGGAAGTGCTGCAGAAGCTGGCCGAGGACTACCCGCTGCCGAAGCTGCTGCTCGAGCATCGCGGGCTGTCGAAACTGAAGTCGACCTATACCGACAAGCTGCCGCGCATGGTGAACCCCACCACCGGCCGCGTGCACACGAACTATGCGCAAGCGGTCGCGGTGACGGGCCGTCTTGCGTCGAACGACCCCAATCTTCAGAACATTCCGGTGCGCACGGCCGAAGGCCGGCGCATCCGCGAGGCGTTCATCGCCGCGCCGGGCCACCGGATCGTGTCGGCCGACTATTCGCAGATCGAATTGCGGATCATGGCCCATATCTCGGGCGACGCGTCGCTGCTGCGCGCGTTCTCGCAGGGCGAGGACATCCACCGCGCGACGGCCGCCGAAGTGTTCGGCGTGACGCCGCTGGAGGTCAATTCCGACCAGCGCCGGATCGCGAAGGTGATCAACTTCGGGCTCATCTACGGGATGAGCGCGTTCGGGCTCGCGTCGAATCTCGGCATCACGCGCGATGCGGCGAAGCTCTATATCGACCGCTATTTCGCCCGCTACCCGGGCGTCGCGCAGTACATGGAAGACACGCGCGCGACCGCGAAGGAGAAGGGCTACGTCGAAACCGTGTTCGGTCGCCGCCTGTGGCTGCCCGAGATCAATGGCGGCAACGGCCCGCGCCGCCAGGCGGCCGAGCGCGCGGCCATCAATGCACCGATGCAGGGCACGGCGGCCGACCTGATCAAGCTGTCGATGATCGCGGTGGACGACTGGCTCACGCGTGACCGGCTCGCGTCGCGGATGATCATGCAGGTGCACGACGAACTGGTGCTCGAGGTGCCCGAAAGCGAGCTGTCGCTGGTGCGCGAGAAATTGCCGGAAATGATGTGCGGCGTCGCGAAGCTGAAGGTGCCGCTGGTCGCCGAAGTGGGCGCCGGTGCGAACTGGGAAGAGGCACACTGACGCACCCCCGGGCGCTCCCCGTTCCCCGCGGCATATTGTTGCAGGGATGCCGAATATCGAGATGGTTTGCTTGTGGTCAACGCGCAAGCTCCCGGACAATGCATGTCAGTCATGTCATTGATGCGGGGCGGCGCGCCCCGCGTTCCGGATCGGCCGCATCGAAGTGCTTCGAACTGCACATCGACGATGTCCGAACCGGTTAATCCACCGGACGGCGCGAATGCATCGCGTTTGCTTCGTCCGGCGGCAGCAGTTTCGAATCGCAAAGGGGGAATCGGATGCATCGGATCATCATCGTAGGCGGAGGCGCGGGCGGCCTGGAACTGGCGACGCGGCTCGGCGATCGTTACGGCGCGCGCGGCAATCGTCCCGCGCGTGCGCTTGTCACGCTCGTCGACCGCAATCCGACGCACATCTGGAAACCGCTGCTGCACGAGGTCGCGGCCGGCAGCATGGACCCGTTCACGCAGGAGCTCGAATATGCGGCGCAGGCGCGCTGGCACGGCTTCGAGTTCCAGCAGGGCGAGCTGTCCGGGCTCGACCGCGCGGCGAAACGTCTCATGCTGGCGCCCCTGAACGACAGCGACGGCGCGGAACTGTTGCCGGCGCGCGAGCTGGAATACGACACGCTCGTGATCGCGATCGGCAGCACGACCCACTTCTTCGGCGTGCAGGGCGCACCGGAAAACGCGATCGCGCTCGATACGGTCGGGGAGGCCGAACGCTTCCGCAAGCGGCTGATCGCGGCATGCATGCGTGCCGAGCACCAGACGCCGGCGCCGACGGCGCCGGGTGGGGCGGCCGAGCCGCGCATCCAGGTCGTGATCGTCGGCGGTGGCGCGACGGGCGTCGAGCTGTCGGCGGAACTGCGCAATACCGCGCAGGTACTGTCCGCGTACGGGCTGCACAAGCTCGATCCGCGCAACGACGTCGGCATCGTGCTGATCGAATCGGGGCCGCGGATTCTGCCGGCACTGCAGGAGCGCGTGTCGGCGGCGACGGCCGAACTGCTCGAGAAGCTCGGCGTGCGGCTGATGCTCGGCGAGCGCGTGACCGAGGTGGCGCCCGGGTTCGTGCATACCGCGAGCGGCAAGGTGGTGCGCGCGGACCTGACGGTCTGGGCGGCCGGCATCAAGGCGCCGTCCGTGCTGGCGCACCTCGACGGCCTCCAGGTCAACAAGCTCGGGCAGCTCGACGTGCGCCGCACGTTGCAGACCTTCACCGACGACAACGTGTTCGCACTCGGCGATTGCGCGGCCTGCGCATGGCCCGGCAACGAGCGCAACGTGCCGCCGCGCGCGCAGGCTGCGCACCAGCAGGCGAGCTTCCTGCTGAAGGCGATCGGTTGCCGGCTCGAGGGGCGCCCGCTGCCCGAATTCACGTATCGCGATTTCGGTTCGCTCGTGTCGCTCGGTCACTTCAGCGCGGTCGGCAATCTGATGGGCGGGCTCATCGGCGGCAACATGCTGATCGAAGGGCTGTTCGCACGCTTCATGTACATGTCGTTGTACCGGCTGCACATCGCGGCGCTGCACGGTTATCCGCGGATGATGCTCGACACGGTCGCGCACTGGCTGCGGCGCACGACGCTGCCGCGCGTGAAGCTGCACTGATCGCGTACTCGTCTGCTCGTGTACTCGCGTGCGGAGCGGGTGGAGAATGCGCACGTCGTGCGTGTTCGCCGCCCGTTTTTCTTTTCGATTCGCAAGGATTCGGTCGCGCGATGCACGTCGATAGGCGCAACCGCGCGGTGATTCGGCGGGCCGTCGGCAGGTTGCCACGCGATGTCGATTCGATCGCCGCCACGCGCCGTAATCGAGTCTTACACATCCGACAGTTGACGCGACAACGGATTATTGGGCATCTTGTCCGGGTTTTCGTTTGCGGCGGAGTGCCAACCGCCGCGACATCCGCGCCGCGCGCCGGTGCGATGCCCCGTCATGGCGTATCCGCGATCGTGACGGCGGCGCCCAATCGAGGAGTGCATTCATGTTGAAACCCGAAGTCGACAGCCTGGTCCCCCATGTCCCGTTCTCGCGCCGCAAGTTCATGCAGGCCGCGCTGGGCGGCACCTTCGCGGCGGCCGTGCTGCCCGTGTCGGCGCAGACGGTCACGACCGACAGCGCTGGGCTGGACGTCGACACCATCGAGATCCGCTCCGGCGATGCGAGCGTGCCGGCTTATCGCGCCCAGCCGGTCGACAAGACGAACCTGCCGGTCGTCATCGTGATTCACGAGATTTTCGGCGTGCACGCGCATATCGCCGACGTGTGCCGGCGCTTCGCGAAGCTCGGCTATCTCGCGATCGCGCCCGACCTGTTCGCCCGGCAGGGCAACGCGGCGAAGTATCCGACGATGAAGGAGCTTTACGACCACATCATCAGCAAGGTGCCGGACCGGCAGGTCACCGAGGATCTCGATGCGACCGTCGCGTGGGCCGGCAAGAACGGCGGCGACCTGACGCGTCTCGGCGTGACCGGGTTCTGCTGGGGCGGCCGCCAGGCGTGGCTGTACGCGGAACACAATCCGCACGTGCGGGCCGCCGTGGCCTGGTACGGATTCGTCGAAGGCAAGACCGACGAGATGACGCCGTTCAACCCGGTCGACCACGCGTCGTTGCTGAAGGTGCCCGTGCTCGGGCTGTACGGCGAGAAGGATCAGAACATCACGCAGGCGTCGCTCGCGGACATGCGCAAGGCGATCCAGGCGAGCGATTCGAAGCTCGCGCGCGAATCGGAGATCGTCGTGTATCCGGATGCCGGTCACGCGTTCTTCGCCGACTACCGGCCGAGTTACGTGAAAGGCGATGCCGAGGACGGCTGGAAGCGCGCGATCGAGTGGTTCCACAAGTACGGCGTGATGTAAACGGCAAGCGGCGGCAACTGCCGCCGCGGCATCGGTCGGCGCAGCGCCGGCCGCGGCTTCACCGGCCGCCGCAGCACCGGCCACCGCGGCACCGGCCGCCGCTTCATCCTCGTCGCGCCGCGCGGGGGCTCAAGGATTCGGGCCGGTCGCGATCGGTCGCGACGGATCGGCGCTCCACTCGCTCCACGAGCCGGGGTACAGCGACGCGCCGTGCAGGCCCGCTACTTCCAGCGCCAGTGCGTTGTGGCATGCGGTGACGCCGGAGCCGCATTGCAGGATCGCGCGATTCGGTTCGGTGCCGGCCAGCACGGCAGCGAATGCTTCTCGCAATTCGTGGCCGCTCTTGAAGCGGCCGTCGGCGGCCAGATTGTCCTTGAAGAAGCGGTTGCGCGCGCCCGGAATGTGGCCGCCCACCCGATCGATCGTTTCATTTTCGCCGCGATAGCGATCCGGTGCGCGCGCATCGATCACGACGCGCGAGGGCGACGACACGTTCGCGAGCACGGCGGCTGCATCGACCGTCGATTCGAGCGGCGCGGCTGAGCGGAAGTCGCCGGCGGCCGGTTGCGGCACGTCGGTCGTCAGCGGCTGGCCGGCCGCTTCCCAGGCCTGCAGGCCGCCGTCGAGCACGGCAACCGAATCGTGGCCGAGCCAGCGCAGCAGCCACCACAGGCGCGCCGCGTACGCGCCGCCTTGCGCGTCGTACGCGACGACCTGCTGACCCTGCTTGAGGCCGCGGCTGGCGAGCAGCGTGGCGAGCGCGTCGCGGGTCGGCAGCGGATGGCGGCCGTTGGTGCCCGTCTTGCGGCCCGACAGGTCGCGGTCCAGGTGAAGATAGTGCGCGCCGGGGAGGTGGCCGGCTGCGTACGCGGCTTCGCCGGCGCCGGGGTCGGCGAGATCGAAGCGGCAGTCGAACAGCGCGACGCTGCCGGGCGCCGCGGCCAGGCGCTCGGCGAGATTGGCGGCGGAGATGAGCGTGGTGTAGTGAGTGTGCGGCATGACGGCTCCCTGGAGTGCAAATGGCCTGACACTCCAAGTCTAAACAAAAAAAGACGGGCCGAAGCCCGTCTTTTCGTTTGCCGGCGGCCGCGCGGCGTCGATGCGCCGCACCCGCGTCAGAACTCGCCGAGGTGGCGGCGCAGGAACTCGTGGAAGTGCTGCATGCCGTCTTCCATCGGGCTCTGGTACGGGCCCACCTGCGACTCGCCGCGGGCCATCAGCGCGCGGCGGCCCGCATCCATCCGCATCGCGATCTCGTCGTCCTCGACGGCCGTTTCCATATACGCGGCACGCTCGGCCTCGACGAATTCGCGTTCGAACAGCGCGATTTCCTCGGGGTAATAGAACTCGACGATGTTGGTCGTCTTCTGCGGCCCGCGCGGAATCAGCCACGACACGACCAGCACGTGCGGATACCACTCGATCATCAGGCCCGGGTAGTAGACCATCCAGATCGCGCCGAACTCCGGCGGCACGCCGTTGCGGAACTTCAGCACCTGCTCGTGCCATTTCTGGTAAGTCGTGCTGCCCGGTTTCGCGAGGGCGTTGTGCACGCCGACCGTCTGCACGCTGTACCAGTCGCCGAACTCCCATTTGAGATCGTCGCACGACACGAAGCTGCCCAGGCCCGGATGGAACGGGACGACGTGATAATCCTCGAGGTAGACCTCGATGAACGTCTTCCAGTTGTAATCGCACTCGTGCACTTCGACGTGATCGAACTGGTATTCGGAGAAGTCGAAGTGATGCTTCGTGCCGAGATGGGCGAGGTCGCGCGCGACGTTGCGGCCCTCCGCCTCGAACAGCAGCCCCTGCCAGTTCTGCAGCGGGCTCTTGCCGAGGTTCAGGCACGGCTTGTCGGGGAAGTGCGGCGCGCCGAGCAGCTGGCCTTCCAGATCGTACGTCCAGCGGTGCAGCGGGCACACGATGTTCTGCGCATGGCCGCGCCCGTTGAGCATGATCGCCTGCCGGTGGCGGCACACGTTCGACAGCAGTTCGATCTGGTTCGTCTGGTTACGGACCAGCACGCGGCCTTCCTTCTCGGACGGCAGCGCAAAATAGTCTCCCGCCTCGGGCACCATCAACTCGTGCCCGACGTAACGAGGTCCTTTCTTGAAGAGGGTTTCGATCTCGCGCTCGAGTAGCGCCTCATCGAAATATGCAGTGACTGGAAGCTGGCTGTGAGCCGACTTCAACTGAAGCGCATCGCTCAGATTGGACATTCCCACTCCCGGTGTTAGCGTGAAAGCAGTGAACAACCCAACCATCGAAAAATCGATTTAGGGAAACGGAGAATTATACCCGGTTCGCCTCGCAAGGCTAGGATTAAGTGCCTGATTTGTGTCAATTTTTTGTCGGGCGACCGTCGAAAGGCGCACACTGTGTGCCGGAGATGGGGCTGGAATTGTGCGCGGGCGCCCACGACGGCAGGTCGGAAAATTCTCTTTTGCCGTAGAATGTCCGACTTGTTTTGAAATTTGACACCTCGTCCATGGCGAAAACCGCATCCCCAGGCGCCACGCCGCCCGGCAATGGCACCGAACCGTTGCCGGACAATTACGAGATGGCGCTCGCGGAGCTCGAGACGCTGGTTGCCCGGATGGAAGGCGGCGCGTTGAGCCTCGAGGATTCGCTGGCGGCGTATCGTCGCGGTGCGACCCTCGTTGCGTTTTGCCAACAGCAGCTCGAGAAAGTGGAGCAGCAGGTTCGCGTGCTCGACGGCGCGACGCTGAAGCCGCTTTCGTCCGGAACGGCCGCCACGGACGGCGAAGACGACGATCTATGACATTCGAACAATGGATGCGGTCCGTGCTTGACCGTGTCGAGGACGCACTCGGCCACTATCTGCCGGCTGAAACGGCGACGCCCGCGAAACTTCACGAGGCGATGCGCTACGCGGTCCTCGGTGGCGGCAAACGCGTTCGCCCGCTGCTGTGCCATGCAGCAGGCGAGCTGACCGGGGCGACGGAGGCGGCGCGCAACGCCGCGGCGGCGGCGCTGGAGATGATCCACGTCTACTCGCTCGTGCACGACGACATGCCGTGCATGGACGACGACGCGCTGCGTCGCGGCAAGCCGACCGTGCACGTGCAGTACGACGAGCCGACGGCGCTGCTGGTCGGCGACGCGCTGCAGTCGCAGGCGTTCGTCGCGCTGACCGACGCCGCTGCGCTGTCGCCGGTGCAGCAGGCGGCGCTCGTGCGCGAGCTGGCGCTCGCGAGCGGCTCGATCGGCATGGCCGGCGGGCAGGCGATCGATCTGGCGAGCGTCGGCCTGAAGCTGACGCGCGAGCAGCTCGAGACGATGCACCGGATGAAGACGGGCGCATTGCTGCGCGCGGCCGTGCGGATGGGCGCGCTGGCCGGCGAGACGCCGTCGGCGGAAACGATGGCCGCGCTGGACGTTTACGCGGGGGCCGTGGGTCTGGCCTTCCAGGTCGTCGACGACATTCTCGACGTCACGACCGATTCGGCGACGCTCGGCAAGACGGCCGGCAAGGACGCGGCGAACGACAAGCCGACCTATGTATCGATCCTCGGTCTCGAGGCGTCGCGCGAGCTGGCAGCGCAGCTGCGCGCCGAAGCGCATGACGCGCTGAAACCGTTCGGCGCACGCGCACAGCGTCTCGCCGAACTTGCCGACCTGGTAGTGAACCGGGTCAGCTGACGCGAAAGCCCGCCGCCGCGCACATGCCACGGTGCGCGCAAAAGAATGCGGGCGCGTTTGATTTCCTACAATGGAACGACGATGTACGACTTGCTGAAAACCATCGACGACCCGGCGGATTTGCGCCGCCTCGATCGTCGCCAACTGCAACCGCTCGCGGATGAACTGCGCGCGTTCGTGCTCGACAGCGTGTCGAAGACGGGCGGCCACTTGTCGTCCAACCTCGGGACGGTCGAGCTGACGATCGCGTTGCACTACGTGTTCAACACGCCGAACGATCGCATCGTCTGGGACGTGGGTCACCAGACCTACCCGCACAAGATCCTGACGGGTCGCCGCGACCAGATGCATTCGCTGCGTCAGTACGACGGCATCTCGGGCTTCCCGCGCCGCAGCGAATCCGAATACGACACGTTCGGCACCGCGCACTCGAGCACGTCGATCTCGGCCGCGCTCGGCATGGCGATCGGCAGCCAGCTGAACGGCGACGACCGCTTCTCGATCGCGGTGATCGGCGACGGCGCGATGACGGCCGGCATGGCGTTCGAGGCGATGAACAACGCGGGCGTGTCGGAAGATGCGAAGCTGCTCGTGATCCTGAACGACAACGACATGTCGATCTCGCCGCCGGTCGGCGCGCTGAATCGCCATCTCGCGCGCCTGATGTCGGGCCGCTTCTATGCGGCTGCGCGTGCAGGCGTCGAGCGCGTGCTGAGCGTCGCGCCCCCGGTGCTCGAACTCGCGCGCAAGCTCGAGGAGCATGCGAAGGGCATGGTCGTGCCGGCGACGCTGTTCGAGGAATTCGGCTTCAACTACATCGGCCCGATCGACGGTCACGATCTCGATTCGCTGATCCCGACGCTGCAGAACATCCGCGAACTGCGCGGCCCGCAATTCCTGCACGTGGTGACGAAGAAGGGCCAGGGCTACAAGCTCGCCGAAGCCGATCCGGTGCTCTATCACGGCCCCGGCAAGTTCAACCCGGCCGAAGGCATCAAGCCGTCGACCACGCCCGCGAAGAAGACCTACACGCAGGTATTCGGCGAGTGGCTGTGCGACGAAGCCGAGCGCGACACGCGCGTGGTCGGCATCACGCCCGCGATGCGCGAAGGCTCCGGCATGGTCGAATTCGAGAAGCGTTTCAAGGATCGCTACTACGACGTCGGCATCGCCGAGCAGCACGCGGTGACGTTCGCGGGCGGTCTCGCGACCGAGGGGCTGAAGCCCGTCGTCGCGATCTACTCGACGTTCCTGCAGCGTGCGTACGACCAACTGATCCACGACGTCGCGCTGCAGAATCTGCCGGTCGTGTTCGCGATCGACCGCGCGGGCCTCGTCGGCGCGGACGGCGCGACGCATGCGGGCGCGTACGATCTCGCGTTCATGCGCTGCATCCCGAACATGACGATCATGGCGGCATCCGACGAAAACGAATGCCGCCAGATGCTGCACACGGCGCTGCAGCAACCGAACCCGACCGCGGTGCGCTATCCGCGCGGCGCGGGCACGGGCGTGGCGACGGTGAAGGAATTCACCGAGATCCCGCTCGGCAAGGGTGAAGTGCGTCGCCGGACGTCGCAGCCGGAAGGCAAGCGCGTCGCGATCCTCGCGTTCGGCACGATGGTCGCACCGTCGCTCGCCGCTGCCGAGGAGCTCGATGCAACGGTCGCGAACATGCGCTTCGTGAAGCCGATCGATGCGGCGCTCGTGCGCGAGCTGGCCGAAACGCACGATTACCTCGTCACGGTCGAGGAAGGCTGCGTGATGGGTGGCGCGGGTTCGGCCTGCGTCGAAGCCCTGATGGAGAGTGGGGTTATCCGACCCGTAATACAATTGGGCCTCCCTGACCAGTTCATCGATCACGGCGACCCCGCGAAGCTGCTGTCGCAATGCGGCCTCGACGGCGCGGGCATCGCGAAATCGATTCGCGAACGCTTTCTGAGCCCGGCGGCCGATGTCGCCGATCAGGCGAAGCGCGTCGCATGAGGCGGCGCCGCCTGCGGGCGGCGCCGGCGCGACTGGCGCAACCGGTCTTCATTGATGCGGAAAACATGGGCCTGCGGGCCCATGTTGCTTTTCCGGCTGCCGCGTGACGCGGCGTGCGCGTCGTCGGACGCGCGGCTTACAAGGATTGAACCAAGATGAACCAGATGAACCCCGCCTTCGTGATGCCCGACGTGCAGAGCACGGTGGATACCCGTCAGATCCCGATTCAGCGCGTGGGCGTGAAGGCGGTCCGGCATCCGTTGACGGTGTGTACCGAAAGCGGCGACGTGCAACCGACCGTCGGCGTCTGGAACCTCGACGTCCGTCTGCCTGCCGATCAGAAGGGCACGCACATGTCGCGCTTCGTCGCGCTGCTCGAAGAGAATCGCGCGCCGCTGACGGTCGAGCGCTTCCGCGCGATGCTCGCGTCGATGCTCGTGAAGCTCGAGGCCGAGGCCGGCCGCATCGAAGTCACGTTCCCGTATTTCGTGAACAAGACGGCGCCGGTGTCGGGCGTGCAGAGCCTGCTCGACTATGAAGTGACGCTCGCGGGCGAAAGCCGCAACGGCGACACGCGCCTGTTCCTGAAGGTGCTCGTGCCGGTGACGAGCCTGTGCCCGTGCTCGAAGAAGATCTCGCAATACGGCGCGCACAACCAGCGCTCGCACGTGACGATCGATGCGGAGCTGGCCGCCGATCTGCCGGTCGAGGCGCTGATCCGCATCGCCGAAGAAGAAGCGTCGTGCGAACTGTGGGGGCTGCTGAAGCGTCCGGACGAGAAGTTCGTCACCGAGCG
Organism: Burkholderia sp. MSMB1826; assembly: GCF_001526325.1. Classification (NCBI taxonomy): domain Bacteria; kingdom Pseudomonadati; phylum Pseudomonadota; class Betaproteobacteria; order Burkholderiales; family Burkholderiaceae; genus Burkholderia; species Burkholderia sp. MSMB1826. The sequence goes on from NZ_LOYN01000032.1 coordinate 138,160, forward strand.
TGCGTACGAGAACCCGAAGTTCGTCGAGGATCTCGTGCGCGATGTCGCGCAGCGTCTCGATGCGGACGAGCGGGTGGTCGCCTACGTGCTCGAAGCCGAGAACTTCGAGTCGATCCACAATCACAGCGCGTATGCGCTGATCGAGCGCGACAAGCGGCACGCTGCATGAACGCCGCGACGTTTCGTCGCGCCAATGAGAAAGGCAGCTCGGAATCGAGCTGCCTTTTCGTTTTCCGGCTGGCGGCGTTGCGTTGCGGATTCAGCGTGCGAGCGACGCGAGATCCCAGCGCGGCTTCACCGTGAACGCGTAGTCGGCATTCGCCTGTTCGGGCCAGCGGCCGAGCCGCAGCGCGCCCGCGAGCGCGATCATCGCGCCGTTGTCGGTGCAGAGCGCGAGATCGGGATAGTGCACGTCGAAGCCGCGCTTGGCCGCGGCCGCCGACAGGGCCGCGCGCAACTGGCGGTTCGCGCCGACGCCGCCCGCGACCACGAGGCGCTTGAGCTTCGTCTTCTTCAGCGCGGCGAGCGACTTCGCGACGAGCACGTCGACGGCCGCATCGACGAAGCCGCGCGCGAGGTCGGCCTTCGCCCGTTCGAGCGCTTCGCCGTCGAGCTGGGCCGCTTCGAATTTCTTCATCTGCGTGAGCACGGCCGTCTTCAAGCCGCTGAAGCTGAAGTCGAGATCGCCCGAATGCAGCATCGGGCGCGGCAGCACGACCGCGCCCGGCGTGCCCGTTTCCGCGAGTTTCGAGACTTCGGGGCCGCCCGGATAGCCGAGGCCGATCAGCTTCGCCGTCTTGTCGAACGCTTCGCCGGCCGCGTCGTCGAGCGTTTCGCCGAGCGTCTCGTAGACGCCGACGTCGGTCACGCGCATCAGTTGCGTGTGGCCGCCGGAAACCAGCAGCGCGACGAACGGGAACGGCGGCGGCTCGTCGACCAGCAACGGCGACAGCAGATGGCCTTCGAGGTGGTGGATGCCGACGGTCGGCTTGTTCCAGGCGAGCGCGAGCGCATTCGCGATGCTCGCGCCGACCAGCAGCGCGCCGGCGAGGCCGGGGCCCTGCGTGAACGCGATCGCGTCGATGTCCTCGCGGCGCGTGCCGCTTTGCGCCATCACGTCCTCGAGCAGCGGCAGCGCGCGGCGGATGTGGTCGCGCGACGCGAGCTCGGGCACGACGCCGCCGTAGTCGCGGTGCATCGCGATCTGCGAATGGAGCGCGTGCGCGAGCAGGCCGCGCTGCGTGTCGTAGAGCGCGAGGCCGGTTTCGTCGCAGGAGCTTTCGATGCCGAGAACGAGCATGGGTACGGGCAGGGCGCGCCGTTTCGGACGCGCCGCAGATAGGTCGACGTAACCGGAAAGTATAGCAGGCGAGGGCGGGCCGGCGCTGGCGGCGGCCCGGCCCCGATGCCGGGCAGGTACAATCCGCGCCATGGAAACTTATGACATCGCCGTGATCGGCGCGGGCGCCGCCGGCATGATGAGCGCCGCGGTCGCCGGGCAGCTCGGCCGCCGCGTCGTGCTGATCGATCACGCGCCGCGGCTCGCCGAGAAAATCCGCATCTCGGGCGGCGGCCGCTGCAACTTCACGAACCTGTATGCCGGGCCCGACAATTACCTGTCGTCGAATCCGCATTTCGCGCGCTCGGCGCTGGCGCGCTATACGCCGCGCGACTTCCTCGGACTGCTCAAGCGCCATCGCGTGACCTGGCACGAAAAGCACAAGGGTCAGCTCTTTTGCGACCACGGCAGCGACGCGATCATCGACGTGCTGAAGCACGAGTGCGACGCGGGCGGCATCGCGTGGCGCCGGCCCGTCGTCGTCGACGCGGTGCGCCATACGCCGTCGGACGGCTTCACGCTCGATACGCAGCAGGCCGGCCCGATCGCTGCGCGTGCACTGATCGTCGCGACCGGCGGCCTGTCCATCCCGAAGATCGGTGCGACCGACTTCGGCTATCGGCTCGCGAAGCAGTTCGGCCACAAGCTCGTCGATACGCGGCCCGCCCTCGTGCCGCTGACGTTCGCGCCGCAGGACTGGGCGCCGTTCGCGCCGCTGTCCGGCGTATCGCTCGAAGTGCGCGTATCGACCGGCGACAAAAAGCGCGGCGGCGAATTCGTCGAGGATCTGCTGCTGACCCATCGCGGGCTCTCCGGGCCGGGCATCCTGCAGATCTCGAGCTACTGGCAGCCCGGCGACCCGATCCGCGTCGACCTGCTGCCGCAGCGCGACACGGTGGCCGACCTGCTCGACGCGAAACGCACGTCGAAGCGCCAGATCGGTTCGCTGCTCGCCGACTGGGTGCCGTCGCGCCTCGCGCATGCGTGGCTCGACACGCATCGCGTCGCGGCCGACGCGCGGCTCGCGGACCTGCCCGACAAGACGCTGCGCCAGATCGGCGACGCGCTGTCCGGCTGGACGCTCACGCCGAACGGCACCGAAGGCTACAAGAAGGCCGAAGTGACGAAAGGCGGGGTCGATACGCGGGAGCTGTCGTCGGCGACGATGATGAGCGCGCGCGTGCCGGGGCTGTTCTTCGTCGGCGAGGCGGTGGACGTGACGGGCTGGCTCGGCGGCTACAACTTCCAGTGGGCGTGGGCGTCCGGCACGGCGGCCGGGCAGGCTGCGGCCGAGTATGCGCGCGGCGCATGACGCACCGGCCCGCGCCGTTGCGCCCGGGGGCGGCCCCGTGCCTTTGGGCATGCGCTCTGCTATACTCGGTAGTCTTTCCCTGCAAACCTTTATTCGTGTCGGATCATGACGATCATTCGCGTTAAAGAGAACGAGCCGTTCGAAGTTGCCATGCGTCGCTTCAAGCGCACGATCGAGAAGAACGGTCTGCTGACCGAGCTTCGTGCGCGCGAGTTTTACGAGAAGCCGACCGCGGAACGCAAGCGCAAGAAGGCCGCGGCGGTGAAGCGTCACTACAAGCGTATTCGCAGCCAGACGCTGCCGAAGAAGCTGTACTGAACGATTGGGCGCCGCGCGGTTCGCTGAGCGGCGCACCGGCGACTCCGCGCGATCGGGTGCGGTCGCGCAGCCGATCAGGCGGCGAGTCGCCGATGCCGGATTCGAGCAACCCGCTTGAGACACTGTCCCAAGCGGGTTTTTGTGTTGACGTCCGTTCGCGGGCGTCGGATTCACGTTTCCATCCCGGGTGAAAGATGAGTTTGAAAGAGCAGATCAGCGAAGACATGAAGGCCGCGATGCGCGCGAAGGAAAGCGAGCGTCTGGCAACGATTCGCCTGCTGATGGCCGCGATCAAGCAGCGCGAAGTCGATGATCGGGTCACGCTCGACGACGCGGGCATCACGGCCGTGGTCGACAAGATGATCAAGCAGCGCAAGGATTCGATCAGCCAGTTCCAGGCGGCCGGCCGCGACGATCTCGTCGCGAAGGAGCAGGCCGAGCTGACCGTGCTGGGCGGCTACATGCCCGCGCAACTGTCGGACGCCGAAGTGGCGGCCGAAGTCCAGGCGGCGGTCGCGCAAACCGGCGCAGCCGGCCCGCAGGACATGGGCAAGGTGATGGGCGTGCTGAAGGGCAAGCTCGCCGGCCGTGCCGACATGACGGCCGTTTCCGCGCAGGTCAAGGCCGCGCTCACGAAGTAAGACCCGTTCCCGGCGCGCCCAGCGATGCGTGCGCCGGGCGCCGTATCCTCTTTTTTCGTTCGATCCCACGGTGATTCCGCATTCGTTCCTGCAGGATTTGCTGAACCGCGTCGATATCGTCGACGTGGTGGGCCGGTACGTGCAGCTCAAGAAGGGCGGCGCCAATTTCATGGGGCTGTGCCCGTTCCATAACGAGAAGAGCCCGTCGTTTACCGTCAGCCCGACCAAGCAGTTCTATCACTGCTTCGGTTGCGGCGCGCACGGCACCGCGATCGGCTTCCTGATGGAACACGCGGGGCTCACGTTCCCGGAAGCCGTGCAGGAACTCGCGCAATCCGTCGGCCTGACCGTGCCGCACGAGCCGTCGATGCGCGGCGGCGGTGGGGGCGCAGGCGGGGGCGGCGACCATCCGGCGCCCGTGTCGAAATCGGTGGCGACCGCGCTGTCCGACGCGATGACGGCCGCGTGCGACTACTACCGCAAGCAGTTGCGCGGCGCGACCGACGCGATCCAGTACCTGAAGAACCGCGGGCTGACCGGCGAGATCGCCGCACGCTTCGGTCTCGGCTATGCGCCGGACGGCTGGCAGAACCTCGAGGCCGCGTTCCCCGACTATCGCGACGAGTCGCTCGTCGAGGCGGGGCTCGTGATCGTCAGCGAGAAAACCGATGCGCAGGGCGTCGCGCGCCGCTACGACCGGTTCCGCGAGCGGATCATGTTCCCGATCCGCAATGTGAAGGGGCAGGTGATCGGTTTCGGCGGCCGCGTGCTCGGCAGCGGCGAACCGAAGTACCTGAACTCGCCGGAAACGCCGCTGTTCAACAAGGGCAGCGAGCTGTACGGGCTGTTCGAGGCGCGGCTCGCGATTCGCGAGCGCAAGTACGTGCTGGTCGTCGAGGGTTACATGGACGTCGTCGCGCTCGCGCAGCTCGGGTTTCCGAACGCGGTCGCGACGCTCGGCACCGCGTGCACGCCAATTCACGTGCAGAAGCTGCTGCGTCAGACCGACACGGTCATTTTCAGTTTCGACGGCGATGCGGCCGGGCGGCGCGCGGCCCGGCGCGCGCTCGAGGCATGCCTGCCGCATGCGGGCGACAACCGCACGATCCGGTTCCTTTTCCTGCCGACCGAGCACGATCCGGACAGCTACGTGCGCGAGTTCGGCGCGGACGCGTTCTCCGAGCAGGTCGAGCGCGCGATGCCGCTGTCCCAATTTCTGTTGAACGAAGCAATCGCCGGCAAGGCGCTCGATCAGCCGGAAGGCCGCGCGAAGGCGCTGTTCGATGCGAAGCCGCTGTTGCAGGCGCTGCCCGCGAACGCATTGCGTGCGCAGATCATGCACATGTTCGCCGATCGCCTCGACATTCCGTTCGAAGAGGTCGCGGCGCTGTCGGACGTCGATACGCGTATCGCGGCGGCGCCGCGCCAGGCGCCCGCGCGCAGCGAGCGGCGCCGCGTGACGGACAGCGAAAAGCGCGCGTTGCGCACGCTGGTGATGCATCCGCGCGTCGCCTCGCAGCTCGACGACGAACAGATTGCGACCCTGCGTGCGCTGCCGCGCATCGGCGAGTTGTTCGCGGAAGTCGTCGATCATGCGCGTGCGCTGGGCGACGGCGCGGAGTTCCGGCTACTGTCGGATGTCCTGAGGACGTCCTCGAACGCGGCGACTTACGAGGAAATCTTCCGCGAAATTCTGGACTATGATGAAAACGTCCGCGATTTGCTGTTACAGAATCCGGAAGACGAGACGGTGCCCGAGCGGCAGCGTGAGCAGGAGCGGATTGCGGGGGAGGAGCTGCAGGCAGCGGTGCTCAAGATGCGCTATGACGCCTGCTGCGACCGGCTGGACAGGCTGGCGCGGCAATCCACCTTCACCCCCGAGGAATTGACCGAATTGACGGAATTGAACCGGCAGCGAACCGACATGAAGCGTCGGCTCGGGCTGTAGGCGGCTGGGGCGCTTAGAGAGGGTTCCCCAGCGTGCTATAATATAAGGTTTCCAGCGGTTTGTTTTCCAAGCAGAGGCGAGAATCGCGATGGCAAAGACGACAGGCGGAAAGAAAGCAACAGGCAAGGGCTCGACGGAGCCGACCAAGAAGGTCACAGCGGCCAAGTCTGCTTCTTCCGCCAGGACAACGTCTTCAGCCACGTCAGCTCCTGCGGGAAAGAAAACCGCGGCCGGCACTGCTCAGGCTGCGCCGGCGCCGGCAGCCAGAACACGGGCTGCCGCCAGACCCGACTCCGGGCCGGCCAAGCCGGCGGCGAAGCGGGCAAGTGCGAAAAGCGCAAGGGACACGACTGCCGACGCGGACGAAACGGCAGTACGTACTACTCATGCACCCACGGTTCAACCGGCTGTCGTCCAGCAGCCGCGAGTCGATATAGCCGGTACGGCGAACTCCATGACCAAAAAGCTGAACGAAGTATCCGTCGAAGACGACGCAAATCAGACCGACGAGCAGCCCGCAGCCGCGGCTGCACCGGGCAAATCCAAGGTGCGCGATCGTCGCGCCAAGGAAAAGGCGCTGCTGAAGGAAGCGTTCGCGACGAGCACGCCGGGCACGGCCGAGGAGCTCGAAGAGCGCCGCGTGAAGCTGCGCGCGCTGATCAAGCTCGGCAAGGAGCGCGGCTTCCTCACGTACGCCGAAATCAACGACCACCTGCCGGACAACTTCACCGAGACCGAAGCCCTCGAGGGCATCATCGGCACGTTCAACGACATGGGCGTGGCGGTATACGAGCAGGCGCCGGACGCGGAAACGCTGCTCCTGAACGACAACGCGCCCGCCGCGTCGTCGGACGATGAAGTCGAAGAGGAAGCGGAAGTCGCGCTGTCCACCGTCGATTCGGAATTCGGCCGCACGACCGACCCGGTCCGGATGTACATGCGCGAGATGGGCACCGTCGAGCTGCTCACGCGCGAAGGCGAAATCGAGATCGCGAAGCGGATCGAGGACGGCCTGCGCCACATGGTGATGGCCATCTCCGCGTGCCCGACCACGATCGCCGACATCCTCGCGATGGCCGAACGCGTCGCGAACGAAGAGATCCGCGTCGACGAGCTCGTCGACGGCCTGCTCGATCCGAATGCTTCGGACTCCACCGATACGGACGGCTTCTCCGCGAAGGAAGCGGAAGCCATCGAGAACGAGGACGAGGAAGCCGAAGAGGAAGAGGAAGAAGAGGAAGAGGAGGAAGACGACGGTGCCGCGCAGGCATCGGCCAACGCCGCCCAACTCGAAGCCCTCAAGCGCGCGTCGCTCGAGAAGTTCGCGCAGATCAGCGAGTGGTTCGACAAGATGCGCCGCGCGTTCGAGAAGGAAGGCTACAAGTCGAAGGCCTACCTGAAGGCGCAGGAAACGATCCAGAGCGAGCTGATGACGATCCGCTTCACCGCGCGTACCGTCGAACGCCTGTGCGACACGCTGCGTGCGCAGGTGGACGAAGTGCGCCAGGTCGAGCGTCAGATCCTGCACATCGTCGTCGACAAGTGCGGCATGCCGCGCTCGGAATTCATCGCGCGCTTCCCCGGCAACGAGACGGATCTCGACTGGGCCGAGAAGATCGCCGCGGAAGGCCATCCGTACAGCGCGGTGCTGTCGCGTAACGTTCCGGCGATCCGCGAACAGCAGCAGCGCCTGCTCGACCTGCAGGCGCGCGTCGTGCTGCCGCTGAAGGACCTGAAGGAAACCAACCGCCAGATGGCGGCCGGCGAACTGAAGGCGCGTCAGGCGAAGCGCGAAATGACCGAGGCCAACCTGCGTCTCGTGATCTCGATCGCGAAGAAGTACACGAACCGCGGCCTGCAGTTCCTCGACCTGATCCAGGAAGGCAACATCGGCCTGATGAAGGCGGTGGACAAGTTCGAATACCGTCGCGGCTACAAGTTCTCGACCTATGCGACGTGGTGGATCCGTCAGGCCATCACGCGCTCGATCGCCGACCAGGCGCGCACGATCCGTATTCCGGTTCACATGATCGAGACGATCAACAAGATGAACCGCATCTCGCGGCAGATCCTGCAGGAAACCGGCCTCGAGCCGGATCCGGCCACGCTCGCCGAGAAGATGGAGATGCCGGAAGACAAGATCCGCAAGATCATGAAGATCGCGAAGGAGCCGATCTCGATGGAAACGCCGATCGGCGACGACGACGATTCCCATCTCGGCGACTTCATCGAGGACACCAACACGGTCGCGCCGGCGGATGCCGCGCTGCATGCGAGCATGCGCGACGTCGTGAAGGACGTGCTCGATTCGCTGACGCCGCGCGAGGCGAAGGTGCTGCGGATGCGTTTCGGTATCGAGATGAGCACCGATCACACGCTCGAGGAAGTCGGCAAGCAGTTCGACGTCACGCGCGAGCGCATCCGTCAGATCGAGGCCAAGGCGCTGCGCAAACTGCGTCACCCGAGCCGTTCCGACAAGCTGAAGTCGTTCCTCGAAGGGAACTGATTTCCAGCATCCGTGCCGCGAACGCCGCCGGTATCCGCATGATGCCGGTGGCGTTCGTTCCCTTTGTCGTCTTTGTTGTTACAATGCCGGCCCGGCCTCGTTATCGGGGCAGCGTGTAGCACGCTTTGCTTCTCGTCTGGGCCCCTAGCTCATGCTTGGTTAGAGCAGCGAACTCATAACTGTTTGTGTTGGGGCTCGGTGCGCGCGCAATGCCTTGATTTTCAAGGAAATATTTGGCGTAGCCTTGGCATGAAAAATATTTTGCTACGTCTAGGCTACGCCGTAGGGCCTTGCGTGCGGTAGAATTCACGGTTTTTGGGCCTCTAGCTCACGGCGGTTAGAGCTCTCGACTCATAATCGAGCGGTACCGGGTTCGACCCCCGGGGGGCCCACCAAACATCCTCAAAAAGCTCCTTCGGGAGCTTTTTTCGTTGGTGTCGCATACGCGTCTGAGGCGACGCGAAACAAAGCCACTCAGCGCGCCTTGACTAATGCGAAAATGGCTGCACATTGCGAAGAAACATACACTGCAACGGGGGAAGGGGCATGCCACGCACCATTGAACAAGGGTTTATCGATTTTCACAACAAGATTAAAACGTCTGCCGTGGAAACCGCAGCAGCGAAATCTCATCGAGCCTCAATCGAAACCTGCTTGAGAAACAACTTTGGCTTGAACCGATTTACTAGGATTGGTTCGTTTGGGAACGGCACTAACGTAAGCGGGTACAGTGATGTGGATTACTTGGCTTGCCTTCCAAGAAGCGTGTTAACACGTACCTCCACAGCGTCGCTTGTGAAGGTAAAAAACGTATTGGATGTTCGCTTTCCTAACACTGGGGTAAAGGTCAGCACCCCCGCTGTTGTCTGTCCATTCGGGACATACAAGTCAGAAGACACAGAAATTGTGGTGGCTGACTATCTTAGAGAGGAAAAGGGCTTTAAGGTCTACGATATCGCAGATGGCGACGATGGTTGGATGGAGGCAAGCCCTGATGCTCACAACCACTATGTAGCCGAGGTTGATCGGAAGCATGGTGGTAAAGTCAAGCCGCTAATTCGGTTCATAAAAGCTTGGAAATATTATCAGAACGTCCCTATCAAATCCTTCTATCTGGAGATGAGAGTGGCGAAGTATGCAAACGACGAACAAACCATCATTCATCACTTGGATGTGAAGTATTTTCTTGACCGCCTAAATAATGAAGGTTTGCTCGCTATGCAAGACCCGATGGGGGTTGCTGGCTACATCTATCCCTGCAAAAGTGATGTTCAGAAGACCGATGCGCTATCAAGGCTAAATACAGCGGCTACGCGGGCGAACAAGGCTGAAGCTGCTAGAGCAGCAGGGAATGTGAGCGAGGCTTTCGATTGGTGGCGTCTTCTGTATAACGATAAATTCCCCACCTATTATCTATGAACATCATTCAAAGGCAGGAGTTGCCCGAGAACATTGAACTTCTGGCGGCTCAAAGGAACCTCTATTCAAGAGCCAAGAACATCATTGGGATTCAAATGGTGCTCAGTGGGCCGGTTGCCATCGGTGCTGCGATTACAACCATTCTTCGGCCAGATTTGAAGGGTTATGTCGCGCTTTGGGGCATCTTGGTTGTGGTTTTTGATCTCTTTGTCTTCACGCCTTGGGCTAAGAAGCTTAGGGATAGTGCGGCTAGGGTTCAAGAACTTTTTGATACCAAGGTCTTGGGCCTAGACTGGAATGACATTTCTGTTGGCAAGAAACCCGAGCCCGAGTTGATTCATGAGGAAGCAAAAAAGTACGGCACAAGTGATGAAAAAAGGGCTGGCCTAAAGAACTGGTATCCACTCGTGATAGGTGAGGTTCCCGAGATCTTTGGTGTAATCATCAGTCAAAGATCTAATGTATGGTGGGATTGCAAGATGAGGAGGAAATATTCTCTCTTCGTGAGAATAGTCCTAGTATCCATTGCACTGGGATTGATAGCGTATGGCCTCCACGAAAAGAAGGATATGTTTGAATTCTTGGCATATATCGTGGCACCTCTTGCCTCTACGTATGTGTTTGGCTACCGTCAAATGACGGAGCACAGTGATGCAGCCGACAGGCTGGATAAATTGAGGGATCTGTCTGAGAAGGTATGGTCAGATGCCGTTGCCGGGAAAGACGTGCCGACCCTGAGGGCTAAATGCAGAACCTTGCAGGATCAGATATTTGACCATAGAAAGAGAAATCCGCCCGTATTCGATTTCCTTTTTAAATGGTTTAGGGACGGGAACGAGGCGTTGATGAACAAGGGTGCTGAGGCTCTTGTGGCGGAAATCAAGAAGTAAAAGTAGTGCTTTCTCGGGGACTGAGGTGCCGAAAATTTCGTTTATCCACACTGGGTTTCCGGCGAACTGCATATCGCCAAACATCGTTGTCGAGGACGGGTGGGAGCAATACCCTCGACGCCTTGGGACGGGCTTTTTCGCTCGTCGTGAAGAGAAAATCTACTACTTGACTGCTCGACACTGCCTTACCAAGGACCAGAAAGAAGACATCGCAAAGATTGCTGCACGCCTGCACATTCCGTTTGCCTTGCAAGGGAGCACCGGGAAAGAAGATGATTACGTGGAATTTTCTAGTGCAATCTCGCTAAAGCATGATTCAGAAGACATTCCAGGTGAGCTCATCGATCTAGTCGTCCTTGAGGTTAATATTCCTCAAGATGGTAAGAAGAGAAAGCAGCTCCTTCACCGTTCAGTAAAGCTTCCCCCGCTTGGTGAGTGGTTGGATAACTTTGTCAATCATCCTATAGCAAAAGAAGCTCTGGACGACGGGCAGGGGATCGTATTGTCTGGTATTGGCTATCCTTACGAGGGAACTGAAACAGATATCAGCTATCCCGATGGACAGCCTGTAGAGATTGTCACGCAAGCTGCGAAGTTTGCCGGGCATTTGACCCATGGCAGCTCCCCGGATAGGCTCAGGCTAGAGAACGTTACTTGGCATCAAGATTTGAATGGCTTTAGTGGTTCGCCGGTATTTGTTGGCTTCAAAAACCAGCATGGGAAACACTATGCACTAGCGGGAATGTTGGTGACGGGCGGGTCGGGTAGGATTCATTTCATAAAGGTCGGGATCGTCACCAAAGCCTTTCAGATCTAACGGCACAGCAAAAGTATGTTCACGAGAAAGCACCCGCATGGGTGCTTTTTTTATATCTTGGTTTTTGGCGTGCGCTCTTCCTTCTGAGCTAGCTCCGCTTCCAATGTTTGTTTGGTCTTGTAGGCTTGAGCCCACTTGTGTAGCTCGCGGTAGAAGTTTCCGCTCCCAGTGATTTCAAGCACTGCATCGATACTTGCCCCAGCCTCCACAAGGTATGGCACAACGTTTATTCTATCTGCATGTGTCGCTAGTTTGACTGCTCTTTCTTCCTGAGCATGGACGTCTGCGCCTAGTTCCACCAAGCACTGAACAGCTTCAAGGTGTCCACCTTCTGCTGCAAAGCATAGTGCCTCCTCACCGTTGGCATGAACATCTGAGCCACGTTCGACTAGATGTTTGATGATTTCGCATTGCCTATGTTTTGCGGCGATCTTGAGATAGAAGGGTTCTCTGAGATCGAAGCCTAAGGATTCAAAGTAAAGAGCGTCATCCCAATCTCCGTTGGTGATTGCAACGGCTAATCTGTCACCCATGTTCCCTAGTTCATCCACTAAGTTCATGACGGCACCTAGGTTGCCTTCCTCTTGGTGGTAGTCCATTTCTTCTTCTATTTCACTCACCGTTCTATCGCCCATTGTTTATCCTTGTTTTCGCCTTTTAATATACTAAATATGGGGATGAAGTCAATGGGTGGGGTTGACTTTTCTGATTTGTTTTGTAGTTTAGAGAAATATTGCTGTTAACTACAAAATGAATCAGAGGAGTGTGTATGGATAAAAACAATGAAAAGAAGGTATGTCTGGTGGATTTCATCACTGAAATTCCTAACAAGCAATTGCCACAGTATCAGGAGCAGGCTGAGCAGGCGAAGAGGGCGGTTGCTAATGCCATGAGGTGGCAGATCGAGGAGGCGCGCAAGAAGTGCAAGAAGTTCAAATGTAAGTACGACGAGGACAGAGACGCGGAGAGTTGGGCGGGCTTCTGCGAATGGCGCAGCAAGGTTGCTGGCCTCGTTTCCGGGGAAAAGAAGCAGAAGGCCCAGGCTGAGAAGCTGGTCTATCTGTTTGAGCTCCTTGCCGTCAACCGCGTGCCCGAGGAGCATATTACCTACAGCCTCATCCAATTCATTTCAAAGCAGTTGGATGGACGCAGCTTGGACAAGGAGAAGTGCTTGGAGCTCCGAAGCCACTACAAGCCGCACAAGGCCGTCTACCAGGTGCCTGAAGATAAGAGGCAGCTCTGGGCAGCAATCAAGCTTAACTACTCTATGGGGAACAAGGGGAAGGATGGTGTTAAGAGACGCAAGATTTGATAGTAAGGTAAAAAACACTCGCCTTCCTACGATTTATCGCTGTTAGCAGCGTCGCAATGGTCGGGCTTCTGTAAAGATGCCTCTTCTTCTAAACGCCAGAGGGCTTTCTTTAATAAGGGTGGCATTCAATGAGTTGAGGCCGCCGTTATCAAAGAAAGCTTTCCTATGCAAAAATCTATCGTAATTTTCAGTCCAAGCTGGAATTTCCAGCTTGTTTAGTCTAGCCAAATGCTCAGCAATATCTCCAAGATAAGCATCTTGCCAATACTCAAATGTGCGTCCATTTTGGTCTAGTAGATTTGGTTCTACACTTAAAGCATTCTGCAACTCATCTTTGGGCATCTTTTTGGTTTCGTCGATGAATTCTGCTATGGCATTGTCGTATGCCATGTTATGTTTGTTGATAAATTCAACTATATCATATAGACTTCTTGGGCGTTGATCTGGGCGCATTTTTCATCCTTTCTAATACCGTTCGACTTTCTCTTGCACTCATTATGGTCGAAAGCCATTATAAAGCAAGATCTTGAGATTCGCGATCTCCATGCGGCGTAGAGTTTGTTGTAATTAAAAAGGTTTTTCCCTTGTTCTCTTGTTTGTTTGAATATCAAATTCTTGGCTTGGTGTGGTGTGAAGTAGGTCGGCTTTCCAGGTCTTGAAGAATTCCTCTTAGGTTCTCAATCTTATCTGGACCGCCTAAAACATCACTAAGCTTAGATACTTGAAGTCTACATTCCTCGTAGATCTTCTCGCCTTTTCTTGAATCCGGGTCATAGCCGAAATCAGCCGCCCATTCTTCATAGGTCAAGTAGTGCATGACCAGAGTATCTTCGGTTAAGGCGTGAAGAACCTCTTGTAAGGTAGGGGTGGGAAATTCCTCTTTCCCAGGCATGATGGTAAACGCCATTGCGCCACGAGCGATTTTCCTAGCAACTCCAGTTTCTACGGCTGCGTCAATGGCTTGATCGACTGCGGCTCTCTGATGTTTCGATAGCTGAAGTTCGCTTGGATAGGGTAGATGCCCAACCCCTTTGCTGTAGTCAAAGGTCATCTTGTTTCGTATCGATGAGAGTGTGACCTTCCAATTCAGCGATTTCTGCTTTGAGTCGGCATTTCTGGATATACTGAAGGGAACGAACTGGGTTTCTATTTTGAGTTCCAATCCATTCGCTATCTGTTCAAATTCATTTTGTGCATCGTTTTTGTATTCCATCTGATGGTCTCCATATTATTGTTCTTATATGGGGCGTGAAAAATAAATCAACTATCAATTCTGATAGTTGACATTGGGGAGTCGGAGGGGGATAAAAACAAAAACCACCTGTAAGGTGGTAGTTGTGCTTCTGGTGCTTGTTGGCTGGCTATTGGGTGCTGCCCTTGTTGGGTAGAAAATTTGAAAAGCGAGCGGAGCTTTCATCAGGCACATCCATGACGCACCATTGAATCTTTCCAATCTCACGTCGTTTCCCAACCTTGCTGCTGCGAACATCCGCATGCCCCAAGATATGTTTTCCTTTAGTTTCAATCATAATTATGAGAATGTCTTCGGATTTCACGTGTCCATGAATTTCCCCCATCTGCTCCATGACGAACTGACGTTCCTCCTCTGTTCCTGTCCATTTGGAGCCTTCTGAAAACATCATGATGGCATCAGCTCCAAGGAAGTGACAGGCAACCTTTAGAGCCGTTACATAGTCCTCTTTGCTGGCAGAATCAAGGGGGGCTACAAGTTTGCTGTCCCCTTTGATAATGATGGCTAGTGGGTCCCCAAGCTCCTTGCCTTTTTTGAACTCGCGCTCAAGGTGATTGATGCTCTTGAAGTAGAGTCCGCTGATGCTTTTGCTTAAGCCAATTTCAGTGATTTCGTTGTAATATCCATTTTTCATAGCTTTCTCCTCGTAGTAGTTGTTGTTTGTCTCGTTAAGCTGCTTGCCGAAGAAGCTCTTTGGCTTGAAGTTCCTCGGCAATTTTCGTTTGCACCTGGTCGCAACGTGCCTGAGCCATCTTGAAGAACTCTAGGTTCTTCTCAAAACCGATAGCCTTACGTCCTTGCTTCCATGCACTCACAATCGTTGAGCCACTGCCACAGAAGGCATCGAGAATGAGGTCTTGTGGGTCCGTGTGGTTCTTCACAAGAGGGTCAATCATCCATGAGTACTTCTCAGTGGGATGCTTGGTGGTCTTCTTGCCAATGGAGCCCTCGTAGCATTGAGTCATTTCCTTCTGTGCGCCGAAGTTGAAGGTGTAGCTTTTACCCTTGGCAAACCAGATGGCCTCTTCGATGCTTGAGCGATAGTTATTCTTGCGAATGCCGGGAAGCGGATTGACCTTCTTGAAATAAAGCTTGTTCTTGAAGCTAAGGTCAAACTCTTGCTCAATCAGATAGGTGATAAGCCCGGTGTATTTGCGGTCGAGAAAGAGAATGCAGCTCGCACCATCCTTCATGACACGATGGAACTGGGCCACATATGGCTTGAACCATTCCCAGTACGCGTTCATGTCTTCCCAGGCATCCTGGAAGTCGTTGCCCCATGCTTGGCTAGTGGATACAATCTTCCCACCCGACTTGGTAAGTTTTCCCTTGCTGGCGATACCGTAGGGAGGATCTGTAAGCACCAGATCAACAGATGCTGTTGGAAGGTTGCTCATGCCGACAAGACTGTCTTGATTGATTACACCTTGGTTGAGGCATTGGTTGAGATAATCAGTTTGTTTGTTTTTATCGTTCATGCTTTTCTCCTTGTTGTTAAGCATGTACGCAGTTTATTTTTTTGATCGACTTATCTCATTGCGCCTAATCTTTGTGCTCAATGTGTATAAAGAAGACAATGCGCGAATTCTGGGGATTTCCTAGAATGCTTGACACTCAGGAAATGGGAGTTTTGGGGTGAGCCACGGTGATTGGGACAAAGACCTTGTAGCGATGCGAACCCGCTACTGGGGAAGGGCAGTCAAGGAAGAAGCGGGCAAGACCTTTGGTGTTGGGAAGAAAGACAAGGATTTCATTGATGCATGCCGTTTCGGGAAGACAGCTCTGTCCGAGCTTGGAGGCATGCCTTGGGCTGACTATCTTGTGGGTAAGAAGAATCCTGTCTACAAGTCCGTCGATGCCGTTGAGAATGTGTTACCGGGGACAGCAATCAGTTTCTACAAGGGACCCAAAGGATTGGAGCTCTGGAACATCCTTGCTGGCAACGTCAAGGACGCAGAAGCGCTGCTGGACAGCACCTTGGAGGCTGAGTACGGTGCTGAAGCTCCGAGGGGGTGGGATTTGGGGCAGAAGCTGTTCTGGCTCGTTCTATCCATATTGGCCTTTCCACTTCCTCCGTTCGTGGAGCAAATGACCCAGGAGGGGCTTGTACGAGATGGAGAAGCACTGCCTTGGTCCGATATCCAGCACCTTGTAGATCGCGGGACAATCAACCTACCTATGGACGGCGGTGCGGTCCGGCTGGCATCTCTGCTGGCCACGTGCGACGACACGAGAAAGATCTACACCCTAGAGAACGCTTTCTCTACCTTCGGCTCAAGGCTGGTGAGCTATGCCTATGATCGTCACATCAATCACGGCGTGGAACTTGGCTTCTCAACAGAATTCATCGTTGCCGCACTTGGCCTGCTACCTTTAGCCGAAGCGGCCAACAACAATAGCCTTAAGCATATAGCCAAGATTCTCATTGAAGGATTGACTCTGAGTGCCATTGGGCAAGAGATGCCTGACGTTGAGGCTGATCTGAATGGTTTTGTGAGGAATAAGCTGATCTAGCACCTTGACTTCTCTGTGTGGTTTTGTATCTTGCTTCAAAAAGGAGTAAGGTATGAAGTGGCGACAAATTAAACTTGCAATGAAGCTAAGGAAGAGAAAAAGTATGGAGTTTGAGGTCGTTTTGTCCAGAGAATATTTTTCCCTGCTTGATTAGAATGGACGTGAACTCAGCAGTACTTGCACCACCAGACTTCGATATTGTTAGAAAAAAGGGAGCAAGTAAACCAGAGAAATGCTTCTCAACATTTGAGAGGGAAAAAAATTTCTTGATGAAATAATCGAAGCCTCCACACCAAAACCAAAAAACTGAGTGGAAGAGTAACGCCTATTCAACTATATGCGCATATGTGTGCCCCAGACTCTTGCGTATAAGCAAGCCTCTCATCTGAGGCTTGACGCGAGGTGCTATCCAGTGAGTGCCGGTCCATTTTTTACTTATTCGCGGGGAACGAAATGGAAAAACTTTTGGTTGTGGCGTTCGCCTTTATTGGTCTGTTCGGTGCAAATTCTGCACATTCTAGCAGCACATTCGAAGAGGCTGGCCGGAAAATGGTGTCAGCAATTGTCAATGGAAATGTTTTCGATGTGAAAATGCTACTCCGGCAAAGTACCATAATTCCTGATGGATACATGGAAGGGGGGCGGCCTGTTTCGTACCTTAATGTTGCCGTCACTTCTGTCAATCCCAATCTAGAGGTAGTGAAAGCTCTACTAGATGCCGGTGCCACGACCTCGATGTATAAGCGGAGTCAGGAGGACATCGATAAATGCAGCTTCGTTCTAGTCAATGCATTAACCGTATTAGGGGTGCCGAAGAAGGAACAGTTGTACGCCAGGCTCGATGTCGTTAAGTTATTATTAGACCGAGGCATAGATGAAGAGGCATTCACTTGCAGAGCGAAATTAATTGGAGGGGGAGCCTATCTAAGGTTGCCAAGTGCGATTCTTGAAAATGACCGCGTTGAATCTCTACCTCAATCTAAATACACGCTTGATTTAATCGGAATATTCAAATCTCACGGCCTAAGTTTTGCCACAGAAAACCCTCTTCCCCGAGGTATGCACGGGAGAGGATTTGTTCATCTCTTCGGATTATCGGATCGGGTAATCACATCAATGATTGAGTCGGGGGCAAAGTTTGATGTCCCGGACGAAAATGGCATGACTGCGATTCATTGGTTTGCGCTTGGTATGATCCAAGGGAAAAATGCGATAGCGGGCAACAATCGTTATAAAGTACACGTACTTAAGCTTATCAAATCGCAAGTCAAGCTTGATCCCAAGGTGTTTACTGAAACCACTAGGTTCGATCTGACGGCGGCAGATCTTTCATATTTTGTTGCGAGTCAAGATATGAAGTGGTCTATCAATGTCCCCGCGTTTCACGAAGAAGGACATGATGAATTGGTAAGAGAGTTAGGTGGTGATCCATCAAGACCAAATACGAAGTTGCCTAAGTATGCTGCGTGCCTATCAAGAAATCTAATCGCTCCAGGTAATCATCACTATGTTAATAGCAATTGTGATATCACGCTGTGAAATATACAAGTGCAGGTTCTGTTAAATTAATTTAATTTTTATATTATGCGGCAGCAGTGAGGAGTGCAGCATCATTGAAAGAGCGCCTTCGGGTGCTTTTTTATGCCTGGTTTTCTTAAATGGAACACGTAGTGCAAGCCGCTAGGCTTTCCCCGAAGATGAGGCTCGCGCCGACTGAGCGAGATAGACTAGCCTATCTAGCCTCACGATGCCTTCTCCACTCAATGGCAGGTCCATCTTCTCTATGTAGGAAGCTCTGTTCCATCATCTCTGTAACAGCAGATGAAGTCTGCTTTCTTATGTTTGCCGTTTTTTCTCATATCTTGTTTCTGGCGGGTATGGTGGTTCCTTTCTTATTTAAGGAGCTGGAGAGCTTTGTTTTGAGTTTATGGACCTTCTTCCACTCCTTAGCCCACCCGCGAATTTCCTCTGTGCCTGGTACATTGCTCTTGATAACAACACCTACATCCAACCCAAGTTGGGTGACTAGGTGCTGAACCAATCCCAAGCATTTTGTTTCTACTGCTGCTTTAAGGTGATCATTCGTGATCGTTGCACGATGAGAAACTAGGAGCTGGATCAACTCGATGGTCTCGCCAGTTCTATCACCTCCATCAGTGTCTTTAGCTCTATTAATTATATGGAAAAGCGCTTCTCTCCCATGGAAGCTTAGATTCACCTTTAGCTTGTTTTTGGGGTGAAGAAGTTCTTGAAGGAAAGATTTGTTTCCATACCATGCGGCAGCTTGGAGTTGAATTTCTTCATCGGTATAGAGTTCTCTGGTTCCTTCCTGTTCGTAGTGCATTTCAAATGGACGCATTCCCATGCGTCGAGCCATAGCAACGTCTTCATCCAAGGGTGGTTTTGTTGGTTGTTCGTCTTTCATGGTCATGATTACTGAGCCTCCTCATCGTTTTCTGGTCCAAGATCAAACCCGACATCTGAACTCGTGTCAGAGTGAATGGAGGGCAAGGTTCCATTTCTGTTCTGTAATTTCATCTCGGCAATCTGATCGAAGATGCCTTTTGGTTTCTTAGCTTGGTAATCGATATACCATTTCTGTTTGAGAATGTATTCCGCCTCTTTCTTCAATAGAGTGTTTATGCGCTCCTCCATTGTTACACCTTGAATCTTGTATGCGCGTTTCAAGAACAAATACAAGTCATCGTCAATGCGCGCACTAACGCGGGTAAGAACTTCATCTGCAACATTTCCTTGTTTGAATAATTTTGATTTGGGTGGTCTTGTCATGTTTCATTCCTATGTGTTTATCAACATCAATATAACCACCGCTTTATCAATGTCAACGATGTAAGCGGAAAATATTCATCTAAGCAAGTCGATGATGGTGTTATATTTTTTATATTGTCGTGAAAATGGGCATGAATCAATCGTTTCAAGTTGCTCCATGTGCATGAAGACATGGAAACGAATTTCTATAAATCGCAAAATTAGCAATTTGTGGACTTGATGGGAATGCCATCTCAAGTTTATGGGTGAACCAAAATGCAAAATCAATAAATCGTATTGCACCGTGATTTTTCTCATGCACAAGAAAACGAAAAATTTCGAGAGTCATGCGCGGAAATTTGTAGAATTTGGATAGTCTCTGAAATGTAGACATTTTCATCATCAAGTACCTAACCCCCTAAAAACATAAGCACACACGGAATAGTCTGCGACTTTTCCATATGTGCTCACGCTCCTAGCCCTCTAAGTACAAGGCTTCTGTCTAGGACACCCTGGTCATCTCTTTACTTTTCCCTTTTTCACGTTAAAATCAATAAAAAGGGGTGAATAAAAATGACGACTAAATCTGTCAGAATCGATGGGGCTCTAATTTTAAAATCAAAAGAAAGACGCTTTCAGTCAGTTAATCAATATCTGCTCTATCTTCAAGAGTACGAAGAGGCTCACAAAAGAGGCACGTACAACCAAGTTTTGGAGTCCCACAACAAGGTCATGACCTTCCTTGAAGTCGAGCGGCTTCAACTTGATCGTTTAAACGAAGCTCTGTCCTTCTTTCTGGAAAAGCTGGATATTGAGCTTCAGCTTTCGCAACGAGAGCGTGACTTTCTAGAGCGCCTGATGCGTGCTAATGAGAAGAAGGGTACTTGGTCATACGATCCAAACAAGAAACAAAGAGAAAATAAAGAGGGGGGTAAAAAATGAGTACTACAATAGAACTACCAGATGATTTTTCAGGGGAGGCGGAATTCAAAGTCATCACAACTGACCTTGCTACAGGAATCGACACTGCATCCATTTATACGAAGCATTACCGCAATGGGGTCCTTCACCGAGAGGATGGGCCTGCTGTGCTTCTTGAGGGCAAACCATACGAATATTGGATAGATGGAAGGCTATTTTCTGAAGAAGAGTTTAGTGCCTATTTGGAGAGGAAAAAGCTCAATGAATCACTCAATTGTGATTTGAAAGAGCGAGAAAATTACAATAAGAAAAGTAAGATATGATTAATGTGGAGTGGAGAAGCGTTGCCCATGGATTCGATTACAAGAAGTACCTACAGAGGCAAGTTCAAGATGTGCTGGATGACCTGGACGACATGCAGGCTGATCCCAAGATGGCCTACTATGCAAAGTCAGGGGAATTTACTGTTCATAACCTGACTAGAATTTCAGGAGGATTGGCTGAGAGGTTTGATCTGCTTGGTGAGGCAACCATCAAGAAGCTCAATGTGATTTCAGAGCTAGAGCTTGGTGAGCACCCAGATGTGAAGAAGTCCCTAAATATCAAATCCAAGGTAAAGCACATATTGACGACACCCGACTATCCAAACGGTATAGAGGTATCCAAGAAGGACATCAAGCGTGGTTTTACCGTCCTAAAAAAGAAAGGCAGTAAAGACAAGAAAGATGCGATCCGTGTCGATTTCACCTTGGACCAGATCAAGGAGGAGGTGGTAACGAATCGCCGCACTTCCTTGGAGCTTATCTTCTCTCTGGACAAGTCCTTTTCTTACCTGTTCTTCTCAGATAAGTTGAGCCTTGAGCAGAAGAAAGCGATGCAGGAGATCATCTTTGAGGCCAAGCACAAGGCTATGGAAGAGATCATTTCCCCAATGCTTGTTGATCTACATGGCGAGCGTGGGGAAATGCTCTTTTACGATTTCATGCACTTGGATAATCGAGAGCAAGATCCGCACATTCATATTCACAGCAACGTCTCCAACCTCATTCGCTTCGAGGACGGCACCTACCGTGTGATCGAGCCACGAGAGCTCTTCAAGAACGGGACGGCCGAGAGGGTGGACTTCCAGTTCAAGTCCATCGTGCTTCAGATGATGGCCGAGCGCTTACCCGAGATTGCGATTGAAGCCTACGACAAAGATTTCCAGGTAGTGGAGGGCAAGGCAGGTGGGGGCATCTCAGAGATCAAGGATTTCAGAGTTGCCTTTGACGACGAAACCACACGTGCCATTCGTGCCAAATACACCCACGATAAGAAGCTCAAGGACCGCATCGATCTGGACAAGCGTGAGCTCTACCAGAAGTGCCAGAACGAGTTGGGGGAGTTGGAAGCTCAGTACACCAGCGGTCAGTTGAACCAGGACGCCTACCTCAAGCAGGTTGCCAAAACCAACCAGAAATATCAGAAGGACTACGAATTTCTTTCCTCTCGAAAGTACAACAAGCAGGTTCAACGCGAGCTCGTGAACAAGAAGGAGATCGTCTCCCTACATGAGAAGCAGGAGCAGTTGGTCCAGAAGGTTGCGGAGATCGATATCAAGATGAAGAAGGCAGACCAGGTGAAGGAGATCCGCCGTGCCTGGTCGGATGAACAGATCCTGGAAAACCTCACCAATCGCAGTCCCAAGTTCACCCGCAACGATCTGATACGAGACATCGCCAAATACCGCGGCCTTGGCGTAGAAGCCGCATGGGTAGCTGACGCCATGCTGCGCGATCACCCAGACATTTTTGCACTGCCACGGGCCACCAAGCACAGCAACAGCCCATTTGACCAACCAACCTTCACTTTGCGTTCGTTGGCCGAGCTGGAGTACCAGAACATGGAGCTCATGCGCACCTTGATCGACAACCGCGTACAGACCTCGTGGGTCAAGAAGCTGATCGAGCAGGCCGAGATAGCAGGCAGTTTCACCTTCAAGGAAGAACAGAAGGAGTACATACAAAATGTGTTCTTGCCGTTCGGAGTGAGCATCGTCGTGGGTCTTCCAGGCACTGGGAAGTCGTTTGCTATGCGCCATGCTGTAGATATCGCCAGAACCAAAGGCAGGAAGACCTACGGCTTGGCACCTACCGGCAAGGTGTCCAGTGCCATCGCTCACGAGGCTGGAACCGACTATGCAGCCACCATCGACAAGTTTCTGATCGACGTGGAGCAGGGCAAGGTGGAGCTCCATGCCACCGACATCATTTTTGTGGACGAGGCAGGCATGATCGGCACGCGCAATTACCATCGCCTGTTGGTGGCGGTGGAGGCCGCCGGCGCCAAGCTCGTGCTCATTGGAGACAACAACCAGCTCGATCCCGTATCTGCCGGGAACACCTTCAACGAGTTCATCAAGGAGCACGCTGGAAAGCCATACACCACGATCCTTTCCGAAATAAGCCGCCAGAAGAACAAGGATGCGCTGGAAGTGGCGAAGACTGTCTCGGGCCAGAAGAGCATGGCCGCACGTGGTGGAACCGCTCAGGAGCGATTGGAAGCTTGGCAAACCGATAGAGAGGCAGCTACACACATCGTGGAAGCTTTCGATCTGCTGGAATCCACTGGCCGTGTTCAGCAGTACAACACCACCAAGCAGATGCTCACGGACGTCATGGATAGGTTCTCCAAGGCTCCTGAAACCTACGAGCAGAAGATCTTGCTTGCCTCCACCAACAAGACGGTCGACACGCTAAACGGCCAGATTCAGGCACAACGTGCCAGGACAGGTGAGCTTGGAGAGAAGGTTACGGTTGCTGGTGAAGAATTCTATGTGGGTGATCGAATCGTTATCCAGAAGAACAACAAGGAGGTCAAAAATGGAGACTTCGGCACGATCAAAGAGGTGACTAAAGATGGTTCTCTAGTTATCGCTTTCGATAATGGACAGCGGAAAACGGTCAATCCGTTGAAGTCCAAGATCAACCTTGGATATGCCATGACGGTACATAAATCTCAGGGTGTGACCAAGACGCAAACCTTCCATGTTGGCGAAGAATCAGCGTTGAACAATGCTCAGTTGTTCAATGTGGCAGCAACACGAAATACGCAATACTACACCTTCTTTGCTGTCAAATCTGAATATCAAGCAGTCAAGCAATCCTACTGTAGAGCTTCTGACAAAATCAGTTTATTGGATGTTCGCAATATTATCCAGAGCGAAGAGCAAACCAATCCTAATCGTGCGGTGGATTTGCAGAGGAGGCTTGAGAAGAAGAAGGCTCGCTTGGAAGCTAGTAAAGCAGCTTCTGCAAAAGCCAATAAAAAGGTAGTAACTGAAGAAACCATCAAGCAAGCCTTCAAGGACGTACACAAGGCTCTACATGCCTTTGTTCCTCCCACCTACGAACAGATGCAAGAGCGCTTGGTCATGAATTTGGGCTGGAACTGGAAAGATTCCAAGGAATGGATTGTGGAGGCTGCGAAAGAGGGCAAGGCTGTTTATGCGGACAAGTCTCAGTTCGATACTACCAAGGAGAGGCAGTATGCGGTGCGTGCCTATGTCAGCAAGAAGATCGATGACATGTTTGACACCAGAGGCACTGGCAACAAGAAGAAAGCCAAGGTAGAGAAAGAAGAACCCTATGTTAGCTCCGTCCCAACGGTCTCTGAGGTCAAGCAATCTATGTTCGCCTTGCGTGGGGTGGAGGAAGAAGAAGAGGATTTGACCTACTACCAAGCGCAAATGCTATTACTCTCTGAGTTGAGATACAACTTGGGTGAAACGGAAGCTTGGCTCAAGGAGGCTGCTGAACGCATTAAGCAGGAGCAGGCCGAGTACTTGGCGAGCCTACCCAATGACGAGGAAAGAGAATTGACCGTCGAGCGAATGATTAGCGATACCGTCAAATACATAGTGGAGCGTGATAGGCACAAAGTCGATAAGAACAAGCCTATTTAAATATCTCTGGTTCACCTAACAGCGGACCAAAAAAGCACCCCGAAAGGTGCTTGTTCTGTCTTCTAATTGAAGAAGGGCAGTCGGGCTCTTATCCAGTCTATAGAACCAGGTGGCATGGCGATGGTGTGATCTGCCTGTTCTTCATCATCTTGGTATGTGATGCTATTTTTACCAATGGCTAGAGGTTCATGGCCGGGTACGCCGTCCCAAAATACTTTGTATCGACGTTTCGCTACGACATCGCCTTGCTCGTTAGTGATCGTCAAGACAACAGCATCGAAGCTATCACCAAAGAAGTGGCTGTTGTTTGTTCCACTTCCGCAAATGTTGATGGTGTATTTTTTTCCATCAAACTCCTTCACTCCACCATTTAGCTTGCTATTGTAGTTATGGCGTTGGCAATCTGTGTAATCGTGATTGCCCCAAAAGGTAAGCGTGGCTGCACCAGCTACCAACACGAGTAGAGCGATAGCAACCGCTGCGATGCGGCGCTTCTTCTTCACATTGGTTCTGGTGCTCGACATATCGTATCCAATTTAATCGAAATGGGATTTCTCAGTTTGAGAAGCAGGGGCTTGCTGTAGATCATGAAATCACCGCCCCTGTTGTGCTTCTCACGCCATTCATTGTAGGTCTTGTTGTAGACGGGGTAGTACACATTCTTCTCTAATAGCTTCCCAAATCCGGGCCTCTTATCAACCGGCTTGTCTATCGGGTCGCCCGGTAGATAAGGCCAATTAATAGTGGTTTCCGTGATCTCGGAACTACCCATCTGAGTATGAACCTTCTTGCCGTCGATCAAGTCACTGACGGCGGCACGGTAAGAAAGAATCATGTCCTTCTTGTTCCAGTGTCCAAGATATTGGCTGTTCCCATCACCTTTATCATTGAAGGAATAGTTGTCTTTCAGGTAAACGTAGATGTGTGTGATGGTTGCAACGGGATCGATGCAATATGCTTTCGTTTGCTTTTCCTTGTCATACTGGAAGTATCTTTCAGCACTGACATCAACCTGTCCTACGGCGGCATACAAATTGAAGTTTCCAAGCGCTGCTGTCAGATCCGTTAGCGCTAAGCCATCAAGAGTCGCACTCGTTGGGATATCCTGAAACTGGTACTGCCAGTCAATATGGAACTGGCGTTCATCGCCTACGAATGCGGATGTATCAAAGGACAGGTTTATAGAACCTTGGTCGATAAAGATCGACTTGAGGTGCCTGGTGATCTTTTTCTTGGCCTCTTTTGCAGCAGCAGGTGAGTAGATCTTCTTGCTGATCAGCTCGTCATACCGTTTTTGGACACTGCCGAACCCCAATGCCCACTTGAGTGTGACGGTGGTGTCATCGATGGGCTGCACCGAATTGGGATCGTCGTTGTAGATGTGCTTCGGGCTGGCGAACCACTTCCTTGCGATCTTGGCGGCGACAGGCCAACCAATCTTGTCCATTGCGCCAGGCACATCCTGAAGATCGAACTCGGGGATCTTGTCCTGATCCTCGGCCTCGACGATCTTGGGCTGTGGTTTTGGCGGTTCTTTTGGCTGCTGCTTCTTCGCCTGTTCGGCAAGTAGTTTCTGACGCGCAGCTTCCGCTTGTTGAGCCTTGAGCTGTTCGGCAGTGGGCTTCGGTGGAGCAGGCGGGGGAGTTTCGCCTGGTGCGAGTCTAGCGAAAGAGATTCGCTGAGGCGTGTTGATAGGAACAGCACCTCTGGCTCCAAGGCGTTCCTTCCAAACCGTTCCACGAAAAAACGAGGGTTCCAGTGTGTAATATGGAACCTTCCTCACCACTGCGCCCATAATAGTTCGCTGTCAAATTACAGAACCCAGATGAATATCATAGGTCTGACAATTGAGCAAGAAGGGACGGCGAGTCTGACGAAGGTTAAGAATTGAA
This sequence comes from Burkholderia sp. MSMB1826, assembly GCF_001526325.1. Classification (NCBI taxonomy): domain Bacteria; kingdom Pseudomonadati; phylum Pseudomonadota; class Betaproteobacteria; order Burkholderiales; family Burkholderiaceae; genus Burkholderia; species Burkholderia sp. MSMB1826. The sequence goes on from NZ_LOYN01000032.1 coordinate 163,953, forward strand.
AATAGACAGCCACTTCTTTCTTCTTTTGATCGAGTCCTTATCTGCGAGTAGGAAGACGAAGAAATCTTCATAGTGAGGAATCACCATGCCAGAGATGTTCTTCTCAATCTCATACTCTCGTGCCTTGTCAGACATTGCTTCCAGTAGGAGGTGGATCGGTCGGAGGACTTCTACGAGACGCCAGATCACCAGCGGAGCAGCCTTCTCGATTACAAGCTGCCTATGGAAGCAGTCAAACTGGCTCATAGGATGACCGTCTTCAGTGAGGTTCATGGTGAACCCATTGCGGTATCCAGCGCGGTCCATCTTGTACAGAAGATTCGTCGCTGAACGTTCTCGGAGGTGCCACGGCGTGTAGTGCTCGTAGATCGAGCGAGCGACATCCAACCACTTATACAGAGGACTCCTTTCCATTTTGGCTTCGCATACCTCATTCAGATTGAAGTAGCGAGACTGCAACCCATACTCAGTGAAAAAGCCGATGAGTTCCTGATCGTGAGAGGTCAGGGTAGGGAGCGGAGCCGAGGGCGAAAAGTACGCGGGCATTAGCTTCTGGCACTCGCTATATAGCGTCTGGATATCGTGTCCGAACTGATGCTTCAACTGCTTGATAGTCGGTGTCTTGTAGTCATTGGTGAGCATGTAATGCGTGACCACCGCCAGCTTAAGAATTCTCTCCATACCGATGGAAAGATGGAAGAACGCGGAGTAGAAGTAGCCATCCTTGTCTTGGAAGAAGTTCGCCTGGAGCAATAGATCGAAACCAGAGAGGATAGTATTCTTGGTGAGATGCGCTTCTTGGGCAAGAAGGCTGAATTTTTTATGAAAACCTAGCAGATTCATATTTGCCGTCTCTCATTAGTGAGTCTGATATCTAGTAACGCTGACCTAGCCGGAACTTGAGGTGCCATTTCTTGGAAGACTTCAGCGAGATCTTCATCAGATGGGCTACAGCTAAGGGAGTGGCCCCCGCTGCGAAGAGTTGGTTTACGCAATTAATGCCGCTCTCGGTTAGAGTCCCGTTCCCCTTATAGTGCCTGGGATGGTATGGCTGCGCGGCGTCGAACACATCCTTCGGAATGGACTGTATGATCTGATTGGTTGTGTCAACCCGCTCCTTGTGCTGCTTGATCTGTTTTGAAATCTTTTTCTTAAGTCGCTTTATTTCAAGTAGGTAAGTTTTCTCTGCGGCCTCAAACATAAGGCAATCAAAATCAAGGTGTATTATGAATTTCTTGCCGACTTCCTTGTGAATCTTGTCCCTTATTTTTTGCACGCGTTCAAGGATCGTGTGATCATATCGCCTTGAATTTTTCCCCGTCTTAGCCAGCTCAGAATAGGAGCCAACGTCTACGGTCAATTGATGCGGCTCATGACCGATGGCGTTTCTGTAGTTGATTAGAGTGACCAACTCCTTCTTCTCAGATTTGGAAATAACGCCTTCGTCGACCAGCACCTTGGTTGCCATGCGCATAATCTTGGATTCGCTCGGCTCCTTCTCTTTGCCGTCCTCATCTTGCTGCTTCAATCTGTCATCTTGCTGAAAAATCTCGTCAGTGCCACGGATGGCTCCAATAATGAAGCGCCGCAGATCTTCTATATAGAAGATGATAAGAATCATTTCAAATGCTCTTAGCTTCAGTTCGTTTGCTTCCAGCGCACTTGGAAGAGGGCCGTGGGGACGATGTGGTTTCATTTGGTTGTAGTTTAAAGAAACATTACTGTGAGCTATAGCTCTATCTCAAGCGATTAAATAAAACGCCTTTAGGTTCTTCGCATGCCCGCAATCAAGGGTCGTGCTTATGACGAGCAGAAGGCGACGCGTCGGGGTGCCGAACGACCAAAATTCCATCATGGAAATGGTAGCACTTTCACACTTTTGGTTAAGATGTTTTTTTCTTTTCATCTCGGTCTTTGAAATTATCCTTGCCAGGAGTGGCAATTGCCAGTGCCATGGTGAGGGGGTAGAATCGATCTATCTGAACCATTGGAAATCCATATGCTGACCGCTGACCTTCCTTTGAACGAGAAGTTGAAAGACCTGATCATAAAACTTGAGAACGATACTCTTGACAAGATCGTGAAAGGTCTTGATGTTCGCGGACAGAGCTACTTTGCCATTCGCACTGGTGAAATCGTGAGTCAGGTGGAGGAGGATAGGGTTTCGGAAGCTTTGGCCAAACTGAATGCCGATCACCTGCTTCTCTTGTTGGTGGAAAATAATAAAGGAGACGATTTCAAGGCGGGAGGCACGATCAACATTCATATCTATACCCCTAAACGCTCATTTGAGGGCTATACCGATATTTATCTGGATGAAGATGGAGCTAGGGTAGTTGACCCTATGGAATGGCAGGCTTGGGATGGAAATATTGGGTACTTCAAGTAAGCTACGGTGCAAAAATGGACAGCGCAGAGATTTCGCTCCTCGTGAGAGGAACTGACGGACAGATTAAGTATGTTTCTGAGGGGCTGGGTATTCCTCAGTTTTACAACCTAGTGCGCTCTAGGGATGATGGTAGGCACTTCTTGGTGGATTTCTCACCTGTCATCAATGCCTTGTATGAGATTCACAAGAAGGCGCATGATGAAGGAATTCTGACCAAGTACAACACCATGTACAACTACTGGTTGGATATGAAGACCCACACCAAAGAAATGGTGATGCTTCTTAAAAGTGAGGAGTTGATTAAGCAGTCCAATGCACTCATCAACGAGCTTCACATTGCCCTAAAGAAGGCTGATCGAGCCTTCAATGCCTATAGCAATTCACTTCTTGATGACGTGCTTGCGATCAAGAAAAGTTGCGACATCTACATCGATTCCATGCTCTGTTTGGTGTACGGAAAAGCAGTGCAGGACCTCGCATCGTTCAAGGCGGACGTGGTGGTTGGTGGGTATGCAGACTTCCTTGTGGAGCTTGCAGGGAGGCTGTATCGCCAGTTCGTAAGAGTGGGCAACTTTGACGACTCTTACCTGAAATACATTGCGTTTGAGCAGCCGGACGAACTCCAAGCATACCTAGCCTTGGATTCGGATGAGAGCGCGGCCAGCTTCAAGCTACGGTTCCTTGAGGCGGCTAAGCCGCAGTGCGATGAGGTAAAGCTTTGGGACGAGCACTACACGAGAATTAGACAAGTGAATATCCAATACGACTCTTACCATCAGAGCCATATTAGGGCCGGCCACGAGTTGCGTGATCTGCTCCAGAGGGCACGGTCGCTGAAGAGACTCGTTGATCGACTGAAGGAAGGCAATATTGAATGGGAGACCGGCGAGGACGCCATGAACGATCTTGCACAAGAGATTCATATTGAGCAACGCGGCCACCCACGGTTGAGATAGACCGAACAAAGGTGGCGCCGAGGAGTTTACTGGTTAAGCTCCTTTTCGCTTTTCCTTGAAGAGCGAGAGATAGTTCAACGCGCTTGAACTTTTGTTAAGCCGTGTCTTGTCTTTCATCCTGTTCGGACTGAGAGATCAATACTGTCGCATTAAACTTCGCGAACTTGGCTTTGGATCTTCCGTTCTTCCAAGCAACCTTTGCGTTCACATGCATGATAACGGTGCTGCCCGCACGAGAGGTTGTGATTACCTGCTTTTCCTTAAGATAAGCGATGGAGCGGGTAATCGTTCGTTCAGAGTGTCCTAGCAGTTCCTTCAATGTGGCTCTTGATGCAACGATGCTGTTTGTTTTGTCCATTTGCTCCATTAAAAGAAGTAGCAGCTCCAACGCTTTGGGGTTGTCTCCAATGAGTTTTCTTAGGGAGCCGATTTCGCTTTCGAAGAGCATCACAAAGCCAAAATTCTCTGGCAAGACTCTCTCTGACTTGACTTCCCCCGTGTGGCTGTCCACTATTTGTTGTTTACAGGTCATTATTATTTATTCCTTAAAAGTGAGAATTTTGTCCATCCGCGTGGACAAAATTGGCCTAATGCATGACATGAAAATAACGAATATTTTTTTATTGTCAAGAGGCCGGTCAGTGGTCAGTTAAACTATTTTTATGATCGACCAGAGTGCCATCCTGGGTGTCCACCCAGGTGGACATGTACGGTGGCTCGCTGCTCATCTGAAAACCCTTGTCAATCAAGGATCTCGCTTTTTTCACATCTATATCTAATAAAGAGATATTTTCAACCCTACGGGATTGCACCTCTACAGGGGAATTCAATCACGCTTTGAAAAACCCCATCTGCTGTCCGGGCAGCAGACCCCCGAAGCCGCCTTCGGCGTTTCTGTCCCGTTTGCTTGCGCTTCTCTAGCTGCCCTTCGGGCTCCAGTGCTCGGAACTGGATCTAAGCTCATCCTCTCTACCCTACGGGTACAGGTCTCGGTGCCCTACGGGTAGAGTCTGCAAGACAGCAGGCTATATTGTCCTTTGATGCACTCAATCGCCGTGCAGGCTCTTCTTCAGGAAGGCTGCCTAGGGGCATGTCCTACGGAGATCTCGATTTGTGGACAGAGGTTGAGTTGCCGTGAGGCATGGAAGACTTGTCTTAGGCAGCTACGACTGCCCAGAAGGAGAGCGAAGGCTCTCCCAAAGATGACTTAGCAGTCTATGTAGATTCGTTAGGCAGAGCTTTGATCAGGAATTGCCTGGAATCCTTGAAAAAACACCTCAAAACCGCTTTTTTTTGTCTCTAGATAGGTAGAGGTAGCCGACAGGCTATTTGCTCTCAAAAAATGAGCTAAAAACACGATCAGTGAGATCGGATAGTTTCGGGTGGATTTAACTTCGTCCGTCAGGACGGCAATGTAGCGAAAGCGAAATATAAAGAAACGCCGAAGGCGGCTTCGGGGGTCTGCTGCCCGGACAGCAGATGGTAGTCGCGCTCAAGCGCCCGTACAGCACATCAGATCGAGCAGATAGAAGCACCTTTAGGTGCCACATGGTTAGCAGGCGACCGCTGTTCATCCGCAAGATCCGATATTGGTTTCTTGGCGCGAGTACGGAAAAATTTGGCACACCACTGTGCCATGCTGGATGGCACTCTGTTCCATGCCGCGATACTTCTTGAAGTACCGCTGCGAACTGGATTATCTAAGCTTTCGTCTTGAGTTGATTGCATTTGCGGCGCTGCTCGGTAGCTTGAACTTTCCATGCTCGATATCAAACTTGACAACGGGTTCCCATTTGGAGCTAACGTGGTTTCTGCTGGAGCTATAGAAGTAATTGGCGTACTCCATCATATCCTCCATTTGCATTTTTGCTAGGATGACTGCTGTTCCAGGGATGCTGTTTCCCTCACTTTGGAACCGCTCTAAACCGCGCTGACTATGAATCGCCATGATAGGTATGTCAGAGGTGCGGTATGCGATTTCTTCTGATTCTTTGTTGGGGTCGATGTCTGCCATATCGATCCACCAGCTTGGAACATGTAGCCAAGCTTCGATGATGTCTTCTTTTATCTCCATAGTTTTCCTTGTTTTTCCTATCCAATTTTATTGTGAATCGGAATATTGTCAACGATGACTGGTTGACAAGTGAGCTGAGTTCTCTTATGTCTTCCTTGGTGGGGAATTCATATGAGAATAAATCTAAACGTTCCGTTCAAGGAAAAAGACAAAGCAAGGAAGCTTGGGGCAAAGTGGGATAGTGCAAGGAAGACTTGGTATGTTGTCGATGTGGACGACATTCAGCCCTTCATTCGTGGATGACTGCCCAGCAAGTCAATCCAAGCTCGTACAAACAGAGACAGAGGGAAGAGCAGTTCTATCGGGTCAGGGATGGTCGCGCGAGGGAGTACAAGCCCAGCAAGACGGAGACTCGCATCCCTCATTGGGAACGGAAGGAGTGATGCCGTGCAACACTCGTTCTTCATACCGGCCTAGGCGGCAGAAGCCATAGGTTCTCTAGGCGCCGCTTTAGGCTGTTCCCAGCTCGCTCCTGCGTCCGACGTCGATCTGATCTCGAGCGGCACCAAGCGAGATTCGCGCGGCCGCCTATGCAGCAGCTCATTGCTCGGCCTTACCCATGTCAACCTCTTGCACGCACGGCGGTGATTGTGTGCTATATTCGATTCCAGACTATTCTATATCAGACTATTGACATGCTTGCCAAGTTTTCTTACCTCTAAATGAGAACACAAGGAAAAGCATGGACGATCTATCAAAAATTATTGAATGGCTGCTGCGTCTCGCCACCAAATGGGTAAAGGTCGTGATGACAGTGGCTTGCATTTCTAGTCTCTCTATTGCGCCTCTCATGCTCGTTGTAGGAATGGCAGGAGTAGCAGAAGGTAAGCAACAAGAAATCGCTCAGGCTTGGTCATATATTGCGGTATCCCTTTTCTTTCTTTTCTCTTCGCCAGTGTTTATCTACAGAATATGGTCCGGGAGGTGGGTCTTCTATACCAAGTGGAGGGTAAGGAGGGAGCTTTCTAGGGAAAATTTCTTCAAGCCTACGAAATAAGCGATAAATCATTGAATAAATTTGCTTTTTCATAATTTGTACGGTAGTGTACAAATAATGCTTGACAAATTAATTTAATTATGGGTGAAAATATGAGCGACTTTTTGAATTATACTGCTGGTTTGCATGTCTTGGAAAAGATGGGTTCCCAAGAGCGTGTCATTGATCGCCAAAATCAGGACTTGAAGAAAAAGAACGAGGCAATAAGTGATGCGAACCATCGTGCCGGGATGGCTGAAGCCGCTGGCTCATTTGCCAAGAAGGAAGCGAAGCGCTATCAGGAAGAGCGTGATTTCTACAAAGATTTGCTTGCTAAGCCCTTTGCAGAAATCGCAGCTCACGATGGGCGCTTTCGTGAAACCTACGAGAAGCAGCAGGAGATGTTGGCCGATTGGATTGCTTCTCAGCGTGCGTTTCGTGAGCTTGCTATGAAATATGGTAAGTTGGCCGGGAAAACACCAGAAGAGATCAAGGCTGAAGGTTTGGCAACTGAAGCAATCATTCTTGCGGACCAATCTCAGTTTGGTAACACCGTGAATGAAGCCACCAAGGTTGCTGTTAAGCGCAAGAAGGCTCGTGAGGAAAAGGTGGCTCATTCCGCCTGAAAAGAATAAGTTTTGCTATACTTCGCATGTTGCCGCTTATGAAAGCACCTTCGGGTGCTTTCATTCATCTTGACATTCGCTTGGGGCTTTGTATGATCTTCTCGTAAAAAGAGAGGATGTATGAGCATAACAAGAAGAATGAGAGCCCTGTTCTGGAAGTTTTGGGCCGACACTGACGAACCCGAGAAAAAGGAATATTGGATAAAAATGGCTGAAGAGAGTTTTGTCTTTGAGGGTTCAAAGCTAGGGGCACTACTTCCCGAGCAGATCAGCGGTTTTGTATATGGACTCTATGAACCAATCGAATGGGATAACGATAGGCAACCTATGCAGTATCGCGCAGTGCTTGTTATCGTATTTCTCAACGGGGCATCGGAAACCGTGCCTGCTACGGATGAGAACATCCGCATGGCGACCGAAATCAAGAAGCTGAAACTGAAGGCAACACCATGATCACTCGTATCATCGATTCCAACCACATGACTTGGCGAAGACGTTTGCCTTCATGTGAGAAAAACAATGGAATCCAACCACAAGACGACGTCTGACCAATACGTTCAATTCCTGTTTGAGAATGAGCCAATCGCGTTCCTTGTCGACACAAACCTCACCCTAGGTGATATCTTCATCGCCTTGGCATATCCGAGCCTCTATGTGGAAGTGGGCGGGCAGAAGATCGTTATCGACGCTCAGCAACCGGACTTTCACGCCGGGGCCGACGAATACCCTCTGTATGCGTTCCTGAGCCTCTATCCTCAGTTCGCAGAACAGATCGTCCGTTGCCACCCGACTATCACAGCACTGTTCCAGCAGTACATGGAGAAGCAGTGGGATGAGCTGACAGGATCGGGGGACAGCCAAGAATTCCTAGACGGGGAGGCACGGCGTGTTCGCTGCATTTACTGCCTGCCAGAGCTAAAGAAACAGAATTAGGATTCGAATGAGGGGAGCGCCGACCTCAAATTTTTCTCTGGCGCATTTGGAGACCATCATGGATCATCTGACGCACGAACACCTCTTGGCCACTCTGGAAAAAATTGGCCATGTGCTGACTGAGCAGGGGTTTCAGAAGGGTACTTTTCAGATTGGGTTCAATCCGAAGTCGTTAGATGAGAAATTGAGTTCAATTCAGGCGGCGAGTGAGACATCCGAGGAAGCCCCAATCATTACACCTCAATTTGAGTGCCATTTTGGTGGATGCGGAATGATTTGTTGCACATTCTAAGTAGTTGACACCTCAGCAGTCCGAGCACCTTCGGGTGCTTTTCTTTTTCGATGAGATGACCGTGAGCATGAGCTTCACTAGCCGTATCAAGAAGGAGATGACGGAAGGCATTGTCAGAGCGATCTTGGAAGACGCTCAGTATCGTGTCATTGACAGCGGGATAGAGAAGGTGCTCAGGGAGCTCTCGTGCCTCACCAGTGCCGAGTACGGGGCTCTTGGCTACCCAGACGCGATGAGCCACCTCCCTGACTTCACGGTCATGAACCGGGAGCAGACCACCAAGCAGCTTGTGGAGGTCAAGTATCGGACTAGCTGGAAGAAAGAGCTACTGCTGGAAGTAGAAGACCAGGTGAAGATCTTCGGGGAGATCGTGCTGGTGTCAGTGAATGCCAAAGCTCCCGATCCGAACGGCCACAACTTGCCAGCCCGCTTCTTGCGCTGCTGTCGGCTCAAATACGACGGAGGGATATACAAGGTGGAGCTCAACAGGCAGAACAAAGACAAGAGCACCTACCAGGTATGGGAGCCAGTGAAGGCGCTCAATGATGGCACCTGGTTGTGGTGGGCAATGCGGCCGCTACACGAGGTCTTCAGTCAGCTCAAAGAAGACAGTAACAAGGACACCTTGTTCCATGCTGTAGAAGCTCTAGCGGGTATCCTGGAGCAATAAGAAAAGCACCCTGTGGTGCTTTTCTGTTTACAATGAAGCTTCCGCTTCCAAGTGCAACCGCCTACTTGGATTCCATAGTGAAAACTATGCAAACCAAAGCGGAAAAGGAGAAGGTCATGAACAAGAAAATGACCCGCCTTCTAGTGAGATTGTCAATTGCTATCTTACTTTTGGTATTGGCGACACCAGCTTATTGATGAAATCCTAGCGGACGTATAGCGACGGACAATTGTCATAAGGCCACTTTCAAGTTACCGCTTGAGGTGGCTTTTTCATTATATGGATAAAAATGTCTATGTCAAATCATAGGCGACAAAAAAGCACTTCCCTTGAGTGCTCTTTGTGGATGTTTCACGAGCTCCCGCTCACATTGCCTCACTCTCGCCACCACTCATAATAATGAAAAGAACATGTGTGGCAATTACCAGAATTTCTTCTGTTTGGCAGGTGGGTTATAGACTGGAGCATGCTCATAAATGTCTGGTCCCGCCTTGATGGTGCTGATTATGTCTAGATCGCCGCCGTAAGTGTTTGCAAGGTATTCCAACATTTGAGGGTCGGCTGTGTAGACTTGTGGCTTCTCATCCACTTCCATTGTCACGCAGATTGAGTTGCCCACTCTTACTGCTCTAACGTCTTTGACTCGGGTTGTGTCAAAAATTCCAACTCCAGCGGATTGAATAACAGGTATTCTGTTCATTCCTATCATATAAATATCTCCTTGATTATAGTGTCGTGTTGGCGAGGTTCGCGCAACCGATACTTATTAGGTAATATTTTTCGAATAAATCAACTATCAAATTTGATAGTTGACAGATTGTTTGCGAGGGGGTGTCGAAAATGTTTCGATTTTTTGGGGGCTATGCCTTGGGTGAAGTCAAGAAAAAAGCACCCGAAGGTGCTTGCGCGGTTAATCTTTTTTCTGATCATCTACGCCGCCTGAGGTAGGGGCAGGCTCAAGAGGCTTGGCCAACTCTTCCTTGTAGAAGGATTCCGCTTGCTTCATGAGGTCGGTTCCTGAGGCACCCGTAGCAACAGCTCTATCAAGGACGTCCTTGGTTCTGTCTGGACCGATCCTGCTCTGCATTCTCCCAATGGTTGCCATGACGGACTTGGCCTTCTTACCATCGATCTGACCTTCGGTAGTGCGAGCCGCTGGTATCGCAAAGTTTCCGAACTCTCCACTACCTAAATTGCGTTCCATAAGCTTCTGTCCAATGTCTGTGGCAGCTTGAACAGGACTGCCACCATAGTCAGCATGATCGTTTGCAGCAGATTCAGCGAAGGCACTTTCGAAGTCATTTCTGCCATGTTGAGGATCGGTGTTGACAGCTCCAATCAAAGCAGCAGCATAGGCTTCGCTGTTTTGGGCTGCTCGTCTCAACTCTGCATAGTTATTCTTAAATAGAGCACGAGGGTTGACATTGGCCTTCATGCCGTCAAACTGATTTTTGAAGTCAGCAGCACCTTGACCTGCTTCGCCTTCAAGATTTTTGTCTCCGGCGAGCGCTCTTTCTTTTCTTTCATTGATTTTATTGTCAATGAAGCTTCCAAGTTTTCCGCCACCTTTTGAGATACCCTTGGCGGCTGCACTAGCTGCAAATCCGCCTAAAGCAGCACCAGCGTTAGCGCCCTTGTCAGCAGCTTGTGAGAACTCACCAGCGAACTGACCTAATTGCGCTCCTGTTGGCCCGCCAATCCACTGTAGTAGCTGATCAGGAAGCTGGAACATTAAGCCAAAGCATTTTCTTATGAAAATGAACATAACAATGAAATAGACCAACGTTCCCATTGCTAAGCCAACTACAGCGCTAAGGCCGGTGAATGACCCTGTGTTCTGAGCAAACACCTCGAAGAAGGTTTTGTTGATAAATTCACCAATTACGGCAGAAATAACGATTGATGCTTCCATGCCGAAGATCATAAGAACTGGTCTAAGAAGTAGTGATAGGACTAGGGTATAGCCATTGCCACCACGTCCGGTTAGATCATCCCCATTTGGATGAAGGTGCATGATTGCCCATAAAGGTGCGGCAATAATGGCTTCAATGACTAGAAGAACCCACCCAACAATACAGCCAATCCAAATAATAAAAGGCATGTTAGGCAAGATGTACTCGGTTCCCATGGCAACACCCATGAGAAGCTTGACAGGTACATCTACGAACCAACCCATCATGCTGACCACAGCGCCAACTAATCCAGTTGTGCCTGTGACTGCTCCTATAATTCCTGCGCCAAGGATCGCAGTGACTAAGCCAAGCATAATGTTTTTGCATGTTGCAATTAACCTGTTTCCTAGGTCATTGGCAATGATAAGTGGGTGGCGTGCATCATTCTTTAATTCGTAAAGATTCACCCCTGTCATGGATTCGGTAATCTTGGCCTCTATTTTTAGCCACAAGTTGCTTGTTACTTGAGTTTGACCGCCTGCTTCTTTGTCGTTGGTTTCGATTCCGAATGAGTCTGTTGGAGTTGAGTTTTTCGCGCTTGCTAACACTAAGTCGGCCGCACGAAGATACTTGGCTGCATCATCAAAAATAAGAGCATCCATTTTTGGTGATGTGAAATCGCTGGTTGCTGTTGAGCTGACTGACTTGTTGATTCGATCATTCATTTGAATGATTCTAGTAAACCAAGCGCCAGCTAGTATCCAGCCTTGATTGCTGGCTGAAGATTTGATTTTTTCGTAAGCATCGCCAGTGGACAAAGCATCCGCAGTGGACTTCACACCGCTAAGATAGTCGTCTGCTGCTTGGCTTATTTGTGCGTAGTAGGCAGCGGCCTGCTCAGGTGTCATGGAAACGCCTTCGCCACTTTGAGCAGAAGCTAGAACTTGCTTGGCTAGGCTATCCATTTTGTTTACTAATGAGTCTGTCTGGGTATTTTGTGCCTTATTGATAGCAGACACATCCATTGGAGCGAAAATGGTACCTAAATCGCCAAGGTATCCTGCATTGGTAGAAGGGCTAGTGCTGGCGACAGTGGTGTCTATGGTCGTGTCCTGAGGATAATTGACAGCACCACAACCGTTTCTTCTTACGCTTGAAGATGCATCTCCATAAACATAGCCTTGTGGTGTTTGAATTTTGGAGTAAGAATATTGACCCCATTTCAATAGAGAATCGGATTCAGCGATTGCTTTGGCGTAGGACTGATAGCAAATAGAGGATCTAAAAGCGTCTTGTGCTACAGCGAGAACTTGTGCTCTTGCATTGGCTACATTGGTGTTGGCTGCTGAAGTAGGGTTGCTCATATATGCCGACCACACACCATCAGCTAATCCAATGCCTTGGACAACAAGCCACATAACAAGGGCCTGCATCACACAATAACCACCACCAACTACGGGAAGGACTAGGGCAGTACCTATTGAATATCTGACGGGTATCCACACTGAAGAGAATTTCTTTCCCAACATCTCTCCATCGTGCGCTGTGTTCAGTGTCCCGGCCAATATGGTGTAGGCCGCTAAAATCCCACCGATAATCAAGCATCCGCCATTGAACATTTTGATACCGGCAAGGAGCGGATCAGAGCCGCCACCACTGTCTAATAAGCCACCAAAGATTGCTCCTAGCACCTTCATGGAGACATCGCCAGCGGGAACATCAAATAGATTGGAGGCAAATGCTAGGCTAGGTAGCAGCATTGCTAGTAGCGTGATTGCGCTTTTTCTTATTTTTATCATCGTCGTCCCTTTTATTTTTGTTGTGCAGGGATATTTCTCCCTCTGTATACAGGTTACAAGGGAATTTGAAAATGTCAAAATAGTGGGCAATAAAAAACTCAGGCAGGTGCTGCGTGCCTAATGCATTGCTTTTCGTAGTACAATAGGTGTCGATTTGTACCGTTCGTAATAATTATAGGGGTAATATGTCAGTCCTCAGTGATCTCATTAGTCTGAAGGGGCTTGTTACGGTAACGGCCACCTTTGCACTCACTATCAAATCCTTGCGTCTTACTTGGAACGTCAATAAGAAGAACGTTCATGTGAATGGCAACAATAACGCTGTTTCCGTTGTCTACAACGAAGCCCTGGCGCCGGCGCAAAAGAGTTTCAGGTATCTCTGGAATTTGTTAGCTATCGCAGTTTTTCTTGCTTATCCATTGGCGGGAGCGGCGTTCAATTCTTCTATCAGAATTGTGGCATGCATTGGCGTTCCCATTGCCTTGGGTGCAGCAATTGTGCATTGCGTGAGATTTGGTTTTGGGCGCAGGCTCTGGGATCTTTTTTATGTGATCGGAGCGGGCATCGTGTGTTGGCTAACTTGGTGCGCGACACCTTTCTTGGAATACACAGCGAGCCAAGCAGCGTCGTTGTATCCCAATATACGTGCTGCGTTAGGTTTGTTCTCTGGTGGCACTTCTTTGCTGGATCTGAGCTATGCGATAACCAAAACTATTGGCTATCCACTGATCTCGGTTATCGGATTTTCCATGCTCTTCCTGTCAGTTCTCTATTTGGTCTTCGCATTCCTTACGGAGCGGACATTTGATGGGGCGCTGAAATTCTCGGTTTCTCAGGTCGGCATGGGCGCGTTGGGCTATATTTTGGCTTGCAATCTGTTTGTGGCGATGTTTTTGCAAAATTTCGCTTACATAAAGGCTGTGCTGCTCACTCCAATCGAGCCGTTCTTGAACTGAAGGCGGTATTCGTAAAAAAAGCACCCGTTTGGGTGCTTTTTTGTGTCTATCCGTTCTTAGTAGGCCGTAGTGGCATTCAATGGGAGGCGGAGCCCGATACTGTTTGCCTGTCGCTACTTTATGTTCGGAAAAATGCGACGCGCCATTTCCCATCGCTCAGTTTTGTTTTCCAGATAAGCCAGTTTAATGGGATGAGCGCGAGAAATGCGAATTTGGCAGAGAAGGTTACATGAGCATTTGTGGATACATCGCCATTGGCATGCATCAGGTAAACTGCTGTAAACAGGGCGGCTAGGAGCCACGTGAGGAAATTCAAAAGAGCCAATACAACTATGCTGCCAATTGAGCGGCCGAGGTCGAAGTACAAAGGGCGATTATTCTTTTTTGGATCTTGCATACTACCCCCTATTCAGTAATTTTTAAAATTAGGTCGCTGACTATAACACGACACAAATGTGTGTGCATGTGTGAGTTGACCAGTTCGTGCTGGAACCGCTTGGTCCATGCTCCAACAACGTACACTCGCGCATAGTTTCCCCAATTCATATGACAAAGCACCCTTTCGAGCGCTTTGCGTCACACAGCTTGAAGATAGATCGTCAGTTGGTGATCCACATGCCTACGTAGCCCGTCTTGGAAGTGTCAGTAGGGATGCCGCGCTCCACGATCAGCGATTTGGCAGAAGAGCCGGAACCGATCTTGTATGCAGTAAAGTAAGTGTTTGCGCTTGGGCTCGTGACCGCACTGCCTGAAAGCAGGGCGCTGAACTGAGCAGCCGTGATATTGGCCGTACCATTGTTGAAGGTGACGTTGCCGCTGCTGTCCACGGTCATGCTTGCTGTGGAGGAGTCGGGAGCCGAATTCTGACCTTGGGGGTTGCCGGCCGCGCTTTGATATGAGCAGTCCTCGATGTTGTAGAGGGTCTGCCCAGCAAGGTCCGCCGCATTGGTGACTTGGGTAGCCTGATTGGTGCCGTCGCTTGTGCTGATCGCGGCCCCCACATAGCGGCTCTTCGTTCCCGTTCCCACCGTGCCATTGGACGGCAGGGAATCGCACAACATGATCACGCTGCCTTGAGCGCGATTCGTAATGTAGAAGCCAGACGCCGACATGCTGCCTTGGGTGGCGTCAGTAATCGTCAGATCCGTATTCCCACTATCCAGCGCCAGAGTGCCGCCATTGGCCGTGGCATTGGATACGGTGCCAGCACTGCCCGAAAGGGAGGACTGGGTACCGTATTTGTAGAGGGCGTACTGAGTTGGCTTCAGGCTTGAGCTTGTGGTCGAGCCCCCCGTCGATGTTGAGCCGCCTGAGGTAGTTCCAGAGCCATTGCTGGAGCTGTCAGAGCCGCCATTACCACCCCCGCACGCGGCCAGGACGATCACCGCACCAAGAGCCACAACCAGTGTTTTTTTCTTCATGTTGCCCCTTGCTAAGTCGTTGATATCTATACTGAAACCGAGGAATAGTCTGAAATCGACTATTCTGGTCGAGACTATAGCATGCCCGGATGCTATATGGTCAACGGTACGAGAAGCTCAGACGTGTCCTGAGGGAGGTGCGCCGCGAAGCGAATCTCACCCAGGTGCAGCTTGCTGAAAAATTGGGCAAGGGGCAGAGCTATGTCTCGAAGCTAGAGAGGGGCGAGCAGTACATGGATGTGCTTGAATTTGTGGAATGGTGTGAAGCGTGCAGTGCTGCACCTGGTAAGGTCATAGCGAGAATCTGACCATGAGAACCGGAGGAGGCTGTCTTGCGTTTGGAGTTACTGTGCTTGAGCGTATGCCTTGTCGTCTTTATTCTTGGCGGAATCAGGCTTTATAAAACCAAGAATCCACTACATGTCTTTGGATTGGGCATGGTAATGGTGACTCTCGGGCTGTTTTTCTCAACGGTTGCTTTTTACGGGAACGCATCCATCAATCAAGAGGCGCGAGACTATCTAAAGAATATATTCTTGCTTTATGCTGGAATAGGCGGCAACCTTGTTGCAAGCTGGGTGTTGATGACGAAGTAGATTGTTTTAGAGCCTCTTTCGTCCTCGCTCTTTGATAAGGTGGTCGCATACTGCAAAAGTGATTTTCGTAATCACATAACCGACAATTCCTCCAAGTAAAATTGAACAGAGATCAGGGATGCTCATGGTTTCTCCTATTTGCTTGTAACATGTAATTGTTATTGTGGGTTTTGTCAATGGCACTATCAACCGCCTACGAGACAAGAAGGAGGAGAGCATGGAACCCTTGGAGCAAGCAGAACAATTTAAGTTGAATTTCGTTCCAGAGCAAAGCGATTCTAGCCTGAGAGTATTTAAAGGTGATCAATGGTTGCTGAAGGCAGTAAACGGAACCGTTTTGGGGGAATTTAAAAATGTCAAGGCAATAGCATATCCAGATCACCATTCAACAAAAATCGTATTGGAATTTGACTGGATCTGTCATGGTTGGCGAACGGTCAAAGGAGGGGAGCTTTCCATTAGCCTTCTCACCATTGATGATGTTGCTCTTGGATCGATAGATTCGCATTCTGGCTTTGCGGGGTGTGGTAATTTCCATCAAAATGTGCCTATGCAATGGAACTCGGATAGCGTCTTCCCCAACATAAAAGCAATAATGGTTCGTTTTTCTGCTGCAACATGGGAAGGATGCTGACTGTAATGCCTAGCCCCAAAGAAAAAAGACCCCTGGGGAGGAGTCTTTCGTAACCAATATAGTGAGTCAGGGTGGGCTCACGATTTAACATATGAGGTTTAAACCATCACTAATTATCTATTGGAATTTCATTTTGTCAAGTGGCGGCGCTGACGAGGGAAATAAATTCTTCTGTTGACATTACATAATTTGAGCTAAAGGGGGCGGGAAATTTATCATTTAGCAGCGCAATCGTTCCCTTCAAGGCTTCCTCTGTGCCCTTATCGCTTGTTACAAGAGTGTCTTCTGAGTTTAGATCCAGGGTCAGTGATATGTAGGCATCTTCGCAGTCATTGCGATCAATATTTAATGTGGATTCTCCAGCCGGAAGCTTGTTCGCATAAATATAAATGCGGTGAAGGATATAGCCGATGTACGGGGCCGTTGCGAAGAGTGTCTTTGCTAGGAGATTTGGATCTGAGTCGGTAGATGACTTGCTGGAATGCAAAAGGATTCCAAAGAGTGCGTCAGCAGTCAAGTTGTGGCTGCCGTTTAACGAGGGATCTAACCTCATTAAGTTAGCCAAATCTTGAACACTTTTTACATAGTGCTCTTCTTCTTCATGCAAAATCCCTGCAATCTTTTTCCCTCCATCCCTACAAGAGGCGATGGCTCCATCGGGATATGTCAGAGTTTGCGTTGCAAAGTCCTCCAGTGTTGGCGAATCCTCCACCTTCTTGATCAACTGCTCCAGAACAATGCGATCCTCTTGGCGAGTTGCGTTCACAGGTGCTTGATTCTGTTGGGAGAGAAGCCAAAAAGGATCATCTAGAATTCTCAATTCTTGGCACTTCAAAAAATTGCCACGTGAACGCAAGTATTTTTCGTTGTTATCAGAATCATTCAGGTGGCTGGCAAGCTCAAGGACTGATAGCGTTGATATGGCAAGGTCGACCTTCTGTGCCACCGTTTTTAGAGTTTTTCTCGGAATGGCGCGTATAGCCGATGTATCTAGAATGTACATCTGTTCTCCTGTTTAAGAGGGGCGTGCAAGATGAGAGGCAGAGGTCAATAATAGCACGAACAAAAAAGCTCGAAAGTTGCTATCTTGTTTTCGATGAGCTGTTGGATTTTTATATTCCAAGGTACTTGAATTTAGCAGCTCGTTTGGGGGATATTTCGTAACTCGATTTTTCTTCTGTGCGGCTGGCTTGCATCTTGGTTGCATTGAATTCCAGCGTTATGATGTCTATCCCGCCACTGCTATTTAACCTGGTGGTGATGGACGCGAGGTGGGGTAGCTTCAATAGCTCCATTATTTTTTTGACTCCCTCCTTTATCCCGCTTGTTTGGCCATACTGAAGATATAGCCCATTATCCAGATCTTCTTGGCAGTGGAATTTATTTCGCAAGTTCTGAATTTTGCTTGCTGGATTGCGTTTGTTCTCCTGATTTGGCATCCTTCCTCCTTTCTAGTTGTTCTGTAAATCCTCCTGGAATAACAGCTATCGTCAACTATCAAGTTTGATAGTTCCAAAGTAAAAAAGCACCCCGGAGGGTGCTTTTCTTTCTGCTGATCGCCATGGAGCTTACGCTGCCGCTGCTTCCTTCTTGGTAAACGGATTCGCCGGTGCCGGGTCTTTCGGATTAGCGATGGCGTGAAGCAACGCCTTCAGCTCTGCCTTGCCTTCTTCGGTTTTGAAATACTCCGTACCTTCCGGCGTGTAGAAGGGCTTCAGACTCTTCTCATCCTTGCCGTGTTCAGCCAACACCTTGGCAATCGTCTGATAGGGTGCCTTCAGGCTAGAGGTCGCTTGCTCATAGATGCGGCCTTTGTGGTAGTCAACGCCACGCGGCGTGCCCGGAATCTTGATGAGGATGGGGTTAGCATCGCTGGGACGAGTAGCACGCGGCTTCGAGCCTTCGGCTTTACCGCCTTTACCCTTGGTTGCCTTCGGGGCAGTCACACCGAGTTGGTCGGCCGAGAAGTGATGGATGGCTTGCAGGTTCACCATCAAATTCAGAGCGGATTCCGGTGTGAAATCAGCCGGGGTGAAAAGCTCCAGCGCCGAAATCTTCAACTCCGTTACTTGCTTCTTCAGAGCTTCGATCTTGTTGTCACGTTCAGCGAAGATCTTGCTGTTTTCTTGAAGGAGGCTCAGATACTCCTTTTGCTCCTCAGGGCTGAGGGCGTAGCGGTTTGCATCCAGTTCTGCGAAGCGCTCTGCCTTGGCTTGCGTGAGGAAAATGTTGCTCATATATGCAGCTCCAGTGTGTAGATCAGGAAGTTGAGGATGTTGGTCATATCAACAACTCACTCAATCCATGTGTTTGTTGATGGAGGTACTTTATGATGAAGGAATGGAAGAGTCAACATAGTTGACCCTTCTTGATGAGGAATTTTATGATTGAGAGGGCTTGTGTGGGAGGGTGCTTTCTAGCTTGTGATGCAGATGGTGAGCGTTGACCGATTGTGTGAACTGAACAGAAGGGTCTTTCACTTTGCTAACGTCAAGATCGTTGTCGAGAAGAAGATACATGAACTCGCCAAAGCCAAAATCGGTACCCTTGAAGTTAGCAAGGAGGTCGGCTATTCCAAACTCCGCTAGATTGTCACCAACTAACCGCTTCGCCTTCTTGTTTGGATCGCCGCCGTTGGCTAGGGCTCGTTTTGTCGGCTGATAGAGGTCGGTCAGTGAAGACGCTGCCATATTGTTGTATAGCCAAGCCGTGAGATTTTCTTCTGGGGTGGAGTAGTGCTCCACGTACTCCATAACGAAACCTTCTACTACTTCGGGTGGGGCGATCAGGGAATCAAAGAAGGGCATCGGTTCTGCTTGATTAGAGCAGATGAGGAGCGGGGTGGGAGGGAAGAACTCTGTGTCAAAGATCCCTTCCAATCTATGTAGCCTCACATGGCTTTCAGCCGTGGAAGCTACCGTGAGGTTGTCTAGCCAATCCCTGACATCGCCTACACGATAGGCAATGTTCTTGGGTTTCTTGATGAACTTGGGGCCCTTGCCGCTTACTCTCCATTTTTGGAGGGTGCTGATCGATTCGTCAATCCATTCGGCAAGAGCTTCTTCGCTGATGAGTTTGGAGTCAGGGTAGCTGTCGATCTTATCCTCACCCTTGCTCATGGAGTGAGAAATAGTCTCCAAAACAGCAATCAAATGATATGGGGTGAGGGTAGTATCGGGAGGCAGGCTCTTGAGCTTAAAAATGAACTCATCAGGTGTCATTTTCTGATTTCTCTGGCAACGTGGCAGTGAGCTTGGCTGCTTGGGATATGAAGAAATCCTCCACCTTTTGCAGCGCTGCCTTAATCTTATCGTAGTTCCGCATGAGGTAGTGTTCGTTCACATCGTTCATCTTGTGCTTGAGCAGGAAGTTGTACGTACGCTCGTTGATGTCCAGCCAAGTTGCAGCCGTGCCCCATGTACGGCGCAGATCGTGATGAGAGATCAGCTTGCCGGAGGCTTCTGCAATGTTCTTGAAGTGAAACTTTGCGTCCTGAGGGATATGCCCTGTTTTGCTATCGGCATAGCCGAAAACGTAATCGTTGATGGCGAACTCTTTGCGACGCTTCAAAATTTCCAGGGCAAGGGTCGATAGAGGGAATTTGTAATCGTCGCTATTTTTTGTTGCATCATAGTTGACCTCTTCTAACTGAAAATCAACTTGGTCCCATTTTAAATTGGCGATTTCAATCGAGCGTCCGGCCTGAAGCAGTGAGAACAGGATGTAATCACTTGCTACTTCATTGTGCTTGCGATAGGCAATGAGTGCATTCCACCATAGAGCGAATTCTTCCTTTCGGAACTCAACCATATTGGTTCGTTTTTTGGTTTTCGTCCATTTGTGATAAACGGACAGGACATCTACGGGGTTGCGGAAGTTTTCCTTTATATCTAGTTCTAAGCGAGGTATGACAAAGTTGTAGGCTGAGCTCAGATACTTGAAGCACATTTGATGTGTGCGAACCAGAGGAATAAGCCCGTCCTTCTTGGATACCCGAAGGGGTTTGGCCAATTCAAACATATTGAAGCGGTCAAGAATCTCTTCGCGTGTGATGGAGCGAAATGGGCGCTCCAGCCAGTCAGACAATTTGGCTTGGCGATCAATGATCCATTTCCCTTCTTCCTTGGGGTCCTTCTTGAGCAGGGTAATTATCTTTTCGCCAAAGTAGATGTGGCACTGCTTTACCCCTTTGATGGTCCCTTTCTTGCCACCCTTGGTCTTTTCTAGGTGTTCTTTGGTGTACTCGTCCAGCAGCCATTTCACAGTTTGTGCGGCATATTCCTCAGACTTCTGCTCCTCAGCTTTCTTGGCGCGGATTTCTTCTAACGGGTCGATCCCGGAGGACAGCTCAGCGAGCTTCTTGCTCGCAACCTTGCGTGCTTCGTCCAAAGTAATCTGACCGTACTTCCCAATCGTCACGCGCTTGGGAGCTCCGTGAGCGACCCGCTTGTATACGATGAAGGTCTTGGCTGTCTTGCCGATACGAAGAGCAAAGCCGGGGAGGGTGGTGTCATAGATTGTTACCTGCTTGCCATCTTCGCAAAGCGGAAAGCTCTCAATTTCCTTGATCGTGAGCTTGGTCTTGTTGGGGTAGCTATGCACGGTTGCGAGTCGCCTTTGAGGTAGCCTAGAAGGGGGGGGATCCTGTAGCCTTGATTCTGGCGCAAGGCTACGGCATGTGTCTAGGCTACACGCTAGGCTACGCGAGGGTGGCAAAGAGTGGCAACGAACGGCAAGCACTGGAAGCGAAAAATCCAGCAAAAACAAGCACTTGTGGAATTTTGGTAATGAAATCAAGGGCCTGAAAGGCTATGAACAGCGGACTCATAATTCGTTGGTGCCGGGTTCGACTCCCGGGGGGCCCACCAGATTCGCTTCCACGGTCGTCCGGGGAAGCCTCGAAACCCGCGATGTCGCACGGCGTCGCGGGTTTTTCTTTGGTGCGCCGCCCGAATGTGTCGAACGTATTGAACGCGTTCGTGCCGGCGCCGCATGTCGCATCTTCGCCACCGCGGAAACACCGAAAGCGTGCCGCCCCGATATCAATCGAAGTATGCTGTAGCGCGATCCGGTCGCGCGCCGGTCCGTAGCGCGCGTACCGTGGACCCGTGCCGCGCTCCGTCCGGCAGCCAGCCAGAACAAACACAATCCGACTTCGCCCGACATTGGGGGGCGGCCAACATGATCATGCTGCGTTCGTGGGGTGCGATTCTGTCGTTGCTGATGCTCGTCGCGTGCGCGAGCCTGCCGCCGCTGGCCGATCGCACGCCGACGCATGCATTCACCGATACGGACGATACGCGGCTGGGCGTCGCGTTCCAGCAGCAGGCCGCCGCTCATCCGGGGCAGGACGCGTTCCATTTGCTGACCGATCCGGTCGATGCGCTGGATGCGCGCGTGCTGCTCGCCGACCGTGCCGACCGCTCGCTCGACCTGCAGTACTACATCTGGCACGACGACCTGACCGGGCACGAACTGGCCGATGCGATCATTCGCGCGGCCGATCGCGGCGTGCGCGTGCGCGCGCTGCTCGACGATCTCGGCACCAATGCGGACGACCGCAAGCTGCTCGAGATCAGCTCGCATCCGAACATCGAGATCCGGTTGTTCAATCCGGTGGCCACGCGCCGCTTCAAGAAGATCGGCACCGTGTTCGAGTTTTCGCGCGTCAACCGGCGCATGCACAACAAGGCGATGATCGCGGACAACCAGGCGGCGATCGTCGGCGGCCGCAATATCGGCGACGAATATTTCGGCGCATCGTCGATGCTGGAGTTCGGCGATCTCGACGTCGTCGTTCACGGCCCGGTCGTGAAGGACATCTCGACGGAATTCGATACGTTCTGGAATTCGCCGTATGCGTATCCGATCGATACGCTGGTCGGGCACGACGCGGCGCCGGGCGGGCTCGATCGCGAACGCGAGCGATTGCGCGACTACCTGCGGGCGATGGAGGACAATCCGTACGTGCTCGAGGCCCGGCAGCGGCTCGACCGGATCGTCCACGGGCAGGGCACGGAGCTGTCGTGGGGGCATGCGACGGTGCTGTACGACGATCCGTCGAAGATCGCGCACGCGCCGAAGGACAGCGACGGGCACCTGATGCCGCAGTTGCGCGCGCTTGCGTTGCAGCCCCGGCACGACCTGCTGATCGTGTCGCCGTATTTCGTGCCGGGCAAGGAGGTGGTCGAGCGGCTGCGCGCGCTCACGGCGCGCGGCGTGCGCGTGACGGTGCTGACCAATTCGCTCGCGTCGACCGACGTGGCGGCCGTGCATGCCGGCTACCGGCGCTATCGAAGCGATCTGGTGAACGCGGGCGTGCGGCTTTACGAGCGTCGGCCATCGGGCGACAAGAGCATTTCGAAGCAGGTCATCGTCGGCTCGTCGCGCGCGTCGCTGCACGCGAAGACCTACGTGTTCGATCACACGAGCATCTTCATCGGGTCGATGAATCTCGATCCGCGCTCGCTGAACCTCAATACGGAGATCGGCGTTTACTGCGAGAGCCCGGCGATTGCGTCGCAGGTCGCCGACGATCTGGAGGCGCGGCTCGATCGGATCGCATGGCGTGTCGAGGCGAGCACCGATCCGGCCGGCAAAGGGCGGCTCAAGTGGATTCAGACGGACGCGGACGGGAAGATCACCGAGATCGATCACGAGCCGGAGGTATCCGCCCCGCGGCGCATGGAAGTGTGGTTTCTCGGGCTGTTTCCGATCGAATCGCAACTGTGAGCGACATTCAGCGCCGCGCGCGGCGGTGCCGGTCGATGACGTCGGCGAATTGCATTGCCGCCGTCTCGATCGTCGCGTCGCTCAGCCCCGAATAGCCGAGGACGAAGCCGTTGTATCGGCGGCCGTCGCCGCGGTAGCCGTCGCTGCGGCGGCCGTCGCCAATGCAGTAGTGGCTCAACGGTTGCAGCAGCAAGCCATGGGCGGCTGCGGCACGCGCGACGTCGGTATCGCGCAGCGGCACCGCGAGATCCGCGGAAAGATGCATGCCGCCCGGGCTTTCCCGCACGCTCAGCGACGTGCCGAGATGGCGCGCGAGCGCCGTTTCGAGGCTGCTGCGCCGGGCGGCGTAGAGCGCTCGCATCTTCCGCAGGTGCCGCGCAAAGAGGCCGCTGTCGATGAATTCGGCCATCGCCAGCTGGTCGGCCGAGTGACCGCGATGGACGAGTTCGCGCAGCGTGCGGGTGAAGTGTTCGACGAGCACCGGCGGCACCACCATGAAACCGAGCCGCAGGGCGGGAAACATCGTCTTGCTGAACGTGCCGAGATAGCACACCGGGGCATCGGCATGCAGGCCCTGGATCGCGGGCAGCGGCTGGCCGCCGTGGCGGAATTCGCTGTCGTAGTCGTCCTCGATGATCCACGCGCCGCATGCGCGGGCGCGCTCGACGAGCGCCGCGCGTCGCCGGGGGCTCATCAGCGCGCCGAGCGGGTACTGGTGCGACGGTGTCGTGTAGATCAGCCTGGGCGGGCGGGTGCGCCACTGCTCGTCGGTCGGCGCCATGCCTTCGCGATCGACCTCGATCGGCACGGGATTCAGGCCGGTCGACCGGAATGCGGTCCTCGCGCCGTTGTAGCAAGGATTCTCGAGCCAGCCGTAGTCGCCGGGATTCGCGAGCATGCGCGCGCAGAGTTCGAGGCTGCTCTGTGTGCCGTCGGTGATGAATACCTGGCCCGTGTCGCAGCGCACGCCGCGCGAGACGCGAATGTACGCGGCCACCGCGCGCCGCAGTTCGGGTAGCCCTTCGACCGGCCCGTACGCGAGCCGGGCGGGCGTGATCGTCTTCCATGCACGCTCGATGCACCGGCGCCACTGTGCAACCGGGAATTCGTCGAGCGACGGGAGGCCGGGAACGAACGGCAGCATGCGTTCGGGCTCGGGCTCGACGTTCTCCAGCCCCTGCACGCGCGCCGACAGGTGAACCGGTGCGGGGCCGTCCTCATGGCCGGCGCTCGGCTGGCTGCATCCGTCCCATAACGTGATCGTGCCGTTGCGCGTGGCCGCCACGAAGCCTTCCTCGGCCAGGCGCTCGTATGCATAGACCGCGGAATTGCGCGCGATGCCCAGTTCGGCCGCGAGCACGCGCGTCGACGCGAGCCGCGTGCCGGGCGGCAGGTGCCCGTCCAGCAGCATGTCGCGCAGGCTCCGGTAGAGGGCTTCTTGCTGGCTATGTGCGGTCGCGCCGTCCTGTCTGGAAAGCGACGAGATGAGCAGCGCGAGATCCATGGCTGGTTCCAGAAATTTTCCTTGTGCTGGTTCTTTCGAAGATGCCGCGCGCATCGTATCGTTCATGTTCTCGCGGGGCAGGCCGGTGCACGCGCATTCCTGGCGATCGGCGCGGCTTTGCGATACGCGCGTATTTTGCTCGATTCGGCAAGCGACTGTCGATGGGCCGGGCAACCGCGCGCTCACGCCCGGATACGGCACGATGCCGATACCATTCATTTCGCACTACAGATCTATGAACGACCGGACCACGCTCTCTTCCACGCCACGTACCACGGTTCGCCGCCTGCCCGAGCTGGCGAGCCACGATCGCACGATGCTCTACCGCATCGTGGACGACGCGTACGTCTGTCACATCGCGTTCGGCGACGGGCAGAACACGCACTGCATCCCGACCGCGCACTGGAGAAAGGGCGACGCGCTCTATATCCACGGGTCCAACGGCAGCCGGATGATCAAGGCGCTGTCGGCCGGCGCGCAGGCTTGCGTCGCGATGACGCTGCTGGACGGCCTCGTGTTGGCCAGGTCCGCGTTCAATCATTCGATGAATTATCGATCCGCGGTGATCTACGGGCAGTTCGACGTGGTGGAAGGCAGCGAGGAAAAACTCGCCGCGCTGGATGCGTTGATGGACAAGATCGCGCCGGGCCGCAAGCACGAAGCGCGGCCGGGCAATTCGAAGGAAATCAATGCGACCGGCGTGCTGCGGATTTCGATGGCGGAAGCGGCCGTGAAGATCAGCGATTCGCTGCCGTCCGACAAGGAAGAGGATCTCGGGCTGGCGGTCTGGGCCGGGATCTTGCCGTTGAAGACGACGCGCGGCGCGCCGGTTCATGCCGACGGTCACGTGCCGGTGCCGGATTATGTCCGGAACTGGGCCGATTGAGCGGCGCGACGAGGCCGCATCGGAAGCGGCGAGACGACACGGCTTGCGGATGACCCGCGAAGGCTGCGCAGCCTTCGCGGATCGACGGACGCGGTTGCGCACGAGACGTCGCGCTTGCGCATCCGGTTCGGTCAATGGCTCGTCAGCGCGCGAAATCCGACGTGCTCTGGATGAACGCGTTCAGCTTCGAGATGTTCACGCTGCCGAAGCCCGTCGTCGCATCCCAGCCGGCCTTTGCCTTGTAGCCGTACGTGCCGCTGCCGTTGTTGCCGGACGTGACGTCGTGCAGCAGCGCCGCGTTGCTCGGGAAGTACTTGTAGATGCTCGACGCCGGGAACCCGAGCGTATTGTTGTTGGCCGACTGCAGCCGCGCCCAGATGCCCGTGAAGATCGGCGCGGCGAGGCTCGTGCCGCCTTCGTTGTTCAGGTAGCCCGAACCCCACAGCGTGTCGGACGTCTGGCCGTTCACGACGAGAATCGCGCCCGTGCGCAGGTCGGCGTCGAAGCCGACGTCGGGTAGCGCGCGCTTGGTCGAGCCGGTCAGGGTCGACGACTGCCACGTCGGCGCGGCCTCGTACTTGCTGTAGCCGCCGCCCGTCGACCACACGGTGCCCGGCTGCCAGCTCGGATCGTTCCAGACGATTTCGCTGTTGTACGCATTGGTCGACGTATTGGTGAACAGCGTCGTGCCGCCCACCGCGATCACGTACGGCGACGTGGCCGGCTCGCTCACCGTGTAGGTCGAACGCGACGGCGTGCCGCTCGCGCATTCGTACGCGCCGTGGTCGCCGGCGGACACCGAGAAGGTTTGCCCTTGCGCGACCGCCTGCTTGAAGATGGTGTCGTCGGTGGCCTGCGAGCCGGTGCTGTACGCGGACGATTCGCATACGCCGAGCGATACGTTGATCACTTTCGCGACGTTGTCGGTCACGGCCTTGTTGTACGCGGCCGTGATCGCGGTGAGCGTCATCGACGGCGCGGTATAGAACACGACCTGCTTCACGCTGCCGCCGGCCGTGCCGACGATCGACTGGCTGTCGAGATTCCATTCGACGGTGCCGTCGGTGTCGGTGTACGAACTGCCGGCCGGGCCCGTCTTCACGATGCTGCTGCTGATCGTGCCGAGGCCGTTGTTCGCGGCGAACGTATTGAGGTCGCTCACCGTCTGCGACAGGTCGCCTTCGGAGATGATGCCGACCGTGGTCTGCGAGGCCGTCGGCGTGCCGTCGCCGCCGTAGATCGACGAGAACTCGGTCGGGTTGTGCGGCACCGCCGACGCGCCGGCCGGGATCGTCAGATTGCTGGTGTTGCCTTGCGGCTTGCCGCCCGCGCCCGTATGCATGAGCTCGACGTTCTGCAGGCCGAGCACCGCGCCGACGATGTTGCCGATCGCGTTCGGCACTTGCGCGGCATCGGTGTTCGCATACACGCTGCGGCCGTTGCGCGTGAAGCGCTTGAGGGTCGTGCGGAACGCGGACTGGACGGTTCCCGCGGTGCCGGACGCGGAGACCAGCAGCCGGTTCGGCGCGACCACGATATTCACGAAGCCGGCCTTGCGCAGATGCGCGACGACGGACGCGACCTGCTGGTCGGTCGGCGCATATTGCGCGGCGAATTGCGCGGGCGTCAGAAACTGCCGGTAGTGCGGCGAACCGGGCGTATGCAGGTCGCGCAGGTACTGGTCGAGCTGTGCTTCGTTGCGCAGGTTCAGCCCGAGCACGATGTCCACCGATTCGCCGGGCGCCATGTCGATCGCGGCGGCCGCCGCGGCAGCCGTGCTCGCCGCGGGCGCGCCGGCTTCGTTCTGCTGCACGAGCGGCAGGAAGCCCTTGGTGCGCGTTTCCGTCCAGCCGGCCGCGGGCGCGGCATGGGCGGTCGCCATGCCGAACGACGCGGCTGCGGCCGCGGCGGCGAGTGCGAGATTGACGGCGCGAATGTGCTTTTGTTTCTTGTTTGCAACCTGATTCATTTGAATTACCCCTCCGGTTGAACAACGAACGGCACGAACAACGATGGTCGACAGCGGTGCGGGTCATGCACCGCCGCTTTCTGTCGCATGCGGGCGGGTGGCACGGACGCGACAGGGCCTTTCGCCCGATCCGGAAAGCGGTTTTTCTCCGGGGGCGAAATACGGAAAACGCGGTAACGGAAAGGCTGCGCCTCAGGGCGGCGCAGTCGCGCCGGATTCGGCGCGGGCGGGATTGCTAGAGCAACAGCTTCGTTGTCCTGCTCATTTGATTCGATCCTTCGGCCCGCTGCCGGATGGCAGCCGTCCAGTGAAATACATCGGGATGCTGCACGCGCCGGCGGGCGAACGCATCATTCGGCGGCGCGTACTTCGGTGCAGCGGAAGCGAAAAACGTGGAACGGAATCGTTTGCGTGGCAGGCAATCCGTCGGATTGCTTGCATCGGACGGTATCAAGAACGAAAGTATGATGTCAAACTTTTTTTGATTATATGAAACAAAGTTAAAGCTAATAAAGTGCAATGATTTTGAAAAGATCGGTAGTGTTTTGTAATGTTCGAAACCGGCAACGCAGGTAATGCGGAAAGAGGCTCGCCGATCCTTTCCGATGCGTGTTGCAATGGCCAATCGTTATCGAGGAAATGCTCGAATCGGCGGGGCCTGTCGTTCGGTGACCTGAAGGTCGTCGACGATCCGGAACAGCGCGTCGACATGCCGAAGCAGCGCGTCGCGAGAGGAAGCGTCGCCATTGTCGGCGAGCGTCCTGATGGCGTCGAGCCGAGTTTCGAGTTCGGCGAGCCGTGTGCGCGTGACGCGACTGTTGCCGGCGGCGGTGGCCGTCGCATCGGATGGATTCGCAGGTTTCATTGGATGAGTCATCGCATTGAAATGCTCGATGAAGCGCGACAAGTCGGCCGGACAGCCGTCGCGGGAAACCGTGCGCGCCGACGGGTCGCCGGCGACGGTCCGTGCGGCGGTGTCCGCCATGGCGTCGAGCGTCGCGAGCATATGGTGGATCAGCCTGAGCAGGTCGAACGCAGCGGCCAGCAGGCAGACGAACAGCGCCGTTGCCGGCACCAGGTAAGTGGATGCACTGCGGAGCATGACGTCGGCCGTCGCGTCGCGCGGCAACGCGGCCGGCGCATGCAGTGCGTGGACGAAGAACGCGACGGTGCAGGCGAGCAGTACGACGACGCTCGCGGCGAGGCTGAACGCCCGCCCGATCTGCCGGCCGGGCCGTGCCGACGGCGTCACCGCACGCCTCGCAGCCGGTAGCCGACGCCGCGCATCACTTCCGGCATGCCAGGCGCGCCGGCCTGTTCGAGTTTCTTGCGCAGCCGGCAGATGTGGCTGTCGACCGTGCGCTCCAGCGCGCTCACGTCGGCCATGCACGCATCGAGCAACTCGCCGCGCGTGAACACGCGGCTCGGCGATCTCGCGAGATGCGCGAGGAGCCGGAACTCCGTCAGCGTCAGCGTGATCGGCACCTCGGTACCCGCCGTGCGCACGCGGGCCAGATAGCTGTCGGTGTCGATCTCGAGGTCGCCGACGCGCAGTATGCGCATGGTCGGCGGCGCGGCGGCGCGGCGCAGGATCGCGCGCAACCGCGCGACGACTTCGGCCGGGTTGAACGGCTTGACGATGTAGTCGTCCGCGCCGGCGTGCAGGGCCTGAAGCCGGTCGAGGTCGCGATCGAACGCGGTGACGACGACGACGGGTGTATCGTCGCGCCGTCGCAGCTCGGCGAGCACGTCCCAGCCGTTTTTCTGCGGCATCTTCACGTCGAGCAGGATCAGGTCGGGCTTCAGGCGCGGCTGCACGTCGAGCGCCGCTTGCCCGTCGGCGACGCGGTAGGTGCGAAAGCCGTCGCGCTTCAGGTATGCGTCGAGGATGTCCGAGATGTCGGGCTCGTCTTCCGCAATCAGTATCAGGGAATGGGTCATGGAGTGTACCGTGCGATGTCGAACAGTCGGGGCGGCCCGTGGCCGGGCCGGGGCACGCCGTTGCGCCACGCTGCCGCACGGGGCGCAACGGCGTCGTTCGTTCAGTTCTGCGCCACGCGCTTCGACGGTGCGACGTCCTGGTCCGTCAGGCCGCCGCCGAGCGCCTTGTACAGCGCAACGGCATTGCCGAGCTCGTCGCGGCGCAGGTCGAGCAGCGCCTGCCGTGCCGCATAGAGCTGCCGCTGCGAATCGAGCAACTCCAGCCGTCCCTCGACACCCGCGCGATAGCGCAGGTTCGACAGGTCGGTGCGGCGTTCGGCCGAAGCGACCACGCGCGTCTGCGCGTCGATCTGGCGGCCGAACGTTTCGCGCCCGGCGATGCCGTCGGCGACTTCGCGAAACGCGGCCTGGATCGCGCGTTCGTATTCGGCGATCGCGCTGGACTTGCGCACTTGCGCGAGACGCAGCTCGGAACGCAGCCGGCCACCCTGGAAGATCGGCACCGTGACCTGCGGCGCGAAGTTCCACACGCGCTGACCGCCGTCGAACAGGCTGCCCATCGCGGGGCTGAGGAAGCCGATCGACGACGTCAACGACAGGCGCGGAAAGAACGCGGCGCGCGCGGCGCCGATGTCCGCATTCGCGGCGACGAGATTTTGTTCGGCCTGCTGGATATCCGGGCGACGAAACAGCAGCTCGGACGGCAGGCCCGCCGGCAATTGCGTGATCACCGGTTGCTGCTGAAGCGGCAGCGGCTCGGGCAGATCCTTCGGCAGCTCGGCGCCGACCAGCAGGCGCAGCGCGTTGCGCGCCTGCTCGACGGCGCGCGTGCGTGCTTCGAGATCGGCCGTCGCGCTCGCGACCTGGCCTTCGGCCTGTGCGATGTCGACGCCGCTCGCCTGGTGCGCTTCCTTCAGGCGACGCGCGAGATCGAGCGATTGTCGCCAGTCGGCGAGCGTGCGCTCGGACAACTGGCGCTGCTCGTGCGCGAGGCGTTCGGCGAAGTACGCGTTGGCCACGCCGCCGACGAGCGAGATCTGCACCGCGCGTCGGCCGTGATCGGTTGCCAGGTAGCGCGCGAACGCGGCATCCGATTGCGACTTCACGCGGCCGAACAGGTCGATCTCGAACGCGCTGATGCCGACGTTTACGCCGTACTGGTTCTGCGTCGTGCCGAACAGCGGCGGATTCGACTGCGTGTCGTCCGACGTGCGCTGGCGCGTGAAGTTCGCGCCGGCGCCGATCGACGGCAGACGCGCGGCGCGCTGGATGCCGTACTGCGCTTCGGCGGCCTCGACGTTCAGCGCCGCCACGCGCAGGTCGCGGTTGTTGTCGAGCGCGAGCTCGATCAGGCGCTGCAGGCGGCGGTCGCCGAACATCGTGCGCCAGCCGAGATCGGCGGCGTTCGCGTGGAGATCGGCGGCAGCGGCGGCCGTGTAGGCCGTCGGCACCGGCATCGAGGGTTTGACCAGCGTCGGCGCGAGCGAGCAGGCCGACAGCGCGAGGACGAGGGGAAGAATAAGCAATCGCATGGCATCAACCTTCCTGTCCGTGAGTTGGGGCCGCCGGCTGCTTGCGGGAAGCCCGCCATGCGCCGATGCGCTCCTGGATACTCATCACGAACACAAAGAAAACAGGGACGAAGAAAATGGCCAGCACCGTGGCGGTCACCATGCCGCCGAACACGCCGGTGCCGATCGCGTGCTGCGTCTCGGCGCTGGCGCCGGTCGCGATCATCAGCGGCACGACGCCGAGGCCGAATGCGAGCGAGGTCATCAGGATCGGGCGCAGGCGCAGCTTCGACGCCTGGACGGCTGCCTCGATCAATCCCTTGCCTTCCTCGCGCAATTGCTTCGCGAACTCGACGATCAGGATCGCGTTCTTCGCGGACAGGCCGATCACGGTGATCATCCCGACCTTGAAGAACACGTCGTTCGGCAAGCCGCGCAGCAGCACCGCACCGATCGCGCCGATCAGGCCGAGCGGCACCACCAGCATCACCGACAGCGGAATCGACCAGCTCTCGTACAGCGCGGCAAGCACGAGGAACACGACGATCATCGACAGCACCATCAGCATCGGCGCCTGCGACGCCGACTGGCGTTCCTGCAGCGACTGGCCGGTCCACTCGACCGCGAAGCCCGGCGGCAACTGCGCGGCGAGACGTTCCATCTCGGCCATCGCCGCGCCGCTCGACTGGCCGGGGGCGGCGGTGCCCGAGATCCGCGCGGACGGGTAGCCCTTGAAGCGCACCATCTGCAGCGGCGTGTCGGCCCACACCGGGCGCACCACCTCGGACAGCGGCACCATGCCGCCGGCCGCGTTGCGCACGTACAGCTTCATCACGTTGTCGATCTGCATGCGCGCCGGCGCGTCGGCCTGGATGATCACCTGCTGCATGCGGCCGGCGTTCGGGAAATCGTTCACGTAGGTGGAGCCCATCGCGGTCGACAGCGTGTCGCTGAGCGTCGCGAACGACACGCCGAGCGCCTGCGCCTTCGCGCGATCGATCTCGAGGCGGATGCTCGTGCCGGCGGGCAGGCTGTCCGGGTACACGCCGGTCACGACCTTGCTTTGCGCGGCGAGTTCGAGCAGCCTGGCTTCCGCGGCCTTGAGCGCGGCCGTGCCCTGGTTGGCGCGGTCTTCCAGGCGCATCGAGAAGCCCGAGCTGTTGCCGAGTTCGTCGATCGCCGGCGGCAGCAGGCTCATCACCGTGCCTTCGGTCACGCCGGCCATCGCCTGCTGCGCGAGCATGCCTTCCTCCAGCGTCGATGCGCCGCCGCGATTCTTCCAGTCCTTCATCACGGACCAGTTGATCGCCGCGTTCGGACCCTGGCCCGAGAAGCCGTAGCCGATCACGGAAATGCTCGACTGGATTGCCGGACGCGAAGCAAGATGCTTCTCCAGCGTCTTGACCACGTCGTGCGTGCGCTCGGCGGTCGCGTCCGCGGGCAGCAGGAAGCTGGTGATGAAGTAGCCCTGATCCTCGTCCGGCAGGAACGACGACGGCAGGCTGCGGAAGCCGAACGCCAGCGCGCCCGCAATCGCGACGAACACCAGCATCACGCGGCCCGTGCGACCGACCAGGCGGCCGACGCGGGTCTCGTACCATTTCGTCAGGCGATCGAAGCGGCGGTTGAACCAGCCGAAGAAGCCGCGCTTCTCGTGATGGCCCGGCGCGAGCGGCTTGAGCATCGTCGCGCACAGGGCCGGCGTGAGCGTCAGCGCCAGCAGCGCGGAGAACAGGATCGACACGGCCATCGACAGCGTGAACTGCTTGTAGATCACGCCGACCGAGCCGCTCGCCATCGCCATCGGCAGGAACACCGCGGTCAGCACCAGCGTGATGCCGACGATCGCGCCCGTGATTTCCTTCATCGCCTTCGACGTCGCGTCCTTCGGCGACAGTCCTTCCTCGGCCATCAGGCGCTCGACGTTCTCGACGACGACGATCGCGTCGTCGACGATGATGCCGATCGCGAGCACCATGCCGAACATCGTCAGCACGTTGATCGAGAAGCCGGTCAGCAGCATCACCGCGAAGGTGCCGAGCATCGCGACCGGCGCGACGATGGCCGGGATCAGCGTATAGCGCACGTTCTGCAGGAACAGGTACATCACGAGGAACACGAGCACCATCGCCTCGAACAGCGTGGCCAGCACTTTCTCGATCGAGATCTTGACGAACGGCGACGTGTCGAGCGGGATCGAGTAGGTCATGCCCGACGGCATCGACTTGCTCAGTTCGGCCATGCGCGTGCGGATCGCGTCCGCCGTCTTCACGGCATTGGCGCCCGGCGCGAGCTGCACGCCGGCGAGCGTGGCCGGCCGGTTGTTCTCGCGGCTCACGAACATGTAGTTTTGCGAACCGAGTTCGACGCGCGCGACGTCGCCGAGCACGACCTTCGAGCCGTCCGCGTTCGCGCGCAGCACGACCTTCGCGAATTCCTCCGGCGTGGTGAGCTGGCCCTGCGCGGTGAGCGGCACGGTCACGCGCTGGCCCGGCAGCGCGGGCAGCGCACCGAGGCTGCCCGGCGCGATCTGCACGTTCTGCTGACCGATCGCGGTCGTCAGATCGCTCATCGACAGACCGAAATTGATCAGCTTCTGCGGATCGACCCAGATGCGCATCGCGCGTTCGGAGCCGAACTGCAGCACACGCCCGACACCGTCGATGCGCCGCAATTCCTCGGACACGCTGCGCGCCATGTAGTCGGCGAGCGCGCCTTCGTCGAAGCGGCCGCTGTCGGAGCGCAGGCCGATCAGCATCAGGAAGCCGGACGACGCGGATTCGACGATCAGCCCGTTCTGGCGCACGGCGGCAGGCAGGCGCGGCTCGATCGACTTGATCTTGTTCTGCACGTCGACCTGCGCCATCTCCGGATCGGTGCCGGGCTTGAACGTGACGGTGATCTGCGCGCTGCCGGACGTGTCGGCCGACGATTCGAAGTACAGCAGGTTCTTGACGCCGGACAGCTCGCGCTCGATGAGACTCAGCACGCCGTCGTTCATCGTCTGGGGCGTGGCGCCCGGATAGTTCGCGGTGATCGTGACGGACGGCGGGGCGACCGACGGGTAGCGTGCGACCGGCAGTTGCGGAATCGCGATCAGCCCCATCAGGATGATGAAGAGGGCGATCACCCACGCGAACACCGGGCGGCGGATAAAGAATTCAGCCATGACGGGAGGCTCCTCGTGACTCAGTGCGCGGACGCGGCGGCCGCGTCAGGCGACTTCCAGTCGGTTGCGGCAGCCGGCGCGCCGTCGGTCAGGCGTTCCATGCCTTCGACGACGATCTTCTGGCCGGCCTGCAGGCCCGACTTGATGCGGTAGCTGCGGTTCGTGAGCTCGCCGACTTCGACGGCCTTCAGATGCGCGTTGCCCTTCGCGTCGAGCACCCATACCTGCGGCTTGCCGCCGGCGCGCACCACGGCCTGTTGCGGCACCATCACGGCGTTCGCGTAGTGGGCGCGCGGAATGCGGGCACGCACGTACATGCCCGGCAGCAACTGGCGCTTCGGGTTGTCGACCAGCACGCGCAGCAGCACGTCGCCGGTGCCCGGATCGACGTTGACGCCCGAAAACAGCATGCGGCCCTTGACGTCGTAGCGCGTGTCGTCGTCGCGCAGCACGTCGACCGGCAGGCCGTTGCCGTCGGACGCTTGCGGTTGAGCCGCGAGCGCGCCGCGCAGCGCGTCGAGCGAGGCGGCCGGCTGGCGCACGTCCACGTATACCTGGTCGATCTGCTGGATGCGCGCCATCGGCTGACTGTCGCCGCTCGACACCAGCGCGCCTTCGGTCACGAGCGCCTGGTCGATGCGGCCGGCGATCGGCGCTTCCACGGTTGCGAATTTCAGGTCGAGCTGGCGGCGCGCAAGCGTCGCGCGGGCCTGCGCGACGTCGGCCGCGGCCTGGTCGCGTTGCGATACGGCGTCGTCGTACACCTGGCGGCTGATCGCATCGGCCTCGACGAGCGGCTTGAAGCGCGCGGCCTGCACCTTCGCGCGCTCGAGTGCGGCCTGCGCGCGCTGCAGCGATGCGGCGGCCGTGTCCATCTCCGCCTTGAACGGCGCCGGGTTGATCTGGAACAGCGGCTGGCCCGGACGGACTTCGGTGCCTTGTTCGAACAGCCGGCGTTGCACGATGCCGCTCACCTGCGGCCGGATCTCGGCCACGCGCACGGCCGCGACGCGGCCCGGCAGGTCTTCGGTCACGTCGACGCGCGTGGCGGCCACGGTCATGGCCGCCACCGGTGTGGCCGGCGCGGCGGCCTGCTGTTCGGACGGCCCGCAACCCGCCAGCATTGCCGCCACCAGCGCGCATACGGCGCCGTGGCAGCATCGTTTCTGATTCTTCATAGCGACTCCAGGAAGCGCAGGCAGCCCACTGCCTGCTTTGACGGACCGGAGTCTGACGCGCGTAGTTGGCGTCTTTGATGCGGAAAGATGGAGATTCGATGGAGGCGGCGAATGGCGCCGAAAAACGATGGCGGCGGGGGGGGCGGACGGCGCTTGGCGGAACGCTGGTTGGGGACGGCGGGCCTGCCGGGTGCGCGGGTGCCCGGCGTCGTGTCGACGTCGTGTGGGCGGCGGGGCGCACGTGGATGCTGCCGAGAGCGGTGCGTGGCGACGAGCGCGCCATTGGCCTTGGCCGATCGCTATCGGGATCCGGCGCAGGCATCGCGCGATATCGAAGCGGACCCGGGCAGCGAATGGATTGCGCCTTTCTTCAGGCGGTACGGGATCGCTCATCCCGATCCGGAGCGGATCGCGTTCTATCGTCTGCCCGACGAGTTTTGTGGAGTCGGAATGTGGACTCGGACGACGCACGGATCGATTTTCCCGTGCCGTACGTCACCCGAATTCCGTAGTACCCCTGCTGTTTTCGTGCGAATTTCCGCATTCGCTACGAAGTCCCGGCGTCAGTCGCGATCCCGCCACGCGTACGCGAAACGAAGTCCGTCGCCGAGCGTACACTGGAAAACCTGCGCGGGCGCGACGGGCTGGTACGTGGTGGGCGAAAGCGAGCGTACCGTCACCGTCGCGCTTTCGTCCTGCATCACGCGATACTGGATCAGCTCGAGTACGGTCGCGCCGCTCGGCTGGACGGTGAGGTGCTGGTTGGCGAACGCGAGCGTATTGCCGCCGACTTCCATGAAGTCGCGTATCGCGAAGCCGCCGGACACGGTGGGCGCCGCTGCCTGGGTAGCCGCCTGCTGCGCATGCTGGCACTGGTTCGGCGAAAAGATCGCGGTGACCGTCGCACCGGCAAAGAGCCGCGTGCGCAACTGACGATACGAATCGGCGCTGTCCGGTTGGGTGCTCGCGGCGGCCGCAGCGAGACTGGTTGTCGCGCCGGCGGCAACCAGAACAATGGCGAAGCGATTCAGCATTTTCCCGTCTCCGTGCGATGAAACCAACGGCACGATAGCACGGTGCATCCGCATCGTTCGGACGGTCGATTCGTAGTCGCACTACCGTTTGGCGCCGACATCCCGCAGTGCGTCCGCGGCATACGTGTTGTCGTGCGTCAGCGCGAGTTGCAGCAGCGATTGGCCGCGCCGGTCGACATGGTTCGGATTCGCGCCATGCGCGACGAGCAGCGGAATCAGCTCGAAGCGGTTGAACAGCGTCGCGAATCCGAGCGCGGTTTCGCCGGCGCCGTTCGTCTGGTCGATCGGGCAGTGCGTGTCGATCAGGCGCCGCGCGATGTCGGGTTCGTTCCTGAAGAGGGCGCCCATCAGCGCCGTATTGCCGTGACGATCGCCAATGCACGCATCGGCGCCGGCCGACAACAGGTAGTCGAGCGCCGCGGGCTGGCCGTCGTACGACGCGAGGATCACGGCCGTATAACCGTGGCTGTCGGTGGCGTCGAGGGGATAGCCGGCGTCGTGCAACGCGCGCAGGATATCGACGCGGCCGACGCGCGCGGCGTCGAACCAGTCGTCGTCATAGCGGCGCAGCGCGGCAGGGTCGGCCTTGCCGTATGCAGGCCGGTCGGGCAGGTGCGCGCAACCGGCGAGCGCGGCCAGCGCGAGCGCCGCCGCGGCCGCGCGGATCGCGTGGGTGAGGCGTTCGGATCGCATGAGGATGTCCTGATGAGTTGGCCGGGCCGACGTGCGCGGTGCGAGCGCACACGTCGGCAGCGACCGTCGTCGCGGGATCAGTCGTCGCTCAGCTTCGCGGCGAGCGATTGCACTTGCTGGACGTTCGCGTGAACGGCCTGCGCGAGACGCGTACCGTAATCGGCGTCGGCCTTGTAGAAGTACGACAGCATCGCGTACTGGTTGTGCGCGTTCTTCACCTGACCGAGATCGCCGGACAGTGCGGTGACGAGGTCGTCCTTGTCCTGCTGCGACAGGCTACGGTAGTACTCGCCCGCCTGACGGAACGGCAGCTTCTTGCGGATCGCCTCCTGCTGCGTCGTGCCGCTGAGCGCCGTGCGGACCGACTTGTACTGCGGATCCTGCGCGAGTTCGTTCAGCGTCGACGGTTCGTAATTCACCTCGCCCTTGCGGTCGCCGGCATTCATCTTGCCGTCCTGGTTGTTGTTGACGACCGGCACGACCGGGCGGTTGATCGGCAGATCCATGTAGTTCGCGCCGAGCCGGTACATCTGCGTGTCGGCGTATGCGAACAGGCGATCCTGCAGCATCCGGTCTTCGGACGGCTCGATCCCCGGCACGAGCCGCGACGGCGCGAACGCCGATTCCTCGGTCGACTGGAAATAGTTGTCGGGCACGCGGTTGAGCGTCATCGTGCCGATCTTGCGTTCGGGCACGCCGGTCCACACCTTCGTATCGTCGAGCGCGTCGAAGTCGAAGCGGTTCAGGTCCTTCGGCGCGAGCACCTGCACGTACAGATCCCACTTCGGGAAATCGCCCTGTTTCAGCGCGCCGTACAGGTCGTTCGTCATCATGTTCCAGTCGCGGCCGATCGATGCGGGGATCTCCTGCGGGCGCAGGCCGTGCACGCCTTGCTGGCTCTTCCAGTGGAACTTCACGTAGTGCACGTCGCCCTGCGCATTGACGAACTTGAACGCGTGCACCGCGAAGCCGTCCATGCGGCGATACGAATCGGGCATGCCCTCGTCCGTGTACAGCCTCGTCAGCATGTGGGTCGCTTCGGGCGTGTGTGCGAAGAAGTCGAACGCGAGGTTCGGATCCTGCACGCCGGTCACCGCGCTCGGTTTGTTCGCATGCACGAAGTCGGGGAACTTGATGCCGTCGCGAATGAAGAACACCGGCCAGTTGATGCCGACCATGTCCCAGTTGCCCTGCTGCGTATAGAACTTCACCGCGAAGCCGCGCGGGTCGCGCGCCTGCTCGGGCGAGCCGCGATAGCCCATCACGGTGGAGAAGCGCACGAACACGGGCGTGCGGGTGCCGGGCGTGAAGGCCTTCGCTTTCGTCAGGTCGGAGATGTCGGCGCTCGGCACGAACTCGCCGAATGCGCCGGTGCCGCGTGCATGCACGACGCGCTCCGGAATGCGCTCGCGATCGAAGCGCTGCAGTTTCTCGATGAGTGCGGAGTCCTGCAGCAGCACCGGGCCGGCGGGGCCGGCCGTTTGCGAATTCTGGTTGTCGCCCACGGGCGCGCCGGTGTCGCGCGTGAGTTCGGCGGCATGCGGGGCAGCGGAGAGCGCCACGCAGATCGCGGCGACTGCGTGCCGCAGCACGCGATGGGAGGATGAGGACATGACGATGGAACTCCTTGAATCCGATCGGTGGTGGGGAAGCCGACTGAATTAGAAGAGATCGTCAGACGATTGGCTAATTGATATTCGATATGTTTTCGATAGCCGTGGCGGAGATGCAGCGCGAACCGTCCGTTGTGCAAGAAACGAAGCCGTATCGTTGCGCGCGCAAGGAGTCGTTGCGGCGCGCATGATGTATCGGTCGTGCATGATTTCTGGCGGCGCCGTCAACCGGCGCTCGTTTGCCATCCGAGCCCGAGGCTCTTTTGTATCGACACGTAGTTCTTGATCAGTTCGGCTTGCCCGGCGATCACGTTCTGCTGCGCGGACAGCGCTTCGCGCTGCGTATCGAGCAGGTCGATCATCGACGCGACGCCCGCGCGATAGCGCTGGTCCATCAGCGCGCGCGAATGCACGGCCGACGTCTGTACCTTCGTCAACGCGACGACGTGCTCGCGCTGATGCCCGTAACGCTGCAGCGCGGTGTTGGCATCCTGTAATGCGCCGAGCACGGCCTTCTGATAATTCGCTTCCGCTTCGTCGCGCGATGCTTCGGCCGCACGTACCGCGCCGCGCGTGCGTCCGAAGTCGAGAATGTTCCATTGCAGGTACGGCGCACCGATCCACGTGAAATTCTGCTTGCGGAACAGGTGGCCGGGATCGGTCGCGCTGAAACCGAGATCGCCGAGCAACGTTACTTTCGGGAAATAGTCGGCGACATGCTCGCCGATCTGCGCAT
Organism: Burkholderia sp. MSMB1826; assembly: GCF_001526325.1. Taxonomy (NCBI): domain Bacteria; kingdom Pseudomonadati; phylum Pseudomonadota; class Betaproteobacteria; order Burkholderiales; family Burkholderiaceae; genus Burkholderia; species Burkholderia sp. MSMB1826. Next base: position 203,133 of record NZ_LOYN01000032.1, read on the forward strand.
GACTCGACGCGAGCCGGCGTTCGGCCGCGCGGATGTCGGGGCGCTGTTTCAGCAACGTGGCCGGATCGCCGATCGCGACGCTGCCGGGCAGCGTCGGCAGCGCCGCGTCCGGGGTCGACAGCACGGCGTCGAGCGCGCCCGGCGCGCGGCCCGTCAGGATCGCGAGGCGGTCGAGCGATTCGGTCACCTGCGCATCGAGCGGGATCAGCGACGCGCGCGTGTTCTCGACCTGCGTCGTCAGCCGCTCGATGTCCGCATCGGCCGCGACGCCGCGTGCGCGGCGCTGCTGCGTGAGTTCGAGCATTTGCTGCTGCAATTGCGCGGTGCGCCGCGACAACGCAAGCCGTTGCTGCTGGTCGCGCAGGTCGACATACGCGTTCGCGACTTCGGCCGCGATCGACACCTGCGTGTCGGCGAGATCGGCATCGACGGCTTCGGCCTGCGCGGAAGCGGCTTCGACCGCGCGGCGCGTGCCGCCGAACAAGTCGATTTCCCAGGTCGCGTCGAAGCCTGCCGAATAGAGTTGCAGCGGCCCCGTGCCGCCGAGCGACGGCGACGTGCCGCCCGACTGGCCCGAGCCGTTCGACGGCAGCAGCGAGCCGAGCGCGCCGACGTCCGGTTCGCGCATGCGGATGGCCGCGACGGTGGCCGACGATTTCGGCATCTGCGCCGCGCGCTGCTGCGAGAGCTGCGCACGCGCCGCGCGCAAGCGTGCCTGCGCGGCGTGCAGATCGGGGTTGTACACGAGCGCTGCGGTGATCAGCTCGTCGAGCTGGCGATCGTTCAGCGCGTGCCACCACGCGCTCGGCGCGGGCGCGGCAGTGTCGACGCCGGTGGCCGGCGCACGCACGAAGGTCGATGCATCGGGTGCGGCGGGCGCGCCGCGGTAGTCGGGGCCGACCGTGCAGCCGGCGAGCAGGCACGCGGCCGCGCACAGAGTGAGCGCGGGGCGGCGGGGCAGGGAGAAGGGTTTCATCGCGTATGACGGGTCAATGGCCGGACGACATCGGTTGCGGCCCGCGCGGCGTTCTCAGCAGCAGCGCGAGCGGCACGCAGGCGAGCAGCGCGAGGCCCAGCAGATAGAAGGTTTCGGAATAGGTCATCACGACGGCCTGGATCTGGATCTGCTGTGCCAATTGGCCGAGCGCGCGCATGTTCGAATACGCGAGATCGCCGGTGTGCGCGAACCAGTTGGCCGCATAGGCCGACAGTCGATCCTGACCGATCGGCGAGTTCGCGCTCACCGATTCGCGCAGCGCGGCCGTATGGAAGGTCGTGCGCCGATCGATCACGGTGCCGATGATCGCGAGCCCGATCGAGCCGCCGAGGTTGCGCGCCATGTTGTAGAGCCCGGCCGCATCGCCCGAGTCTTCGCGCGCGACGGCCGCCATCGACGCCTGGTTGAGCGGCATCATCGCGAGCATCTGCGCGAGGCCGCGGATCAGTTGCGACCACACGAAATCGTGGCCGACGCTCTGCGCGGTCAGGTCGATGTCGAGCATGCAGCTCAGGCAGAACAGCAGCAACCCCGCGATCACGAGAATGCGGAAATCGACCTTGCCGAGCAGACGCGGGAGGATCGGCATCACGAGAAAGGCCGGCAGCCCCGACAGCAGCATGATCGCGCCGGCCTGTTCCGCGTTGTAGCCGGCGACGATCGCGAGGAACTGCGGCAGCAGGTAGGACACGCCATACAGCCCGGCGCCGACCGCGGACACGATCACGATCACGCTCGCGTAGCGCGGGTTGCGCATCAGCGACAGCCGCATGATCGGCCGTTTCGCGAAGCGCTGCGACAACGCGATCAGGATCATCCCGACCAACGACACGATGCTCAGCGTGACGATCATCTGCGATTCGAACCAGCGTTCGCGCTGGCCTTCCTCGAGCACGACGGTCAGCGAGCTCAGGCCGATCGCGAGGCCGAGGATGCCGAGCCAGTCCGCGTTGAAGAACGCACTCCATTGCGGGCGGTCCGACGGCAGGCCGAACACCAGCAGCGCCATCAGCAGCAGGCAGACGGGCAGGTTCAGGAAGAAGCACCAGCTCCAGTTCACGTTCTCCGCGAGCCAGCCGCCGAGCACGGGGCCGAACAGCGGCCCGAGCAGCACGATCAGGCCGAACATCGTCATCCCGACCGGCAACTGCGACAGCGGCAGGCGCGTGCGGATGATCGTCTGCGCGGTCGGGATCAGCGCGCCGCCGGTGAAGCCCTGGCCGATCCGGCCGGCGATCATCATCGGCAGCGAATGCGACCAGCCGCACATCATCGAGAACGCGATGAACAGCGCGGAGTTCGTCAGCAGGAAATTGCGCAGCCCGAACACGCGCGTGAGCCATGCGGCGAGCGGGATCATCACGATTTCCGACATCAGGTAGCCGGTCGAGATCCACGTGCCTTCGGTGCCGGTCGCGCCGATTTCGCCCTGGATCTGCGGCAGCGCGGAGTTCGTGATCGAGATGTCGAGCGTCGCCATCAGCGCGCCGAGCGCACCGGCCGCGACCGCGATCCAGTCGGTCACGCTCGCGCGGCCTTCGTGCGGCGGCGTGGGTGTCGTGGCGGGCGTATCAGCCATGATGCTGCTCGTCGCGGGCCGAGCGCGTATCGACGTCGACCGTCACCGACAGCCCAGGCAACAGCATGCGTTGCGCGCGGGCATTCGCGGCGAGACGGATGCGCACGGGCACGCGCTGGACGATCTTCGTGAAATTGCCGGTCGCGTTCTCGGGCGGCAGCAGCGCGAACTGCGCGCCGGTGCCGGGCGCGAAGCTGTCGACGACGCCGGACAGCGGGCCGTCCGGCAGCGCGTCGACATGCAGCTCGACGGGCTGGCCGACGCGCATGTTGCCGATTTGCGTTTCCTTGAAGTTCGCGACGAGATAGATCGAGTCGACCGGCACGACGGTCAGCAGGCGCGTGCCGGGCTGCACGTATTGCCCGACGCGCACCGTGCGGTCGCCGACGCGGCCTGCGAGCGTGCTGCGCACGATCGTGTTGTCGAGATCGAGCTGCGCCTGGGCGGCGCTGGCCTGCGCGGCCTCGAGCTGCGCCCGTGCCTGCTGGAGCTGCGCGGTGAACGACGCGATCTGCGTGCGGGCGGCGGCGATCGACGCGTTGTTCGCGGCGAGCGTCGCGCGCGCCTGGTCGCGCGTGCTTTTCAGGTCGGCCACGCGTTCGTGCGTTTCGGCGCCGGTCGCCGCGAGCGGCGCATAGCGCGCGTACTCGTCGCTCGCGTGCTGCGCGTTGATTTGTGACACCTTCGCCTGTGCGTCGGCCTGTTCGAGATTCGCGCGCTGCTGGCTGATGTCGGCTTCGGCGCGCGCGATATCGGCGCGGCGGGCGTCGACGGTCGCCAGCGCCTGCGCGAGCGCCACCTGGTACTGGCGGACGTCGAGCCGCACGAGCGGATCGCCGGCCTTGACGGGCTGGTTGTCGCGCACGTAGACGTCGGTCACGTAGCCGGCGACCTTCGGCGCGGCAGTCATGCTGTCCGCCTGCAGGTACGCATCGTTGGTGCTCTCGATGAAGCGGCCGACCGTCCACCAGCGACCGAGCCACACCGCGCCGCCGACGGCCGCGAGCACGGCGATCGCGAGCAGGATGCGTCGCTTCGTTCCGCCGTTGCCGTTGCGCGGCGTTGTTCCGTTTTCCTGACGATCTGCTTTCTGTGGCGGGTCTTGTGGTGTCGACATGCGGGATCCAATTTATTCCAAGTGGAAGAATTATTCCAGTTGATAAAATTGTGTCAAGTAGAATGTCGATCGATCGAATGACGAGGAAGGCATGAACGAAGCGAAGAAGCTGCGCCGCACGTCGGCGGGCGGCTACGCGCGCGGCGACGAAACGCGCCAGCGGATCATCGAGGCGGCGATCGAACTGTTCGGCGATCGCGGGTTCGCGGGCGCGTCGACGCGCGAGATCGCCGCGAGGGCGGGTGTGAACGCGCCGGCGCTCCAGTACTACTTCGAGAACAAGGAAGGCGTGTACCGCGCGTGCGTCGAGACGATCGCCGAGAACGGCTGGCAGGTGTTCGCGCCGGCGGTCGGCCATGCGCGGGCGATGCTCGACGCCGACGCGAGCGTCGACGCGCTGATCGATGCGTTCGTCGGGCTGCTGCGTGCGTTGTCGGACCGGATGTTCACCGCGCCGAAGACGATGAACCAGCGGATGTTCTTCGCGCGCGAGCAGGGCGGCCAGGAACCGGCGAGCGCGAGCGAAATCCTGATGAAGCGCATGCGCAAGCCGCTGAACGACGTGAGCGCCGAGTTGATCGCCCGCATCACGGGGCGGCCGGTCGACGATCCCGTCACGCGGTTGCGCGCGCTGAGCCTGTTCGGGCAGATCACGGTGTTTCACATCGCGCAGCGTTCGGCGCTGCAGTTGCTCGAATGGGAGGCGTTCGACGGCGAGCGCGCGGCGCTCGTGACCGAAACGATCGCCGACCAGACGCGCGTGCTGCTCCAGCAATGGCATGCGCAGCGCGATGCGGGGGCGGCCGATGCGCACTCCGCGCCGAAGCGCGGGCAGGGTGCCGCGGCGAAACGCGCGGCGAAGCCGCGGGCGGCGCCTCCCGCCGCGAAAAGCACGGCCCGCGTGAAGAAGCCTGCCGCGCGTTGAGCGCGGCAGATCACGTGCTCCCGACGATCAATCCGGCTTGCGCGCCGCTGCGTCGGGCGACGGCGGCCGGGCTGCCGTATCGGCGGCATTGCGCGTATCGGCGCGAAGGTCGTTTTCATCGTGGCCGACCGGCCGCGATCCGTCCGCATAGGCCACGACGCTGCGCTGCGGATTGGCGATCCGGATTCCGCGTTCGCGAAACGTCTCCGCGATGCGCCGGTTGAATTCGCGCTGCACGCTCCAGCGCGCCGAGTCCGTGCATTGCATCTGCCCGGCCAGCGCGAGCGCCGCGCCGTCGACCTGGTCGATGCCCCAGTAGCTGAAGTCCGACAGAATGCCGTCGCGGTACTTCGGGTCGTCGCGCAATGCGGCGCCGATTTCCTTCAGCGTCGCGATCGCGCGGTCGATGTCCTCGTCGTACGCGATGCTGACCTTGACCGCCGCGTTGCCGAGCCCGCGATTCGTATTGTTGACGGTCGTCACCGAGCTGAACGGGATCGTGTACAGCGACCCATCGCCGGCGCGCAGCCGCACGGTGCGGATCGACAGGTATTCGACCGTCCCCGACACGCCGGCGAGCGTGACCCAGTCGCCGACCTGCATCGCGTTTTCCATCAGCAGGAAGATCCCGGTGATGAAATCCTGCACGAGCTTCTGCGAGCCGAAACCGAGCGCGACGCCGAAGATGCTGGCGCCGGCCAGCAGCGGGCCGACGTTCACGCCGAGTTCGCTGAGGCCCGTCAGCACGACGACGAGCGCGATCATCACGAACAGCAGCGAGCGCAGCATCGGCAGCAGCGTGCGCAGCCGCGCGGCCCGCACCAGGTTGCCTTCGCGCGTCCAGCGTTGCAGGCGGCGCTCGATCGCGATGTTGGCCGCTTCCCACACGACGAGCGCGACGATTGCCGCGATCGCGATCGTCACCAGCGCGGAGGCGAGCCGGTGGCCGATCGTGCCCGTCTCGAACGCGCGGAAGATCGGCACGCCCCAGATCTGCAGCAGCAGCAAGAGGGTCACGATGCCGAGCGCGCCCGACACGATCCGGCGCAGCAGCGGGTAGTAGCGGTACGCGTGCAGATGAACGAGCGTGCGGTCGTCCTCGCGGCGCTGGAACAGCCGCGCGAGCGCGCCGAACACGACGATCGACACCATCCGCATCGCGATCATCGCGGCGATCGAGCGGCCGCCGAGCGTGATCAGCACGCGGTAGCCGTTGTGGACGTCGAGCGCCCACACGAACCACAGCGCCATCACGATGAAGACCGAGACGGGCGCCCATGCGTCGGCGAGCGCGTTGCCGACGACCGTGAAGGTCGGACGATCCGCGCCGGCGGCACGGATCCGTGCCGCGACCGGCCGGCGACACCGCAGGATCAGCACCGAGATCATCACGTGCCCGACGAGCGCGACGGCCTTCAGCAGCGCGACATGGCCGGCTTCGGTCAGGCCGAAGTTCGCGGCGATCTCGACGGCCGCCGTGCACGCGCCGACCACGATCGCGATCCGCGCGATCGAGCGTTGCGCGAACCCGGCCCATGCGTCGCTGATATGCAGCAGCCGCAACTGCCGCGCGTCGGGCTGGAAGAACAGCCGGCTGACGATCGTGACGAGCCGGCAAATCACGTAGGTGTCGATCAATGCTTCGAGCGCGGATTCGATCGGCGTATCTGTCTCGACGAGCAACGACATCGTCAGGCTCGCGACGCCGACGAACACGAGCAGCGGCACCGCGCGCAGCGCGAGACTGACGAGCGCGCGCGGCATCCGGTGCAGCAGCGTGGTGTGTCGGCGCGCCTGGCCCCGGCTTGGGGAGGGCGAGGGCGCGGCGTCCGCAGCGTCGGCGGCCGCGGTGTCGGGCGGGGGGGACGTGTCGGACGGCGGCGCGCGATCCTCGTCCGATGCGGCGGAATCGGGCGCGGGGCCGCGCGATGCATCGGCGCGGCGCGCGGCCACCGTCGCCAGCGCGCGTCGCAGCAGCCGCTTCGCGAGCCATTCGACGACGAGCGCTGGCAGAAGCACCGCGAGGAGGATCCCGAGCGTGCGTGTCAGGTCCGCACGCTGGTCGGCGCGCGCGAGCTTGTCGTGCCACCAGCTTCCCACCGAACCGATGTCGAGCAGCGAGCGCAGCGATTCCTGCAGCGCGTTGCCGATCTGCGCGGCCCAGCGCGATCCCTGGCGGACGAGCATCGATGCGAGCCCGTTCGACGTGAGCGCCGTCGGCGACGCGGCAGCCGATGCGCCGCTGGCCGCGGACGCCGCGCTTGCCGGCACGGCGGGCGCGCTCAATGCGCCGACGGCGGCGATGGCGCGCAGCGTCGTTTCGACCTGCGCGCGCTCACGCGGGTTTTCCAGCACATTCAGTGCCTGCTGCGCCTCTTGCGGCGTCAGCGCGGGCGCGGCGTCGGGGGTGGCCGATGCGGCGGCCGGGGCAGGAGCGGCCGCGTGGGCGGCCGAGACGACGGCGGCGAGCAGCCAGCCGAGGAGGATATGGCGCATGGCGTGGGCATGCGGGTGCGTCTCGTCACGCGGCCCGCGAGGCTGAATGATGGACGGAAGTTAACATGATCGCGATCGGGACCGAATAGTTCCGTCGCCGGCTATTCGATCGGGCATGAACGAGGCGGCGCGGGCGTTGGCGGGGCATGTGCGCAAGCCGTGTGCCGGCTGCCGTCCGTCCGATTTCGGCGGGAACGTCCTGCTTGCGTGGCCGTAAGGCGTCTGTAACGCGTGCGTGCCGGTGCCGATCGGCGATGCGCCGCTGCGCCGCTGCGAGGGCGTTCGTCCGGCCACGATCGACGCTTGCACCGCATCGTATGAATTGGGATTCCTGATGAATCAGGCTGGCTCGTCGTGAAATACCGGCAAGACATGCTCGGCGATTTCCTCGATGACGTCGCGCACGGGCCGGTCCGATCCAGGGTTCAGCGTGACGTGGTGCGTCCCCGCCGCGCGCATCTCGTGCAGGATGTCGACCAGCGCGCGCCGCCCGGTTGCATAGCCGAGCGGCAGCGCGGTGGCAGGCGTATCGGGATGCGCGGCGAGATCGAGCCGCATCGATACGCCGAATGCGCGAAATTCCGGCGACGCGAGCCGATCGACCGCCGCGCGCCACATCGAATAGCGGGCACGCTGCGTATCCGGATCGCGGTGATACGTCATCCAGCCGATCGCATGCCGGGCGATCCAGTCGACGCTCTGTCCGCCCGAGCCGACCGCGAGCATCGGCACCGCGTCGCCGCCGCGCGGCAGCAGCGTGAATTCGGGCGCATCGGGCGGCGCGTGGTCGGGCAGCACGCGCGACGGCACGCCGAGCGCGGCCGCGACGACGTCCCAGTGCGCGCGATAGCGGTCGCGCCGGGTGTTCGCGTCGACGCCGAACGCCGCATATTCGGGCGGCCGGTCGCCCGAGCCGAGCCCGAGGATGAAGCGCCCGCTCGACAGCGTCGCGACCGACAGCGCGCCTTTCGCGATATGCAGGGGATGACGGAGCGGCAGCACGATCGCGCCGCTGGCGAGCGCGATCCGGCGGGTGCGCGACGCCAGCGCGCCGAGCAGTACCCACGGGTCGAGGTGGCCGACCGGGTCGGGATAGTCGGCGCTGTTCAGCGGCACGTCGCGAATCCACAGCGCGCGAAAGCCGAGCGAATCGGCCAGCGCCGCGAGTTCGAGCTGTTCGTCGAAGTCCGCGACGATGCGGCCGCTGCGAAGCAGCGGAAGCGTGAGGCCGATCGACAGCCGTCCGGCCGAGAAGACACGATGCGCGATGTCGGGGCGGGCGGGAGTGGGGATGGTCATGGCGAATCCTTGGCGGCGACGCAGCGGGAGCGCGCGGCGCTCAGTGTCCGAATGCTAGCGTGTTTGCTCGATGCACGAGCGGGACGGCCAGGCCTCGCGCTACCCGACCCGCAGCGTCGCGCCGAGCGGCGCGAGCCGCGGGCGTGACGCCACGCACTGCGGCGCGCGGTCGTCGCGACCGCAGCGGCAGGCCGGCGTGCGGGAGCCGATATCGAACCGGTGCTTCGTATCGGACATGCGCGCGTGCGGGTTCCAGCCGGCGCCGGTGGCGGGCGGCGGGAACGGGCGAGGCCGGCCGCTCGCGTCCGATCGCGACACCGGCCGCGCGGCGATCGTCAGGCGGCCGGCCACTGCGCACAGCGACGACGCGACGATGCCGGCGGTGCGTTTCAGTTTCGAAACGTTCGCGCTTTCCGACGGGGTGCGATGCCTGCCCGCGGCCCGCGAGGCCTTGCGGCATGAAGCATGGTGCGCTCCTTGCATGGTTGTATGGGCCGTGAGTGCGATCGCGGGTGCAGTCGGCTCGGCAATCGCTTCAGTGGGTCGGACATATCGAAGACGGGGACAAGAGAATGAAAAAAGACCGAAACGCAACGTGTCGTGTTGCAAACATGAATCGCCGACCTGCCAGGGTATTCGCTTCGCCGTTGATTGCGGTGACGTGAGCGCGCGGCTTTCCGTTCCATCCGAGTAATCGGGTTCGTTCCGAACGACGGCGTGCATGCGTGACGCACGAGTCCGACCGGTGCCGGTCGGCCGTCGCGGGCGAACCGCGTGCAGGCGGATGGCCCCGGCCCGGATCCCGGAATCGTCATGCCTTGGCGCAACGCACGTCGTCGCGCGGCGCATGCGTTTGCACGCCGCGCATTGCGCGGGCATGACGAGCGCACCGAACGGGATCGGGTCGGGAAAGCCGGCGACGCGCCGACGTGCGCGACCGGGCGGAACACGCGGAGTCCAGGGGAGCGTCCGTCGATCGCGGCATGACGGACGTCGCAACATTGTGCTGTCAGTTGATCCACTACCCCGATGGATCAATTGTTGAAGCGCCCGTCGCCGAGCGGCGACGGGCGTCTTTTTGTCCGCGCCCGCGTGCCGTGGCGGCGGCCGGCCCGATCGCACGGCGTTCTGTATCATGTGCTGGCGTGCGTGGCGGCCCGTGCGGGCGCACGGCCTGCCGGCGCGACCGATCACGTTGCCAACATGAACGATAACGCCTTGCCCGATTCTTCCGTCGACGACGCCGATCCGGCCGCGCTCGATGCGCTGCAGACGTTCGTCGAGCGTCATCCTCGCCTGCTCGTGCTGACCGGCGCGGGCATCAGCACCGATTCCGGCATTCCCGGTTACCGCGACCGCAATGGCCAATGGATGCGCTCGCCGCCGATTCAGCTTCACGAATTCCTCGGCTCCGACGCCGCGCGGCGCCGCTACTGGGCGCGCAGCATGATCGGCTGGCCGGTCGTCGGCCGCGCGCGGCCGAACGGGTCGCATGTCGCGCTGGCGCGGCTCGGCGGCGCGGGCCGGATCGAGCGCCTCGTCACGCAGAACGTCGACGGCCTGCATCAGCGCGCGGGCAGCGGCGACGTGATCGAACTGCACGGCGGCATCGACGGCGTGACCTGCCTCGACTGCGGCGCGCATCATGCGCGGGCCGCGATCCAGGCCGTGCTCGAAGCCGACAATCCCGAGCTGCTGGGCGCGCAGGCCGAGCCGGCCGCGGACGGCGACGCGCACCTCGAATGGGCCGCGCTCGATACGTTCCGCATCCCGGCGTGCCCCGCGTGCGGCGGCCTGCTGAAGCCGGCGGTCGTGTTCTTCGGCGAGAACGTGCCGCGCGAGCGCGTGGCGCTGGCGTCGCAGGCGCTCGACGCGGCCGACGCGTTGCTCGTCGTCGGCTCGTCGCTGATGGTGTATTCCGGCTACCGCTTCTGCGTGTGGGCGCAGGCGCAGCACAAGCCGGTCGCCGCACTCAATCTCGGCCGTACGCGCGCCGACCCGATGCTGACGCTGAAGGTCGAGGCGCGCTGCGCCCCCGCGCTCGACGCACTCGTGGCGCGGCTGGGGCTCGGGCGCAACGGCGACACGAAGGAGCATGCATCGTGACCGGCGCCGCGACTTCGCCCGATCCGTCCGCGCGGCTGTCGGCGCCGGCGGCCGAACGCAATCGCGGCCCGATCCTCGACGTGCTGCGCCGCGTGCTGCCCGCGAGCGGCAACGTGCTCGAAATCGCGAGCGGCACCGGGCAGCACGTCGTGCACTTCGCGCAGGCGTTGCCGGGCCTGCACTGGCAGCCGAGCGATCCCGATGCGCACGCGCGGCGTTCGATCGCCGCGTGGGTCGCGCATGCGGGCCTCGAGAACGTCGCCGGGCCGCTGGCGTTCGACGTGCGCGACACGCCGTGGCCGGTCGCGGCGCTCGACGCGATCGTCTGCATCAACATGATTCATATCTCGCCGTGGGCCTGCACCGACGCGCTGTTCGCGGGGGCGTCGCGCGTGCTGCGGCCGGGCGGCGTGCTGTTCCTGTACGGCCCGTACCGTCGCGAAGGCCGGCATACGGCGCCGTCGAACGAAGCCTTCGACCGGCAGTTGCGCAGCCGCGACCCGTCGTGGGGCGTGCGCGATCTCGAGACCGTGGTCGCGCTCGGCCTCGATCGCGGGCTCGATTGCATCGAGGTCGTCGAGATGCCGGCGAACAACCTGAGCGTCGTGTTCCGGCGCCTGCCGCACGCGGAGCAATGACACGCAAGCGCGCAGCGCCGCCGGGTTTCCACTATCCTTTCGCCTGTGCGCGCGGCCCGGCTCGGGTCGCGCCCCGTTTTTTCCGGAGAATTGACTAATGGGCAAACAAGCAATCGGTGTGATCGGGCTCGCGGTGATGGGCCGCAATCTCGCACTCAATATCGAGAGCCGCGGTTACGCGGTGTCGGTGTACAACCGCAGCCGCGAGAAAACCGACGAACTGATCGCCGAATTCCCCGGCCGCAATCTGGTGCCGACCTATACGCTCGAGGAATTCGTCGCGTCGCTCGAAACGCCGCGCCGGATCCTGATGATGGTGAAGGCCGGGGAAGCGACCGATGCGACGATCGCATCGCTCAAGCCGCTGCTCGAGAAGGGCGACGTGCTGATCGACGGCGGCAACACGCACTTCACCGACACGATCCGCCGCAACCAGGAACTCGCGCAGTCGGGCCTGCATTTCATCGGCACCGGCGTGTCGGGCGGCGAAGAGGGCGCGCTGCGCGGCCCGTCGATCATGCCCGGCGGCCAGCGCGACGCGTACGACCTCGTCGAGCCGATCCTCAAGCAGATCGCCGCGAAGGCGCCGTCGGACGGCGAGCCGTGCGTCGCGTACATGGGCCCGGACGGCGCGGGCCACTACGTGAAGATGGTTCACAACGGCATCGAATACGGCGACATGCAGCTGATCGCCGAAAGCTACTCGGTGCTGAAGGACGTCGCGGGCCTGACCAACGACGAACTCGGCGCGGTGTACACCGAATGGAACCAGGGCGAGCTCGACAGCTACCTGATCGAGATCACGTCGAAGATCTTCGGCAAGAAGGACGAGGAGACCGGCAAGCATCTCGTCGACGTGATCCTCGATCGCGCCGCGCAGAAGGGCACCGGCAAGTGGACGAGCCAGAATGCGCTGGATCTCGGCGTGCCGCTGCCGCTCATCACGGAGTCGGTGTTCGCGCGCGTGCTGTCGTCGCTGAAGACCGAGCGCGTCGCGGCCAGCAAGATCCTGTCGGGCCCGGCCGCCGCGCCGTTCGACGGCGATCGTGCCGCGTTCGTCGAAGCGGTGCGCCGCGCGCTGTACCTGAGCAAGGTAATCTCGTACGCGCAGGGCTTCGCGCAACTGCGCACGGCGTCGGAAGAGTACGGCTGGAACCTCGATCTCGGGACGATCGCGAAGATCTTCCGCGCCGGCTGCATCATCCGCGCGCGCTTCCTGCAGAAGATCACCGACGCATATGCGAAGGATCCGGCGCTCGCGAACCTGCTGCTCGACCCGTACTTCAAGGACATCGCCGCGAACTACCAGGCATCGCTGCGCGACGTCGTGGTGGCCGCGGTGAAGGCCGGCGTGCCGGTCCCGGCGTTCGCATCGGCGGTCGCGTACTTCGACAGCTACCGTTCGGAGCGGCTGCCGGCGAACCTTGTGCAGGCGCAGCGAGACTTCTTCGGCGCGCATACGTTCGAGCGCACCGACAAGCCGGGCAGCTTCCACGCGAACTGGTCGTAACCGGCTGGCGGCGGCCGCATTGTTGCGAAAATCTATTCTTTGAATAGGGTTTTTCTATCCCGGATGTCGACATTGTTGGCTCCGGGGAAACAGTGTTTTCGCTCTTTCATGGTTTTCCCTAGGTGCTGACGGGACTAAACTTTATTCCATCGCTGCAGACATGGTGTGTGCGGCGGAGCAAAAAAATCCCGGAGGTAATCATGAAATCGCTGATCGCAACGTTCGCTGCTGCTGCTGTCCTCGCCGTTCCCGCCGTCTCGTTCGCCCAACAGAACGCGCCCGTCACCCGTGCACAGGTGAAGGCCGAGCTGGTCCAGCTGCAACAGGCCGGCTACAAGCTGGGCAGCGACCGGACCAACTACCCGGAAGGCATCCAGGCTGCCGAAGCCCGTGTGAACCCGCAACAGAACGTCGCTGCGGCCGACACGACCGGCTACGGTGCGCAACCGGCCGCCGGCCAGGAATCGGGCGCACCGGCTGCGGCCAAGACCGGCTGGCAAGTCAAGCGCATCTCGGACGGCGCACCGGTCTACAAGGGTCGTTAATGGTACGGCCGCGCTGGCGACCGGATCCGACCCCCTGTAGTACAACAGCCCGTCGTACCGCTAGTGCGGTACGACGGGCTGTTTTCATTGGCGGCGCGCGATGCGCCGCCGTTCAGTGCAGCGGGCGTCTGCCGTGCCCGATATCGCGAAACAGCGCTTCGGCCGGTTCCAGTACCTGCAGCCACGTTTCGTCGTAACCGCTCAGCGTATCGAGTGCGTCGCGCAGCCGTTCGATCGCGAGGACCGGCAACTCGACGCTGTGGCGCGTGGCGCCGGTCAGGTGCGTGACGCTCGCCAGCTGGACGAGCGCGTCGGCCGCTTCGGCGACGTCGGTCGCGAACAGCAGGTGCCGGTTGAGCAATTCGACCAGACCGCTGGAACCGGCGAAATCGTCGGCGTCGAGCTGCACGGAGAGAAACGTCGCGTTATTCATTGTCATGCTCCTCGTTGTCGTTGGATCGCGCTGCGCATCACCGAGTATAGGCGGCGATCGAAGCGGAGAATATGACGGGGCCGATACGGGCGGCGAGGGTGGCGGCACCCCGCAGGGAAATCTCCGAAGCCCCGGCCGGGCGGCCCGCCCGGCACGGCTCGCGGCCCGCCGGCGCGCCCGCGCGACGCCGCAAGATTGTTTCCGGATCCGCCAACTGTCGGAGCCTCGACCGCCACAAATGGTATCTTTGCCGATCGGGACGCGCGAAAAAGGGGCCGGTGAGCTCATTCGCGCCGACGTCCCGCTGTGGAAACTGACGGCCGCGACAGCGGTCGGATACTGGTTGATCCGGCCGTTCGGCCGGACATCGTGCGTCGCATGCCGGGGGGCGGTGGGCGGCGCAACGACGGCAAATCCGGGAGGACCCTTGAGAGAAACTATTCCCATCCACGACGCGCTCACGCGCTGGCTGCCGCAGGCGGCGCTCGTTGCCGCGGCCATCGCGCTGGCGGGCTGCACGATGACGCCGTGGACCGACAGTTGGCAACCCACGCGTCAACCGGCGCCTACGTCGGCGGCGACGCCGGGCGTGATCGCCGGCTATTACCGCGTGAACCCGGGCGATACGCTGGCGGGCATCGCGAGCGCCTACGGGCAGCGCGTGCAGGACGTGGCCAGCTGGAACCACATGGCGCCCACCGACGCCGTGTCGCCGGGCCAGGTGCTGCGGGTCGCGCCGCCGCCGGCCGCGGCCTCGTACGGGCAGCCGCCCGCGGCGGCCGCCCAGCCGGGCTCGCTCGCATGGCCGGCCACGGGCGTCGTCGCGACACCGTTCTCGGCCGGCAAGACGCGCGGCGTCGTGATCGCCGCGTCCGGGCCCGACCATTCGGTGCGGGCCGCGGCAAACGGGCGCGTGGTGTACGCGGGCTCCGGCGTCAAGGCGTACGGTCCGCTCGTGATTCTGAAGCACGACAACGGGCTCATCACGGCCTACGGGCACAATGGCAAGCTGCTCGTCAACGAGGGCGACGCGGTGCGCCAAGGGCAGCCGGTCGCCGAAATGGGCACCGACGCGAGCGGTCGTTCGACGTTCGAGTTCGAGGTCCGTCAGAACGGCAAGGTCGTCGATCCGATGAACTTCCTGCCGCGCAACGGCGGCTGATCGTCGGCATCGCCACGTGTGCGCCGGGTGGCGCACACGTTCCCGCCCCCTTTCATCTTTTCCACCTTCATCCTTTCTCGAGCGTCGCGGCGCCGGACTGTCTCGCACGATTGCCGAGCCAGCAAATGCCCAATGCGAGCGCCGCCGCGCCGAACGCGATCAGCGAACACTGGATCGCGACGGGCAGGTAGCCGTGCGGCCGCGGATCGACGAACGGGTAGGGATACCAGTTCTCCACCGCGCCGCGCACGAGCGTATAGCCGAGATAGACGACCGGAAAGCCGAGCCATGCGAATGCGCTGCGGCGCGGAATCGGCGAGCGCGGTTCGACATACAGCCAGTCGCACAGCATCACGAGCGGCACGATCCGGTGCAGTACCCAGTTGTTGAACGCCGGCGTGACGTGGCGCAGCGCATCGAGCCGCGCGAGCAGGAGCTCGTAGACGATCGCGGTGATCAGCACGTACAGCACCGCCGCGCCGCGCATCGATTCGTAGCGGGCCGAGCCGGGGCGCGCGATGCGCCATAGCCCCGCGGCCAGCATCGCGGCCGCGTAGAGGCTGCTCAGTTGCGTGAAGTAGCTGAGGTAGTTGCCGAGATGGAAGTTCGGCAGGCGCCAGTAGTCGGCGACGCTGTGCAGCGTGGTGGACACCGCGAGCAACGCGGCGATCAGCCGGTAGGCCGCAACGAAGAACGCTTTGCTCATGATGCCCGCGCGCCGTCGCACCAAAGCTTCATCGTGCCACAGCCGCCTGCGTGCGCGATGCGGATTTTCCATAGGGCGGCCCTGCGCGGCGCGCGTCGACGATACGTCGGATATTTGATCGCGTCGTGTAAAACCGGGCGCCCGTGCGGCTACAATCGCCACAGCATTGCCAGGCGTCGTCCGGTTGCAACTGGCGCCTTCCCCGAATACAAAACGAGACGAAGCATGAAAAACATCCTCGCGAAACAGACGCGCTACAGCTCGCCCGCGATCTTCTTCCACTGGGCCATCTTCGTGCTGGTCGCGCTGGCCTACCTGGCCATCGAGATTCGCGGACCGAAAGGCAGCGACAGCCGTGCGTTCTGGATGAACGTGCATCTGACGGCCGGTACGTTCGTCCTCGTGCTGTCGGTACTGCGCGTGCTGTGGCGAGTCGTCAGCCGCGTGCCGGAAGCGATTCCGCAGGCGGCGCTGCTGCGCTGGCTGTCGAAGCTCGCGCATGTCGCGCTCTACGTGTTCATCATCGCGCAGCCGCTGCTCGGCATCATGATGATCAACATGGGCGGCAAGCCGGTGTCGCTCGACTGGCTCGGCGTGTCGTTTACGCTGTTCGGCCCCGACAAGGCGCTGCGGCCGACGATCAAGGAAGCGCACGAGCTGATCGGCAACGCGTTCTATTTCGTGATCGGCCTGCATGCGCTGGCCGCGCTCTACCATCACTTCATCCGGCGCGACGACGTGCTGCGGCGCATGGCGCCCTGATCGTCCCGTTTCCGGCGCGCGAAGCACGCGGGGGCGCATGGTTGCGTTGACAACCATGCGCCCCCCGTTCGTTTACCGTCGCCCGCACTGTTCACCACGTCGAACATTCTGTAACATCTCGGCTGCCTTTACGTTCCGCTTACTCGTCGCCGCGCATGCTGCACCGACATCGTCACCTGACTGCCTGGCTTAGCCTGCTCGCGATCTGGATCGCGATCGCGGCGCCGCTGGTGTCGCAGTGGCGTATCGCGCAAGCGACGACGCCCGATGCGATCGTCTGCAGTACCGATCATGGTGCACATCGTTCGTCCGATACGGGCGGCATGCACGGTCATGCGTTGCATCTCGACGCGTGCGGCTACTGCGGTTTCTTCGCGCATAGCCCGGCCATCGGCGCGCCTGCCGCCGCATCGGTCGACTTCCTTCCCGTCGTTTCCGTTTTCGCTGCCGCATCGCCTTCCGTCGTGGCGCGCAGCGACCGCTATCCGCGCGCGTATCCGCGCGCACCGCCCGAGCGCGCCTGACGCGTTTCCCGCCGTTCCTACTTCCGCCGATATCCGTGCGGCCCGTCGAGGCCGCGTGGAGGGCGCCACTCGGGCTTTCGATCATGATCAATTTCCAGTTGCGTGCGCCGTGTGCGTCGCGCAATGCCGGTGCGCGACCGCTGCCGCGCATGCTGAAACTTACCGTTCCCGCGCTGGCTGCCAGCGCGCTGGCCGCGAGCGCCGCCGCGGCCGACACCCCACATGCGGCCGGCGCGCCGGCGGACGCCGCCGCCGTGCTGTTGCCGCCGGTCGAAGTCGTCGCGTCGCCGCTGTCGACGCCGCTCGTCGTCGTCACGGATCCGAAGGCGCCGCGCCAGCCGCTGCCGGCGAGCGACGGCGCCGATTACCTGAAGACGATCCCCGGCTTCACGTCGATCCGCAGCGGCGGCACGAACGGCGACCCCGTGCTGCGCGGGATGTTCGGGTCGCGGCTGAACATCCTGGCGAACGGGATGCCGACGCTGGGCGCGTGCCCGAACCGGATGGACGCGCCGACGTCGTATATCGCGCCGGAAAGCTATGACAAGGTCACCGTCGTGAAGGGGCCGCAGACCGTGTTGTACGGTCCGGGCGCGTCGGCCGGCACCGTGCTGTTCGAGCGTGTGACGCCGCGTTTCGAGCGCCCCGGCATGCGCTTCGACGGCAGTCTCGTCGGCGGGTCGTTCGGCCGCAACGACCAGAACCTCGACCTGAGCGCCGGCACGCCGGACGTCTACGGCCGCGTGACCGCGAACCACGCGCATTCGCAGGACTACGAGGATGGCAACGGCAACACCGTGCCGTCGCAGTGGGACAAGTGGAACGCCGATGCGGCGCTCGGCTGGACCCCCGACGACCATACGCGCGTCGAGCTGACCGCCGGCACCGGCGACGGCTATGCGCGCTACGCGGGCCGCGGGATGGACGGCGCGCATTTCCGCCGCGAGACGTTCGGCCTGTCGTTCGACAAGCGGCATCTCGGCGACGTGCTCGACCGGATCGAGGCGCGCGTGTACTACAACGAAGCCGATCATGTGATGGACAACTACACGTTGCGGCAACCCGACCCGACGAGCCGCATGCCGATGCGGATGGCCGCGGACGTGCGACGCCGCACGGTCGGCGCACGGGCGGCCGGGACGTTCCGCTTCGGCGACGACTTCAAGCTCGTCACGGGCGTCGATGCGCAATCGAACCGGCTCGATTCGCGGTCGTCGATGGGGCAGCAGAACTACCGCGACCAGCCGTGGGATGCGCAGGCGACGATGTGGAACGCGGGCGTGTTCGGCGAGCTGACGTGGTATGCGAGCGACGTATCGCGCGTGATCGGCGGCGCGCGCGTCGACTATGCGAGCGCACGCGACAAGCGTGCGGTGCAGCGCGGCATGATGACGAGCAAGCCGAACCCGACCTTCGACGACGATCGGACGAAAGTGCTGCCGAGCGGCTTCGTGCGCTACGAGCGCGATCTCGCGTCGCTGCCCGTCACGTGGTATGCGGGGATCGGCCACGCGGAGCGTTATCCGGACTACTGGGAACTGTTCTCGGCGACGCGCGGGCCGGCCGGCTCGGTCAACGCGTTCTCGGCGGTGCAGCCGGAGAAGACCACCCAGCTCGATATCGGCGCGCAATACAGGAGCGACCGGTTCGATGCATGGGTGTCGGCGTACGCGGGCTACGTACAGGACTTCATCCTGTTCAACTATGCGGCCGGCATGATGGGGCCGACCACGCAGGCAACCAACGTCAACGCGCAGATCATGGGCGGCGAAGCGGGCGTGTCGTGGCGGCCGGTCGCGCCGCTGCGCGTCGAGACGTCGCTTGCGTATGCGTGGGGGCGCAACGTGGCGAGCGGCGATCCGCTGCCGCAGATGCCGCCGCTCGAAGCGCGCATCGGGGTCGAATACACGCGCGGCGCATGGTCGGCGGGCGGCCTGTGGCGCATCGTTGCGCCGCAGCATCGCTACGCACTGAACGAGGGCAACGTGGTCGGCAAGGACTTCGGCCCGAGCGCCGGATTCGGCGTGCTGTCGCTGCATGCGCAGTACAACGTCAGCAAGACCGTGCAGATCTCGGTGGGCGTCGACAACGTGCTCGACAAGGCCTATACCGAGCATCTGAACCTCGCCGGCAACGCGGGCTTCGGCTATCCGGCGAACGCGCCGGTGATGGAGCCGGGGCGGACCGCGTGGGTGCGCGTGAGCGCGAAGCTGTAGCGCGCATCGCGCATGTGCGTCGCAGCATGCGCATGCATGAACGCCGCACCGCCCGAACGGGCGGTGCGCGTCAACCGATTAGAGAACCGTATCTAGTCGGGGCGCAAACGTTCGCGAGTCGTGCTTCACTCCCGCAGTCGACACACACGGTGCGCGCGATGCGGCATGCGTGTCGATCCGGTGTCATTCGCACCGGCAGCACAATAATCAGGAGAACATGCATGGCCAGATCGATGCGTTCCAGGGTAATGGCAGGGGCAGTGGCATGCGCGATGAGCGTCGCGCCGTTCGCGGGGACGGCCGCGCTGACGACGCTCGCGACGACGCGCACGGCGATGGCGGCAACCGCGCCCGTCGACGACTATGCGACGACGCGCTATCCGATCATTCTCGTGCACGGGCTGACCGGCACCGACAAGTATGCGGGCGTACTCGAGTACTGGTACGGCATCCAGGAAGACCTGCAGCAGCATGGCGCGACCGTCTACGTCGCGAACCTGTCGGGCTTCCAGAGCGACGACGGCCCGAACGGGCGCGGCGAACAGTTGCTGGCTTACGTGAAGACGGTGCTCGCCGCGACCGGCGCGACCAAGGTCAATCTCGTCGGTCACAGCCAGGGCGGGTTGACGTCGCGCTATGTCGCGGCCGTCGCACCCGATCTCGTCGCGTCGGTGACGACGATCGGCACGCCGCATCGCGGCTCCGAGTTCGCCGACTTCGTGCAGGGCGTGCTCGCGTACGATCCGACCGGATTGTCGTCGACGGTGATCGCCGCGTTCGTCAATGTATTCGGCATCCTGACGAGCAGCAGCCACAACACGAACCAGGACGCGCTCGCGTCGTTGAAGACGCTGACCACCGCGCAGGCCGCCACCTACAACCAGAACTATCCGAGCGCGGGCCTCGGCGCGCCCGGAAGCTGCCAGACCGGCGCGTCGACGGAAACCGTCGGCGGCAACACGCATCTGCTGTATTCGTGGGCCGGCACGGCGATCCAGCCGACGCTTTCCGTGCTCGGCGTGACGGGGGCGACGGACACGAGCACCGTTCCGGTCGTCGATCCGGCGAACGCGCTCGACCTGTCGACGTTGGCGCTGTATGGCACGGGCACGGTGATGATCAACCGCGGCTCGGGCCAGAACGACGGGCTCGTGTCGAAGTGCAGCGCACTGTACGGCAAGGTGCTGAGCACGAGCTACAAGTGGAACCATCTCGACGAGATCAACCAGTTGTTGGGCGTGCGCGGCGCGTATGCGGAAGATCCGGTCGCCGTGATCCGCACGCATGCGAACCGGTTGAAGCTCGCGGGCGTGTGATCGATGGCGGAACGTGAAGGGCGCGCGCCGCTGACGCGGCGCGTGGCGATCTACGGTGTCGCGGGGCTGGCGGCGATCGCCGGCGTCGCGATGTGGAGCGGTGCGGGATCGCATCGCGGCGCGGGCGTCGCGAGCGACACGCCGGATACGGCCGCGGTGGGCGGCGTGGCGGCTGCCGCGCCGCAGCCCGCCGTGCCGGCGAGTGCGGGCCTGCCGCCGTCGCTCGCCGGTTCCAGCGCACCACGGTTGCCGCTCGATGCGGGCGGGCATCTCGCGAAGTCGCGCGCGGTGCGCGATTTCTTCGACTATTGCCTGAGTGCGCAGAGCGACCTGAGCGCGGCCGCGCTCGATGCGTTGGTCGTACGCGAGATCGCCGCGCAGCTCGACGGCACGGTCGCGCAGGCCGAGGCGCTCGACGTATGGCACCGGTATCGCGCGTATCTCGATGCGCTCGCGACGTTGCGCGATGCCGGAGCGGTCGACAAGTCGGACCTGGGCGCGCTGCAGGTCGCACTGGATCAGCGCGCGTCGATCGCGTACCGCACGCTCGGCGACTGGAGCCAGCCGTTCTTCGGCGCGGAGCAGTGGCGGCAGCGCTACGACCTGGCGCGATTGAAGATCGTTCAGGATCGCTCACTGACGGATGCGCAGAAGGCCGAGCGACTCGCGGCGCTCGAACAGCAGATGCCGGCCGACGAACGCGACGCGCAGCAGCGGGTGGATCGGCAGCGCGCCGCGATCGACCGGATCGCGCAATTGCAGAAGAGCGGCGCGACGCCCGATGCGATGCGCGCGCAACTGACGCAGACGCTCGGCCCCGAGGCGGCGGCACGCGTCGCGCAGATGCAGCAGGACGATGCGTCGTGGCAGAGCCGTTACGCGGATTACGCGGCGCAGCGTGCGCAGATCGAATCGGCCGGCTTGTCGCCGCAGGATCGCGACGCGCAGATTGGCGCGCTGCGGCAGCGCGTGTTCACGAAGCCCGGCGAAGCCGTGCGCGCGGCATCGCTCGATCGTGGAGCGGGCAGCGCGCATTGACGAATCGGGTGCCGCCGTATGCGGCGGGCTTCATGCCGCGCGCGTGATGTCCCGCGGCAGATGGTGCTCGATGGTATCGGCGAGCGTGTCGAACGCGGGGCGGATGCCTTCGTGCGCGACGCATGCATAGCCGAGCAGCAGGCCCTGCCGCGCGGTGTCGAGGTTGCTGTAGTAGCTGGTGAGCGGGCGCACGATCACGCCCGCGTCGAATGCGCTCTGCGTGACCGCGCGATCGTCGCACGCGCCGGGCAGGCCGAGCACCAGATGCAGGCCGGCCTCGTCCCCCATCACCGGCAGCGCGTCGCCGAAGCGCGCGCGGATCGCGTCGATCATCAGTTGCCGGCGCTCGCCGTACAGCGTGCGCATTCGTCTGACGTGCGAAGTGAGATGGCCGTCCATGATGAATTCGGCGAGCACGGCCTGCTGCATCAACTGGCCTTCGCGATACAGCTCCGACAGCCCGGTGCGGAAGGTGTCGACCAGATGCTCGGGCACGACCATGTAGCCCATCCGCAGCCCCGGGAACAGCATCTTGCCGAGACTGCCGACGTAGATCACGCGGCCGCCGTCGTCGAGCCCCTGCAGCGACGCGAGCGGGCGGCTGCCGTAGCGGAATTCGCTGTCGTAGTCGTCCTCGATGATCCAGCAGCGGTGCTGGCGCGCATATTCGAGCAGCATGCGGCGCCGCGCGAGACTCATCACCATCCCGAGCGGGTACTGATGCGACGGCGTGACGAGCACGAGCCGCGGCGGATGCTGCATGTCGCTCGCGCGCGGGTCGAGCCCTTCCTGGTCGACCGGCACCGGCGCGAGCGCGAGGCCGGCCGCCTGCAGGACGCTGCGCACGCCCCAGTAGCACGGTTCCTCGACCCACGCGCGATCGCCGATGTCGGACAGCAGCCGCACCGCGAGATCGATCGATTGATGGATGCCCGTCGTGATGATCACCTGGTCCGGCGAGCATTTGACCGAGCGCGCGACGCGCAGGTAATCGGCGAGCGCGCGCCGCAGCGGCCGGTAGCCACCGCCCGGCGCATAGGTCAGCAACTCCGGATTGGCTTCCTTCCACAGCCGCGCCTGCAGGCGGCTCCACGTGCGGCTCGGGAATTCCGACACATCCGGCACGCCCGGCATGAACGCCCCCCACTGGCGCCGCGAGACGCCCGCATGCTCGATCAACCGCCGCCCCCGCATCGACAGGCTGCCCTGCGCGTCGGGCGGCGGCGGTTCGTCCGCGACCGACGGCGCCGTGACGCCCGGCACCCGGATCGCGGCGGCGTCCGGCCGCGTGTCGGCCACGTAGGTGCCGCTGCCGGTCGTCGTCAGCACGTAGCCTTCGGCCGTCAGCTGGTCGTACACGTGCAGGACCGTATTGCGCGCGATCGACAGGTCGCCCGCGAGCGTGCGCGAACTCGGCAGCTTTGTTCCTGGCCCCAATTCTCCGGTCAGGATGGCCTGCTGCATCAGTTGCAGCAGTTGCCGGTACATCGGTTCGGGCGAGCTGCGGTCGATGCGGGCGGAGAGCCAGTCGGCGACGATCACGGTATCCAAAGTGGTCCTACTTGGAATATTGAAATGGTTCCCTATTGTAGAACCGTGCGCACCGTATAGTGACTCGCATCTCAAAATCAATTGTCGCGGAGCCAGGGGGACAGCACGATGAAGTCCGATGATGTGATCGTCAGCTTTCGCGGCGTGCGGAAGACCTACGACGGCGAGACGCTCGTCGTCAAATCGCTCGACCTCGACATCCGCCGCGGGGAATTCCTGACGCTGCTCGGGCCGTCCGGCTCGGGCAAGACGACCTGCCTGATGATGCTCGCCGGCTTCGAATTCCCGACCGGCGGGGAGATCCGCCTCGACGGCGAGCTGCTGAACAACGTGCCGCCGCACAAGCGCAACATCGGCATGGTGTTCCAGAACTATGCGCTGTTTCCGCACCTGACGGTCGAGCAGAACGTCGCGTATCCGCTGACGGTGCGCAAGCTGCCGGCCGCCGAGCGCGCGGAGCGCGTCGCGCATGCGCTGAAGATGGTGCAGATGGAGCGCTTCGCGAAACGCTATCCGGCGCAACTGTCGGGCGGCCAGCAGCAGCGCATCGCGCTGGCGCGCGCGCTCGTGTTCGAGCCGAAGCTGGTGCTGATGGACGAGCCGCTCGGCGCGCTCGACAAGCAGTTGCGCGAACACATGCAGTACGAACTGAAGGCGCTGCACGAAAAGCTCGGCGTGACCTTCGTGTACGTGACGCACGACCAGGGCGAGGCGCTGACGATGTCCGATCGCGTCGCCGTGTTCGACAAGGGCATCGTGCAGCAGCTCGATACCGTCGACCGCCTGTACGAATCGCCGTGCAACGAATTCGTCGCGAACTTCATCGGCGACAGCAACCGGCTGCGCGGCACCATCGCGCGCGTCGACGGCGAATTCTGCGAATTCCGGCTCGACGACGGCACGAAGCTCGTCGGCCGCCATATCGGCGAAGCCGCCGAGGGCGCATCGGCCGTCGCGTGCATCCGCCCCGAGCGCATGAGCCTCGCGGCGCACGGCGCGCACGGCGCGAACGGCACCGCCAATTGCGTGAGCGGCGAGGCGCGCAGCCTCATCTATTTCGGCGATCACGTGCGCATGCGCTGCGTGCTGCCGGGCCAGGACGAATGCTTCGTGAAGGTGCCGCTCGGCACCGGCGCGCTCGACGCGTTCTCGCCCGGCGCGCCCGTCTCGCTTGCGTTCTCGCCCGAACATTTGCGCGTATTCGCGTGAGCATGGCTAACCCGGTTTTCCGCAGTACGTCGTCAACAACAAAGCCCACTTCCACCACGAGAGGAGAGGAACCATCATGAAACGAGCAAGCTTCACCGCGCGCCGCACGGCGCTCGCGCTGGCACTGGTCGCGTTCGGCGCATCGGCCACGGCTGCCGAGCTCACGGTCGTCAACTTCGGCGGCGCGAACGGCGACGCGCAGAAGGTCGCGTTCAACCAGCCGTTCGAGAAGGCCACCGGCAACAAGGTCACGGCCGTCGAATACAACGGCGAGCAGGCGAAGGTGAAGGCGATGGTCGAGGCGAAGCACGTCAACTGGGACGTGGTCGAAGTCGAATCGGGCGACCTGAACCGCGGCTGCGACGAAGGGCTGTACGAGAAGCTCGACTGGTCGAAGATCGCGAAGAAATCCGACCTGATCCCGGAAGCGCCGCAGGTGTGCGGCGTCGGCTTCTTCGTGTGGTCGACGGCGCTGTCGTACAACGCCGACAAGCTGAAATCGGCGCCGACCGGCTGGGCCGATTTCTGGAACGTGAAGAAATTCCCCGGCAAGCGCGGGATGCGCAAGGGCGCGCGCTACAACCTCGAATTCGCGCTGATGGCCGACGGCGTCGCGACGAAGGACGTCTACAAGGTGCTCGGCACGAAGGCCGGCCAGGATCGCGCGTTCAAGAAGCTCGACGAGCTGAAGCCGTACATCCAGTGGTGGGAAGCGGGTGCGCAGCCGCCGCAGTTCCTCGTCGCCGGCGACGTCGTGATGTCGACCGCGTACAACGGCCGCATCGACGCCGCGCAGAAGGAAGGCAAGAACCTGAAGGTCGTGTGGAACGGCAGCATCTACGACCTCGACTACTGGGCGATTCCGAAGGGCTCGCCGAACAAGGCGCTCGCCGAGCAGTACATCGCGTACACGCTGACGCCGAAGCCGCAGCAGGCGTATGCGCAGCACATCGCGTACGGCCCGGCGAACATCGCGGCGATCAAGTCGCTCGACGCGAAGACGCTCGCGAACCTGCCGAACTCGCCGGCCAACGGCAAGAACGCGGTGCTGGAGGACATCGGCTTCTGGACCGACCACAGCGACGAGCTCGAACAGCGCTTCGCCGCGTGGGCAACGAAGTAACCGGTCGGGCATCCTCACGGATGTCGTGATGCAACCGGCCGCGCGACGCGTCGATCGCGTCGCGCGGCATTCCGCCGGAGCGTGCCCGGCCGGAGAGAACCGTTGAATACGATGACGATTGCGCCTTCCTCGCCGTCGACCGCCGCACTCAAGCGCGAGCTGAAGGCTGCCGAGGCCCGCAAGCGCACGATGGCGCTGCTGCTGGTGGCGCCGCTCGCGATTTTCCTGCTGCTGATTTTCGTCGTGCCGATCGGCACGCTGCTCACGCGCGCGGTGCAGAACCCGGAGATCGCGACCGCGTTGCCGAACACGGTCGCCGCGCTGGCGGGCTGGGACCGCAAGACGCCGCCGGCGGACGCCGCGTATGTCGCGCTCGCGGCCGACATGACGAAGGTGGCCGACAGCGAGGCGATGGGTGCGCTCGCACGACGGCTGAACACCGAGATTCCCGGCTATCGCTCGCTCGTCGCGAAGACGGCGCGTGCGATGCCGCTGAAGGGCGACGGCGACGCGGCGCCGACGCCTGCGCAGACGCGCGCCAGGCTCATCGACCTCGATGCGCGCTGGGGCGAGATCGCGTACTGGCAGGCGATCGCGAAGAACGGCAGCCAGGTGTCGCCGTTCTACCTGCTTGCGGCGCTCGACCACAAGCAGGACGGCTTCGGCCGCATCGTGCAGGCCGATCCCGACCAGTCGATTTACCTCGCGATCTTCGGGCGCACGTTCGTGATCGGCATCGCCGTCACGCTGTTCGCGCTGCTGCTCGGCTATCCGCTCGCATACTGGATCTCGACGCTGTCGGAACGGCGCGCGAACCTCGCGATGATCCTCGTGCTGATTCCGTTCTGGACCTCGGTGCTCGTGCGCGTCGCCGCATGGATCGTGCTGCTGCAGAGCGAAGGGCTCGTCAACAAGGCGCTGCTCGGCAGCGGGCTGATCTCGCATCCGCTGACGCTGCTGTTCAACCGCGTCGGCGTGTACATCTCGATGACGCACATCCTGCTGCCGTTCATGATCCTGCCGCTCTACAGCGTGATGAAGTCGATTCCGCCGACCTACCAGCGCGCGGCCGTGTCGCTCGGCAGCCATCCGTTCGCCGCGTTCTGGCGCGTGTACGTGCCGCAGACCTATCCGGGTGTCGGCGCGGGCGCGCTGCTCGTGTTCATCCTCGCGATCGGCTACTACATCACGCCCGCGCTGCTCGGCGGGCCGAACGACCAGATGGTCAGCTACTACGTCGCGTATTTCACGAACGTGACGATCAACTGGGGCATGGCGTGTGCGCTCGGCGGGCTGCTGCTCGCGGCGACGCTCGTGCTGTACGCGGTGTACGGGCGCTTCACGCGCACCAACGTGAGCCTCGGCTGAGCGCCGGGCACAGGGAAACGGGAAGGGGATGCCCACCATGAAACTCGCCAGGCCGCTGTTCGCGCCGCACATGTCGTTCGTCGAGCGCGCGTGGTACGTCGCGTTGCGCGTGCTCGTCGTGCTGACGCTGCTGTACCTGATCCTGCCGGTGCTCGCGATCGTGCCGCTGTCGTTCTCGTCGAGCACGTTCCTCGTCTATCCGATTCCGGGTTTCTCCACGCGCTGGTACGAGAACCTGATCGCATCGGACGAGTGGCGGATGGCCGCGAAGAACAGCTTCATCGTCGCGCCGTCGGCGACCGTCGTCGCGACCGTGCTCGGCACGCTCGCGGCCATCGGCCTGACGAAGGCCGACTTTCGCGGCAAGGGGTTGCTGATGGCCGTGCTGCTGTCGCCGATGATCGTGCCCGTCGTCGTGGTCGGCGTCGGCATGTACCTGTTCTTCGCGCCGCTCGGGCTCGCGAATACCTACACGGGGCTGATCGCCGCGCACGCGGCGCTCGGCGTGCCGTTCGTCGTGACGACGGTCGCGGCGACGCTGCAGGGCTTCAACCAGAACCTCGTGCGCGCGAGCCTGTCGCTCGGCGCGAATCCGGTCACGACGTTCTTCCGCGTGACGCTGCCGGTGATCGCGCCGGGCGTGATGTCGGGCGCGCTGTTCGCGTTCGCGACGTCGTTCGACGAAGTCGTCGTCACGCTGTTCCTCGCGGGCGCGGACCAGACGACGCTGCCGCGCCAGATGTTCACGGGCATCCGCGAGAACATCAGCCCGACGATCGCCGCGCTCGCGACGATCCTGATCGTCTTCTCGACGAGCCTGCTGCTGGCGCTCGAATGGCTGCGCGGCCGCAATGCGCGGCGCGCGGTGTCGTAAATAGCGGCGCCGGCCATGCCGTTCGGCGGGCTGCGAGGCTGCCGATCGTTGCGTCTTCAACGATGCCGCGCGCCCGACGCGGCATCGTGAAGCTTTCGTTTTGCCGACTGACGAGGCGGCCGCCTGCACGTTCGATGTGGCTCTGCAACAATACGGCTCGCGGCGCCGCGCGCTCCGTTGCCGTTGCACGGAGGATGCGGTGCCGCGCCGCTTAATCCGCGACGCCGCGCGTCGCTCGTCAGCCGAGCCCATCTTGTCCGAATTCGCTTCCCCCGCCGGCGCGCACGAGCCGGCCGTCAACTGGCGCGCGATGTCCGCCGTGCTGCTGGCCGTCGCGCTCGCGACGCTCGACACCGCGATCGCGAACACCGCGCTGCCCGCCATCGCGACCGACCTGCATGCGTCGCCGGCCGCGTCCGTGTGGATCATCAACGCCTACCAGCTCGCGATGGTCGCGACGCTGCTGCCGTTCGCGTCGCTCGGCGACATCGTCGGCCACAAGCGCGTGTATGTCGCCGGGCTCGCGGTGTTCACGCTGGCGTCGCTCGGCTGCTCGCTCGCGTCGACGCTGCCGACGCTGACGGCCGCGCGCATCGTGCAGGGCTTCGGCGCGAGCGCGATCATGAGCGTGAACGTCGCGCTGATCCGCGGCCTGTTTCCCGCGCACCGGCTCGGGCGCGGCGTCGGTTTCAACGCGCTTGTCGTCGGCGTGTCGTTCGCGGTGGGGCCGACGATCGCGTCGCTGATCCTGTCGGTGGCCGCGTGGCCGTGGCTGTTCGCGGTGAACGTGCCGCTCGGCGTGTTCGCGCTCGCCGTGGCGATTCCGTCGCTGCCGCAGACGGCGCGCGGCAAGCATGCGTTCGATCCGGTTGCCGCGCTGTTCAACGTGATCACGTTCGCGTCGCTGATCTTCGCGCTCGGCGAGTTCGCGCAGCGCGGGCCGCTGACGGTCGTGTTCGCGGCGGCCGCGGTGGCCTTCTCGTTCGGCTGGCTGCTGATCCGCCGCCAGGCCGGGCATCCGGCGCCGATGCTGCCGGTCGACCTGTTCCGCCGGCCCGTGTTCACGCTGTCCGCGCTGACCGCCGTGTGCGCGTTCGCCGCGCAGGGGCTCGCATTCGTGTCGCTGCCGTTCTATTTCGAAACCGTCCTGCATCGCAACGCGGTCGAGACGGGGTTCCTGATGACGCCGTGGTCGGCGATCGTCGCGCTCGCCGCGCCGATCGCGGGGCGGCTGTCGGATCGTTATCCGCCCGGGCTGCTCGGTGCGATTGGCCTGGCGTTGCTGAGTGCGGGCATGGTGTCGCTCGCCGCGCTGCCGGTGTCGCCGGGCGCCGTCGACATCGGCTGGCGGATGATGCTGTGCGGCGCGGGCTTCGGCTTTTTCCAGTCGCCGAACCTGAAAGCGCTGATGTCGAGCGCGCCGCCCGAGCGCAGCGGCGGCGCGAGCGGGATCATCGCGACCGCTCGGCTGATCGGGCAGGCGACGGGCGCGGCGCTGGTTGCGCTGTCGTTCGGGATCGCGGGCCGCCACGGGCCGACGCTTGCGTTGATGCTCGGTGCGGGTTTCGCGGGCGCGGCGAGCGTCGCGAGCGGGCTGCGGCTGTTCGCGCCGTCGCATCGGGCCGGCGCACCGGTCGTGTCGGAGCGCGCGAAGGAACCGGCGGCGGAGTAGGGCACGGCACGATCAAGACCGGCGCACGGCAACCATCGCCGCGCGCCGGCCTTCATGCATCGCTCAGAACCCGCCCGACTTGATCAGCTGGTTGAGGTTCGCGATGTTCAGGCTGCCGAAGCCGGTCGTCGGATCCCACCCGGTGCCGGCCTTGTAGCCATACCCCTGATAGCCGTTGTTGCCCGACACGACGTCATAGCGCACGAGCGACGGATGCGACGGAATATCCGCATAGAAATTGGCGGCGGGGAAGCCGAGGCCCGTGCCGTTCGCCGCGAGCAGCCGCGCCCAGAAGCCCGTGAAGATCGGGGCGGCGAGGCTCGTGCCGCCGATCTGCTGCAACTGGCCGTAGTTGTAGATGTACGCGCCCGTGCTTTGGGCGGCATCGAACGCGACGTCCGGCAACTGGCGATTGCTGCCCGACTGCCACGACGGCGCGGGCAGGATCGTGCTGACGCCGCCGCCCGTCGCCCACAGCTTGCCGTTCGAATCGAGCCCTTCGTTCCACACCGTTTCGTTCGAGAACGCGCCGGCCGACGTCGTGTAGAGCGTCGTGCCGCCGATCGCGAGCACGTGCGGCGACGAAGCCGGCCACGACACCGTGTAGTTCGAGCCGTCCGGGTAGCCGCGGTTGTTGCACTCGTACACGCCTTCGTCGCCGGACGATACCGAGAACGTCTGGCCTTGCGCGGCCGCCGTCGTGAAGATCTGTTCCTCGGCGTCGAGCGTGCCGTCCGCGTTCGCGTCGGTTTCGCACCAGCCGAGCGAGACGTTGATCACCTTCGCGGTGTTGTCCGACACCGCGCGGTTGAACGCCTGCGTGAGGCCGGTGTTGCCGGCGGCGTTGAGGTCCGCCATGTAGAACACCAGCTTGCCGACCTGGCCGCCGGCCGAGCCGACGATCGACTGGCTGTCGAGATCCCATTCGCCCTGGCCGTCCTGGTCGTCGGTGTAGCTGCCGCCCGTGCCGTTGGTCTTGACGGTCTGCGTCGCGACCGTGCCGTAGCCGTTGCTCGACGTGAACTGCTTCAGGTCCTGCAGCGTCTGCGATACGCCGCCGATCGTGATGATGCCGACGGTCACGCCGGCCGCGGTCGGCACGCCGGTCGCGTTGTAGAGGCCCGGAAATTCCTTCGGGTAGTGGCCCGTCGCCGTGCCGGCCGCGAGCGCCTGCGGCTTCGCGACGTTGCCGATGCGCAGCATCGGCCGCGCACGCGCGACGCTTTGCAGCCCGAGCACCGAGCCGACGACGTCGCCGAGCGCACGCGGCACCTGCGCGGTCGACGTGTTGGCGAAGCCCGAACGGCCCGCGTACTGGAAGTGCACGAGCGACGTGTTGAACGCGGTCTTCACCGTGCCGGCCGTGCCGTGCGCGGAGACCAGCAGCCGGTTCGGCGCGACTTCGACGTTCACGAAGCCGCTCTTGCGCAGATAGTCGACGACCGACTTCACCTGCGCGTCGGTCGGCGCGTAGTTCGCGAGGAACTGCTCGTGCGTCAGGTACTGGCGGTAATGCGCGCTGCCGGGCCGGTTCACGTCGCGCGCCAGTTGCTTGAGCTGCGCGGCGTTGCGCAGCTTCAGGCTGACGACGACGTCGGTCGTCTCGCCGGCCGCGAGTTCGAGCGACGGCGCCGCGCTTTGCGCCATCAACTGCGGGCCGGTCAGAAAGGCCTTCGTATGGGTATCGACCCAATCCGTCGTCGCGTGCGCCGCGGCGGCGGCGAACACGAGCGGTGCCACGCACGCGAGGCGGCGGGGCGACGGAAGGGGAAGGGCAAACCAGGCGTTCCTTTTCATCGGGAGTCCTTTTTTAGGAGAGGCGACGTTACTGGAACCCCCGGCCCTTGTGGGGCCGCGAGCGGTGACGAGCGTAGGGCGTCGGTGCCGTTCGGGTAGCTGCCAGTTTCCATAGCTGTCAGTTCTGACAACGCGGGCGCGCGAGTGCGTGCGCGGCGCAGTGCGCGCCGGAAGTGGCGGGGCCGGTGAGCGGAACCGGTTCTCGGTGCGACGGCGCGGCAATGCGTGTCGCTCACACGCACGCGTCGTTCGTTGCAGCATCGGAATATGCGCGAGCGTGGACGGGCGCGCCGCGCGGATGCATGGCGTTTGTGTGTCAATGGCTGCACGTCGGGTCGCACTATGTGGTCATTGGAAGCGACTCGTCAGGAACCGATTCGCGCAGGGACGCGAACGCGGCTGGCCGACCCCGAACGTTTCCCGAACTGTGGAACAGCGCATCGGCCAGTCTTGCAGGCTGCTTTCGAATCGCGCGTCGTCATCGCGGATTAGAGGAAAGACTCGAATCCGGCGTCCGCGCGAGCCGATGCGACGCACGCGCCGGCCGCGCAGGATCGAACGACGTCATTCGCGAAATTCCGCCTTGACGCGCGCCGATCAGCGGATATCCTTCAATCCATAACCGGCCGGTTATGGATTTTGGACGATATGCAAAACGCTCAGGACACGCTTTTCAGGACGCTTGCCGATCCCACGCGCCGCGCGTTATTCGAGCGACTGTGCGCGGAGGGGGAATTGACGGTTGCCGCGCTGACGGCCCACGCGGGCGTCTCGCAGCCGGCCGTATCGAAGCACCTTGGCGTACTGAAGCAGGCCGGGCTCGTGAACGACCGTCACGAAGGCCGGCAGACGCATTACAGCGCGCAGCCGCAAGCGCTGGCCCCGTTGATCGACTGGACGAGCCAGATGGCAGGCTTCTGGCAGAGCCGGTTCGATGCCCTCGAAGATCTGCTCAAAAGGATGGATCAGTAATGAACCACGCCACGACCGAAACGCGCTCCGTCGTCGTCGACCGGGAGCTACCCCATCCGCCAGAGAAGATCTGGCGCGCGCTCACGCAACCGCACCTGATCGAGGCGTGGCTCATGAAGAGCGACTTCGCGCCCGTCGCGGGCCATGCCTTCCGTTTCCGCGCGGACTGGGGCTCGGTCGACTGCACGGTCCTCACGATCGAGCCGCATCGCACGCTGTCCTATACGTGGGCGGCCCACGGGCTCGACAGCATCGTCACATGGACGCTCACGCCGACGCCGGCCGGCACGCACCTGCGCATGGAGCAGGTCGGCTTCCGCCCCGACCAGGAGCAGGCGTACCGCGGCGCGCAGTACGGCTGGGTACGGTTCTTCGACACGCTCGAACAGGTGCTGTCGCGTCCCGACGAAGGCACGGAGGCCCGCGCATGAGGGCACCGGACCTCACACCGTCGGCGCGCATCGATGCGCTGATCGCAGGCATCGCCGACTGGCGCGGCAAGACCTTGGCCGACGTGCGCCAGACGATCCTCGCGGCGCAAGCGGGCATCGTCGAGGAATGGAAATGGATGGGCAGCCCCGTCTGGTCATGCGACGGGATGATCGCGGTGGCGAACGCGCACAAGGGCAAGGTGAAAGTGACGTTCATGCACGGCGCGCAGCTCCCCGATCCGGACAAGCTGTTCAACGACGGCCTCGACGGCAATGCGCGACGCGCGATCGATCTGTTCGAAGGCGACAAGCTCGACAAGCGGGCGTTGAAGAATCTCGTGCGCGCGGCGATCGAATACAACCGCACGCACCTGAAGAAGAACGCGCGAGGCTCGGGCGCGAAAGCGCGCGCAGACAAGGCGGCTTAAGGCCACGTAAAGCCCGGGCGAAAAAAAGCCCGACACGAGGTCGGGCATCCAAATCGGCCGCAACCGCCCGCGAGGCGGCTGCGGCGCCTGCAACAGCCGTGCGCTTACGCTGCGAGCAGCGAGCGCAGCACGAACGGCAGGATCCCGCCGTGCTTGTAGTAGTCGACTTCGATCGGCGTATCGATGCGCAGCAGCACCGGCACGCGCTGGGTTTCGCCGTTCTTGCGATGGATCACG
Organism: Burkholderia sp. MSMB1826; assembly: GCF_001526325.1. Classification (NCBI taxonomy): domain Bacteria; kingdom Pseudomonadati; phylum Pseudomonadota; class Betaproteobacteria; order Burkholderiales; family Burkholderiaceae; genus Burkholderia; species Burkholderia sp. MSMB1826. The sequence continues at coordinate 236,164 of NZ_LOYN01000032.1, forward strand.
AGCGTGACGTCCTGCTGCGGCTTGAAGTCGTCGCCGAGGCCTTCGATGTCGTACGTCTCTTCGCCGGTGATGCCGAGCGACTGGACGCTGTCCGCGCCCTTGAACTGCAGCGGCAGCACGCCCATGCCGACCAGGTTCGAGCGGTGGATGCGCTCGAAGCTGCGCGCGATCACGGCCTTCACGCCGAGCAACTGCGTGCCCTTCGCGGCCCAGTCGCGCGACGAGCCCGTGCCATACTCTTCGCCCGCGAACACGACGGTCGGCGTGCCGGCGTCGACGTACTTCATCGCCGCATCGTAGATCGACAGCTGTTCGCCGCTCGGCTGGTGGATCGTCAGGCCGCCCTCGACGCGCGTGCCGTCGGCCTTCGCCGGGATCATCAGGTTCTTGATCCGGACGTTCGCGAACGTGCCGCGCATCATCACGTCGTGGTTGCCGCGGCGCGAGCCGTAGCTGTTGAAGTCGGCCTTCTGCACGCCGTTTTCCTTCAGCCACTTGCCGGCCGGCGAATCTTCCTTGATCGAGCCTGCCGGGCTGATGTGGTCGGTCGTGACCGAGTCGCCGAAGATGCCGAGCGCACGCGCGCCCTTGACCGTCGGGATCGACGCAGCCGGCTCCATCGAGAAGTCGTTGCCGAAGAACGGCGGCTCGGCGATGTAGGTCGACTTCGGCCAGTCGTAGACTTCGCCCGATTCGCCCTCGATCTTGCTCCAGAGGTCGCCCTTCTTGGTCAGCTTCGAGTAGTTGTCCTCGAACTTCTTCGGATCGAGCGCGAACTTGAGCAGCGCGTGGATTTCTTCGCTCGTCGGCCAGATGTCGCCGAGGTAGATGTCGCGGCCGCCCTTGCCCTTGCCGACCGGCTCGGTCATCAGGTCGCGCGTGATGTTGCCGGCGATCGCGTACGCGACGACGAGCGGCGGCGACGCGAGGAAGTTCGCGCGGATGTTCGGATGAATGCGCGCTTCGAAGTTACGGTTGCCCGACAGCACGGCCGCCGCGACGATGTCGTTCTTCGTGATCGCTTCGTTCAGTTCCGGCGTCAGGTCGCCCGCGTTGCCGATACAGGTCGTGCAGCCATAGGCCGCGACTTCGAAGCCGAGCTTCGACAGGTAGGGCAGCAGGCCCGTCTTCGTCAGGTATTCGGTGACGATGCGCGATCCCGGCGCGAGCGAGGTCTTGATCTTCGGATCGACCGTGAGGCCGGCCTCGACCGCCTTCTTCGCGAGCAGGCCGGCAGCCAGCAGCACGCTCGGGTTCGACGTGTTCGTGCACGACGTGATCGCGGCGATCAGCACGTCGCCGTTCTTCACGTCGATGCCGTTGCTCGTCGTGTACTGCGTGTTCAGGTCTTCCGCCTTCTTCGCGAAGCCGTTCTCCGCGACCGGCTTCGAGAACAGGTCGGTGAACGTCGACTTGACGTTGCCGATCTCGATGCGGTCCTGCGGGCGCTTCGGGCCGGCCAGCGACGGGGCGACCGTCGCCAGGTCGAGCGTCACCGTCTTCGTGTAGTCGATGTCGCCGGCCTTCGGGATGCCGAACAGGTTCTGCGCCTTGAAGTAGTTTTCGAACGCGGCGATTTCGGCCTTCGTGCGGCCCGTGCCTTCGAAGTAGTCGATCGTCTTTTCGTCGACCGGGAAGAAGCCCATCGTCGCGCCGTATTCCGGCGCCATGTTGCCGATCGTCGCGCGGTCCGGCAGCGACAGCGACTGCGTGCCTTCGCCGAAGAATTCGACGAACTTGCCGACGACCTTCTCCTTGCGCAGCATTTCGGTGATCGTCAGCACCAGGTCGGTGGCCGTCACGCCTTCGCGCAGCCTGCCCTTGAGCTCGACGCCGACGACGTCCGGCGTCAGGAAGTACACCGGCTGGCCGAGCATGCCGGCTTCCGCCTCGATGCCGCCCACGCCCCAGCCGACCACGCCGATGCCGTTGATCATCGTCGTGTGGCTGTCCGTGCCGACGAGCGTGTCCGGGTAGTACACGGTGTCGGCGCCGTCGGTCTTCTTGTGGACGCCGCGCGCGAGGTATTCGAGGTTCACCTGGTGCACGATGCCGACGCCCGGCGGCACGACCTTGAACGTGTCGAACGCCTGCATGCCCCACTTCATGAACTGGTAGCGCTCGTTGTTGCGCTGGAATTCCAGCTTCATGTTCAGGTCGAGCGCGTCCTTCTGGCGGAAGTAGTCGATCTGGACCGAGTGGTCGACGACGAGATCGACCGGCACCAGCGGCTCGATCTTCTTCGGGTTCTTGCCCGTGCGTTCGGCGACGCCGCGCATGGCCGCGATGTCCGCGAGCAGCGGCACGCCCGTGAAGTCCTGCAGCACGACACGCGACACGACGAACGGAATCTCGTCGACGCGTTTCGCGGTCGGCTTCCAGTTCGCGAGCTGCTCGATGTGCTCTTCGGTGATCTTCTTGCCGTCGTAGTTGCGCAGCACGGACTCGAGCACGATGCGGATCGACACCGGCAGGCGTTCGATCTTCGTCTTCAGTTCCTTGCCGAGCTGCGGCAGCGAGTAGAACTTGCCTTTGCCGGAACCGCTGTCGAATTCCTTGAGGGTCTTGTGGAGATTGTGGGCCATGGTGATTTTCCTGGGTTTGAGGCTAGGAAACAACGTGTCCTGCAGCTATATCACATACAAGTCGACGTACTCATCGACCGGCATCGCTTCGAGCTTTGCCTGGTCCAGCGACACGTCGAGAATCGCTTGTTGCTGCTTGGCCGGGAAGCGGCGGGCGAGGTTGGACCGGAATTTGTCGACCAGCAGCGGGATGCCGTCCGCACGGCGCCGCCGATGGCCGAGCGGGTATTCGACCGCCACTTCGGCAAGCTTCGATCCGTCCGTGAACTCGATCGTCAGCGCATTCGCGATCGATCGCTTGTCCGGATCGTGATAATCCTTCGTGAACTGCGGATCCTCGACGCATACGGTCTTCGCGCGCAGCGCGTCGATGCGCGGGTCCGCCGCGGCCGCGTCTTCGTAGTCGGCCGCGGTCAGCCGGCCGAACAGCAGCGGCACGGCGACCATGTACTGGATGCAGTGGTCGCGGTCGGCCGGATTGGCGAGCGGGCCCTGCTTGTCGATGATGCGGATCGCGGCCGCATGCGTGCGGATCGTGATCCGCGCGATCTCGTCGGTCGTGCGGCCCGCCGCGGCGAGCTGCGCGTGCAGCTGCAGCGCGGCCTCGGCGGCCGTCTGCGCATGGAATTCGGCGGGGAACGCGATCTTGAACAGCACGTTTTCCATCACGTACGTGCCGTACGGGCGCTGGAAGCGGAACGGCTTGCCGTCGAACAGCACGTCGTAGAAGCCCCAGGTCTTGGCGGTGAGCGCCGATGGATAGCCCATTTCACCCGTTTTCGCGATCAGCGCGAGGCGCACCGCGCGGGACGTGGCGTCGCCGGCCGCCCAGGACTTGCGCGAACCGGTGTTCGGCGCATGGCGGTAGGTGCGCAGCGCGTGTCCGTCGACGAACGCATGGGAGACCGCGTTGATCAGCTCGTCGCGCGTGAGCCCGAGCAGCCGGCCGACGACGGCCGTCGACGCGACCTTCACGAGCAGCACGTGGTCGAGCCCGACCGCGTTGAACGCGTTCTCGAGCGCGAGGCAGCCCTGGATCTCGTGGGCCTGGATCATCGCGACCAGCACGTCGCGCATCGCGAGCGGCTTGCGGCCGGCCGCGCGGGCCGTGCGGGAGAGCCAGTCGGCCGTCGCCAGGATTCCGCCGAGATTGTCGGACGGATGACCCCATTCGGCGGCGAGCCAGGTGTCGTTGAAGTCCAGCCAGCGGATCATCGCGCCGATGCCGAACGCGGCCTGGACGGGATCGAGCTGGAAGGACGTGCCGGGCACCTTCGCGCCGTTCGGCACGATCGTGCCGGGCACGACCGGGCCGAGCAGCTTGGTGCAGGCAGGGTAGGACAGCGCCTCGAGTCCGCATCCGAGCGTGTCGATCAGGCAATGACGCGCCGTCTCCAGCGCGAGCGCGCTGTCGATGCCGGGGTTCAGCACGTAGTCGACGATGTCGACGAGTACCGTATCCGGAGCAGGGCGGACGTTGGAGACCGGGGCGGACATCGAGGGGCCGAGAGGAACGTGCTTAGTTCGTTGCCGGCTTCAGCTCGTTCGCCTGCGTCGGCGCTGCGCCGCCTTGTGCCATTTCCGGCGTCACGCATTCGTCAGCGAGGCGCTCGCCGCCGTTTGCGTCGGAGAACAGCATCGCCTTGCTCGGGATCACGACCAGCTTGAAGCCGGCTGCCGGATCGTAGAACGTGTCGGCGCCCGTCGTCGTGGCCTGACGCGGCAGCTTGTAGTTCTTCTTCGCCCAGTGAACCGTGACGACCTGGTCGCGCTTCATGTCGCCGGCGAGGTCGAACGACAGACCTTCCTTGCAGGACCACTTGACCGCGCCGTCCGGTACCGGATCGACCTTGGCGGCCGCGCGCGCCTGCGCCTTCTTGCTGCGCGGGATGATGCGCTTGGCCGGCGCCGGGCGCTTGGCCGTGGCCTTCTTCGTGGTGGCCGTACCCTGGGCAAACGCGCTCGGAGCCGACACCAGCATCGTGGCGGACAAGGCGCCGATGGCGGTAGCGATCAGGAGTTTCTTCATGGAGTCAGAACCTTTCGATAATCAGTTGACAAGGGCCGGCAATCGAAACTGTCGGCCGGTTTGAAACTGCACGCGCCCCGAAAGCGCGCAGCGGCCGCTATTTTCACCTATTTGGCCGCGCATACATCAGGTTTTCGGGCTCCGTTACGTTTTTTGTCGTTTCGCAAACGTCTGTCCGGTTCGCGAAATCGCGAATGCATGAAACTCGTGTATCGGCCGGCGGCGCGCACTCAACGCGCGGCACCCGCGGCGGCCGGGCCGAACAGCGGCGCGGCGTCGTCCGGTACGGGCTGGCCGGTGGCCCGCGCGCGGCGCAGCACCGACCAGTAATAACGATAACTCGCGCGATCGTGCAGCGTATCGCCGTGGCGCGTCGGGCCCCAGTCGGCGGCCTGCGCGGCCAGCAGGATCTCGGCGGCGAGCGTGACTTCGTCGGTGCGCGGTGCGAACGCGTCGACGATCGGACGGATCTGCGCGGGGTGGATGCTCCACATCCGCGTGAAGGCGAACTCGTCGCGCGCGCGGCGTGCGTCGCCGGCGACGACACCCATGTCGCGCACCTCGGTCGTCACGTTGTGCGACGGCGTCTTGCCGTGCGCGTGACAGGCCGCGGCGATTTCCAGCTTCGCGCGGCGGACGAGCGGGTGGTCGAACTGGCCGGGCGAGCGCATCGCGGTATCGGGGATCGCGCCGTGGTGCGCGGAGACGAAATCCATCAGCCCGAAGCTCAGCGTGCCGACCGTCGGCAGCGCGGCGAGGGCGGCCGCCTGCGCGAGCGCGCCGTGCGTCTCGACCAGCACGTCGACCGCGATCGGCTGCGCGATGCCGAGCTCGCGGCGCGTGCCTTCGATGAACGCGGTCATTTCGGCCGCGTCGGCGGCGTTCGCGACCTTCGGCAGTGTGATGTAGGCGGGTGCGCGCGCTGCGCGCAGCACGATGCGCACGTCGTCGCGCCAGTGCGGGTGGGAAAAGTCGTGGATGCGGACGCCGACGCGGCCGAAGCGGTTCTCGGCGCTGCCGAGCAGGTCGGCGACGAGCGCCGCGTGCGCGGCTTCCTGGCCGACGGCCGCACCGTCCTCGCAGTCGAGCGTGACGTCGAACACGGGGCCCAGCTCGGCCTGCAGCGCGAGCGACTTGCGCATCAGCTTCTCGCTGCCCGCGTAGTGATCGCAGCAGGGCAGGATCGCGGGCGGTGACGCCCCGTCGTACAGCACTTGTGCAGGAGTGAGCGCGGCCATCTCGTCTACGTCAGGGAAGCGGGTCAACGTGGAGAAAATCGGATTCGGGCAGGTTCTGGGCCGGCGCGCGGCGGGCGCGGGCGGCAAAACGTGCGCGAATCGGATCGATCGGCAGGGCCGGCGGCGTGCCGGCCCGTACCGAAGCCGGGCGCCCCGAAGGTCGCCCGGCGCGATGCGTGAGGCTTAGTTCTTCAGCAGGTGGGCGACGCCGTCGCGCTCTTCGAGCAGCTCGGCCAGCGTGCCGTCCATCTTCTCGCGCGAGAACGCGTCGATTTCCAGGCCTTCGACGCGCTTGTACTCGCCGTTTTCGCAGGTGACCGGCACGCCGTAGATGATGTCTTCGGGGATGCCGTACGAGCCGTCCGACGGGATGCCCATCGTGACCCACTTGCCGTTCGTGCCGAGCACCCAGTCACGGACGTGGTCGATCGCCGCGTTGGCTGCCGACGCGGCCGACGACAGGCCGCGCGCTTCGATGATCGCCGCGCCGCGCTTGCCGACGGTCGGGATGAACGTGTCGCGGTTCCACACGTCGTCGTTGATCAGCTTCAGCAGCGATTCGCCTTCGGCGGTCGCGAAGCGGAAGTCGGGGTACATCGTCGGCGAGTGGTTGCCCCACACGGCGAGCTTCTCGATCGACGCGACCGGCTTGCCCGACTTGGCGGCGAGCTGCGACAGCGCGCGGTTGTGGTCGAGGCGCAGCATGGCCGTGAAGTTCTTCTTCGGCAGATCCGGCGCCGACTTCATCGCGATGTATGCGTTCGTGTTCGCCGGGTTGCCGACGACCAGCACCTTCACGTCGCGGCTGGCGACTTCGTTCAGCGCAGCGCCCTGAACCGTGAAGATCTCGGCGTTCGCCGACAGCAGGTCCTTGCGCTCCATGCCCTTCGAGCGCGGACGTGCACCGACCAGCAGCGCGACGTCTGCATCCTTGAATGCCACCTTCGGATCGTCGGTGATCACGACGCCTGCGAGCAGCGGGAACGCGCAGTCGTCGAGTTCCATCACGACGCCTTTGACGGCGGCTTGGGCTTGCGGGAGGTCGAGCAGTTGCAGGATGACCGGCTGATCCTTGCCGAGCAGGTCGCCGTTCGCGATGCGGAACAGCAGGGAATAAGCGATTTGACCTGCGGCGCCGGTGACGGCAACGCGCTTTGCGGGCTTAGCCATTGAAAATCTCCAGGACGGGTGAAGCGTTGGACGCGAGCGAAAACGCCATTCTATGCGCGTTGTGCGTAGCGTTGCATTGAAGCAGGGCGGAGGACTCGCGATGGCGGACGCGGTGAACCTGGAGACGGCCGTGGCACGTAGCCGGGGACGCGCTGTTGCACCCGCGAACCCTTGCTCGACCGGGAGTGTAGGAGCCGTCACGCGCAAAGTCAAACGGTATCATATGTCTTATATAAGACAGATGTTTTGCGGAAATTGAGTGGACGAAAAAGTGCGGTTTGTGATGAAATGCGCGCCATGACATCGAACCAGGCGAACACCGCGAATCAGACCGGCGCAGGGGGCCCAGGGCAGCCCGGCGCGGGCGATGCCGCAGCCTCGCCCGCGGCGTCCGCGTCGCCGACGTTCAGCCCGTTATACCAGCAGATCAAGTCATTGATCACGCAAAGTCTCGAATCCGGCGAATGGAAGCCCGGCGAGATCATCCCCAGCGAAGTGGAGCTCGCGGCCCGCTACAAGGTCAGCCAGGGCACCGTGCGCAAGGCGATCGACGAGCTGGCCGCCGAAAACCTCGTGGTCCGGCGGCAGGGCAAGGGTACGTTTGTTGCAACGCACAACGAGGATCGCGCGCAATTCCGCTTCCTGCGGCTGCTGGCCGACGACGGCGCCGAGCACCCGCACGTGAGCCGCCTGCTCGAATGCCGGCGCCTGCGCGCGCCGGCCGAGATCGCGCGGCAGCTCGACCTGAAGCCCGCCGATCCGGTCGTGCAGGTGCGCCGCCTGCTGGAATTCGACGGCGAAGTGACGGTGCTCGACGAGATCTGGCTGCCGGGCGCGATGTTCCGCGGGCTCACGTTCGAGCGGCTGAGCGAGTACAAGGGGCCGCTCTACGCGATGTTCGAGACGGAGTTCGGTACGCGGATGATCCGCGCGACTGAGAAGATCCGCGCGGTGGCGGCGGATCCGGCGGTGGCCGACCTGCTGCACGTGCCGGCGGGCTTCCCGCTGCTGTCGGTCGAGCGCGTGTCCTATACGTACGGGGACCGGCCGGTGGAGGTGCGTCGCGGCTGGTATGTCACAACCGGGTACTACTATCAGAATGACTTGAGCTGACGACGTTCGGCTCAGCCGCGTGCCTTCGCGTTTCCCACGCTCGCGAAGCACGTTTCGGGCCGCCTTTGTTCTTGTTCGCGCAATTATCCAGAGCAGACTTTCGCTGCAGCGCGATATAAAAAGGCGCTAAAATCGCGGATTAGTGTGACAACATAGTAGGGGTCTAGCATGACTGACGCAGTAAGAAAGCCGAGGCCGGAATACCGGAACATCGGAATCGGCGACATCACGTTGAAATATCGCATGCCGCTGGCGGCGACATTGTCGATTCTCCATCGTATCAGCGGCGCGCTGCTGTTCCTGTTCCTGCCGTTCCTGCTGTTCCTCTTCGACCAGAGCCTCACCTCCGAGCTCAGCTTCGAAGTCTTCAAGGCTTTCCTCTCCAACATCGTCGTCAAGCTGATCGTCCTCGCGTTGTCGTGGGCCTTCTTCCACCATTTCTGCGCCGGCATTCGCCACCTGCTGATGGACGTCAACCACGACGCCGTCTCGAAGGAAGGCGGCAAGCGGACGGCCGTCGTCGTCTTTGTCGTCTCGATCGCGCTGACGATCGCCATGGCACTCAAACTGTTCGGAGCATTCTAAGAAAATGGCAGCCAATAACCGAATCGGCTCGAAGCGCCTCGTCGTCGGCGCACACTACGGCCTGCGCGACTGGCTCGCGCAGCGCGTCACCGCCACGATCATGGCGGTCTACACGGTCATTCTGCTCGTCCTCTTCTTCGGCGCGCACGATTTCTCGTACGAAGGCTGGGCATCGATCTTCGCCGCGCAATGGATGAAGCTCGCGACCTTCGTGATGCTGCTCTCCCTCTTCTACCACGCATGGGTCGGCGTGCGCGACATCTGGATGGACTACGTGAAGCCCGTCGGTGTGCGCCTGCTGCTGCAATCGCTGACCATCGTCTGGCTGCTCGCATGCGCGGGCTATGCCGCGCAGATTCTCTGGAGAGTGTAAAGAATGGCTGCAATCAAAACTTCCCTCCCGCGCCGCAAGTTCGACGTCGTGATCGTCGGCGCAGGCGGCTCCGGCTTGCGCGCAGCGCTGCAACTGTCGCGCGCGGGCCTGTCGGTCGGCGTGCTGTCGAAGGTGTTCCCGACGCGTTCGCACACGGTCGCCGCGCAAGGCGGCATCGGTGCGTCGCTCGGCAACATGAGCGAAGACAACTGGCACTTCCACTTCTACGACACGATCAAGGGCTCCGACTGGCTCGGCGACCAGGACGCGATCGAATTCATGTGCCGTGAAGCGCCGAACGTCGTGTACGAGCTCGAGCACTTCGGCATGCCGTTCGACCGCAACGCGGACGGCACGATCTACCAGCGCCCGTTCGGCGGCCACACCGCGAACTACGGCGAGAAGCCGGTCCAGCGCGCTTGCGCGGCCGCCGACCGTACCGGTCACGCGCTGCTGCACACGCTGTACCAGCAGAACGTCGAGGCGAAGACGCAGTTCTTCGTCGAATGGATGGCGCTCGACCTGATCCGCGACGCGGACGGCGACGTGCTCGGCGTGACGGCCCTCGAGATGGAGACGGGCGACGTCTACATCATGGAAGGCAAGACGACGCTGTTCGCGACGGGCGGCGCAGGCCGGATCTTCGCGGCGTCGACGAACGCGTTCATCAACACCGGCGACGGCCTCGGCATGGCCGCGCGCTCGGGCATCGCGCTGCAGGACATGGAGTTCTGGCAGTTCCACCCGACCGGCGTGGCCGGCGCGGGCGTGCTGATCACCGAAGGCGTGCGCGGCGAGGGCGGCATCCTGCGCAACTCGAACGGCGAGCGCTTCATGGAGCGCTATGCACCGACGCTGAAGGATCTGGCGCCGCGTGACTTCGTGTCGCGTTCGATGGACCAGGAAATCAAGGAAGGCCGCGGCGTCGGTCCGAACAAGGACCACGTGCTGCTCGACCTGTCGCACATCGGCGCCGAGACGATCATGAAGCGTCTGCCGTCGATCCGCGAAATCGCGCTGAAGTTCGCGAACGTCGACTGCATCAAGGAACCGATCCCGGTCGTCCCGACGATCCACTACCAGATGGGCGGCATCCCGACCAACATCCACGGTCAGGTCGTCGGCACGTCGCGCGATCACAAGGAACCGGTCAACGGCTTCTACGCAGTGGGCGAATGCTCGTGCGTGTCCGTGCACGGCGCGAACCGCCTCGGTACGAACTCGCTGCTGGACCTCGTGGTGTTCGGCCGTGCGGCCGGCAACCACATCGTCGAGCACGTGAAGAACCAGAAGGAACACAAGCCGCTGCCGGCCGACGCAGGCGAATTCTCGCTGGCGCGCCTCGCGAAGCTCGACAAGTCGACGTCGGGCGAATACACGCAGGACGTCGCGAACGACATCCGCTCGACGATGCAGAAGCACGCAGGCGTGTTCCGCACGTCGGAACTGCTGAAGGAAGGCGTCGACCAGATGGCCGGCCTGAAGGCGCGCGTGGAAAACATCCACCTGAAGGACAAGTCGAAGGTGTTCAACACCGCGCGCGTCGAAGCGCTCGAGCTGGAGAACCTGATCGAAGTGGCCCGCGCGACGATGGTGTCGGCGGAAGCGCGCAAGGAAAGCCGCGGCGCGCACGCGCACAGCGACTACGAGCACCGCGACGACGAGAACTGGCTGCGCCACACGCTGTGGTACAGCGAAGGCGATCGCCTCGACTACAAGCCGGTACAAATGAAGCCGCTGACGGTCGAATCCGTGCCGCCGAAGCCGCGCACGTTCTAAGCCGAGTCAAAGGAATCCGAAATGGCAAAACGCATTTTTGAAGTCTACCGCTACGATCCGGACAAGGACGCGGCGCCGCGCATGCAGACGTACGAGCTCGAGATCCAGCATGAGCGCATGCTGCTCGACGCACTGGTCAAGCTGAAGGCCCTGGACGAGACGCTGTCGTTCCGCCGTTCGTGCCGCGAAGGCGTGTGCGGCTCGGACGCGATGAACATCAACGGCAAGAACGGTCTCGCGTGCCTGACGAACCTGAACGACCTGCCGCAGAAGATCGTGCTGCGCCCGCTGCCGGGCCTGCCCGTCGTGCGCGACCTGATCGTCGACATGACGCACTTCTTCAACCAGTATCACTCGATCAAGCCGTACCTGATCAACGACGCGCCGCCGCCCGAGAAGGAGCGCCTGCAGTCGCCGGAAGAGCGCGACGAGCTCGACGGCGTGTACGAGTGCATTCTGTGCGCGAGCTGCTCGACGTCGTGCCCGAGCTTCTGGTGGAACCCGGACAAGTTCGTCGGCCCGGCCGGCCTGCTGCAGGCTTACCGCTTCATCGCGGACAGCCGCGACACCGCCACCGGCGAGCGTCTGGACAACCTCGAAGACCCGTACCGTCTGTTCCGTTGCCACACGATCATGAACTGCGTCGACGTGTGCCCGAAGGGCCTGAACCCGACGAAGGCGATCGGCAAGATCAAGGAACTGATGGTTCGCCGCGCGGTATAAAGTTTGATGAGCGACGATTCGCATCAATCCGACCCGCACCGTCGCGCACGCCTTCGCTGGCGTGCGCGGCGGGGTCTGCTGGAGAACGACATCGTGTTCGAGCGTTTCTTCGGCAGATACGAGCATGACCTCACCGATGCAGACGTAGGCGCGTTGTCGCGCCTGCTCGATCTGAGCGACAACGACCTGATGGACTTGCTCCTCGCGCGCAAGGAACCAGAAGGCGACCTAGACAGCCCGGATGTTCACCGGCTGTTGGAGATGCTGCGCAACGTGTAATCACGTTCCGCCCGTTATCGAATCCCGTTTCTTTATTTCGATTGAGGATGTGCCATGACTCCGTCTGATGTTAAAGCCACGCTATCGTTCAGCGACAACTCGCCGAGCGTCGAACTGCCGATCTACAAGGGCACGATGGGCCCGGACGTGATCGACATCCGCAAGCTGTACGGCCAGACCGGCAAGTTCACGTACGACCCGGGCTTCATGTCGACGGCTTCGTGCAATTCGGCGATCACGTACATCGACGGCGACAAGGGCGAACTGCTGTACCGCGGCTACCCGATCGACAACCTCGCGCAGAATGCCGACTTCCTCGAAAGCTGCTACCTGCTGCTGAAGGGCGAACTGCCGAACGCGGCACAGAAGAAGGAATTCGTCGACACCGTCACGAAGCACACGATGGTGCACGAGCAGATGCACTTCTTCTTCCGCGGCTTCCGTCGCGACGCGCACCCGATGGCGGTGCTGGTGGCGGCCGTCGGCGCGCTGTCGGCGTTCTATCACGACTCGCTCGACATCAACGATCCGCGTCACCGCGAAGTGTCGGCAATCCGCATGATCGCGAAGCTGCCGACGCTCGTCGCGATGGCGTACAAGTTCAGCATCGGCCAGCCGTTCGTCTATCCGAAGAACGAACTGTCGTACAGCGCGAACTTCATGCACATGATGTTCTCGAACCCGTGCGAAGAGTACAAGGTCAACGACGTGCTGGTCCGCGCGCTCGACCGTATCCTGATCCTGCACGCCGATCACGAGCAGAACGCATCGACGTCGACGGTCCGCCTGGCCGGTTCGTCGGGCGCGAACCCGTTCGCGTGTATCGCGGCCGGTATCGCCTGTCTGTGGGGCCCGGCGCACGGCGGTGCGAACGAAGCCGCGCTGAACATGCTCGAGCAGATCGGTTCGCCGGACAACATCCCCGAATTCATCAAGCAGGTGAAGGACAAGAATTCGGGCGTGAAGCTGATGGGCTTCGGTCACCGCGTGTACAAGAACTACGACCCGCGTGCGAAGCTGATGCGCGAAACGTGCTACGAAGTGCTGAACGAACTGGGCCTGCACGACGACCCGCTGTTCAAGCTCGCGATGCAGCTCGAGAAGATCGCGCTGGAAGACGAATACTTCGTGTCGCGCAAGCTGTACCCGAACGTCGACTTCTACTCGGGCATCGTCCAGCGCGCGCTGGGCATCCCGACGTCGATGTTCACGTGTATCTTCGCGATGGCACGCACGGTCGGCTGGATCGCACAGTGGAACGAAATGATTGCCGATCCGGAACAGAAGATCGGCCGTCCGCGCCAGCTGTTCATCGGCGATACGCCGCGCGAAGCGAAGCCGCTCAACGCACGTTAAACCGTGTGCGCCGCGAACGGCCGGCAGGCCGCTCGCGTCGGGCAATCGCAACGCCACGACACCCCGACGGGTCAGCCCGTCGGGGTGTTTTCATTTGCGCGGCCGACGCCGGCCCGATCCGGCGCGGCGCTCCAGCGACGGCGGCCGTGTGTCGAGCGCGAGCGCATCGTCGTCGGGTGCGTGGCCGTGCTGCTTGAAGAACTGCCGGTACGCGCCGGGCGTCGTGCCGCGCGCGGCGAGGAACTGGCGATTGAAGTTCGCGGCATTCGGAATGCCGCAGCGCGCGGCCACCGTCGCGATCGGCCAGTCGGTGCCGACGAGATGGCGACAGGCATGCGCGAGCCGCAACCGTTGCACGTAGCGGCCGACGCTTTCGCCGAGATGCCGGACGAACAGCCGTTGCAGCGTGCGTTCGGACAGGTGCGCGACAGCGGCGAGTGCGTCGATGCGCAGCGGTTCGTGGAAATGCCGGTCGATCGCGTCGAGCACGCGATCGAGGCGTTCGGCTTCGGGCGCGGCCGGGTCGGCCGGCGATGGCGCGCCGTCGGGCTGGCCGTACGCGTGCGCGGTGGCGAGCGGTTCGCCACCGGCTTCCGCGAGATCGGCAAGCGTGTCGAGCGTGGCCGCGAGCCTCGCGCGCGGCGACGGATCGAGCAACAGCGGCAGGCGCGCACGCATCGCGCGGGCCGTCTCCACGTCGAAGCGCAGGCCCGGCGCCGCGCGCCGCAGCAGCGAACGCAGCGGCGCGTATTCGACGCAGCAGTCGGCCAGCCGCCGCACCCAGTCGCCGTCGAACCAGACGACGAGCGCGACCTCGGGCGCGTCGCGATCGATGCGCGCGTTCGACGACCACGTATGCGGCAGGTTCGGCGGCACGAGCACGAGATCGTCGTCCGCGTAGCGCGCGACATGATCGCCGATGAAGCGCCGGCCGCGGCTGTTGAGCGTCAGCGTCAGTTCGTATTCGGGGTGGCGATGCCACTCGAACGGAATGCGCGCGAGCTGACGGTGATAGACGCGGATCGAACAGCCGGGCGCGAACGTCACGTGCTCGTATTGCGGTTTCATCGCGGCCTCCGGTAGGGGGCGGGCAGCGCGCCGTGGCATGATCGTGAGCGATCGTCACCACGGAGCGATGCCATGTTTTCACATGTTTGCGTGGGCGTCGGCGATACGGCGCGCGCCTACGATTTCTACGCGCCGCTGTTCGCCGAACTCGGGCTGCGCCTGAAATTCCGCGAACCGGACGGCTGGTCGGGCTGGATGCCGGCCGACGCCGAGCGGCCGCTGTTCTTCTTCGGCAAGCCGCTCGATGGCCGGCCGCCCGAACCGGGCAATGGCCACACGATCGCGTTCGATGCACCGACCCGTGCCCACGTCGACCGCTGTCACGCGCTCGCGCTGCGACAGGGCGGCGTCTGCGAAGGACCGCCGGGCCTGCGGCCGCACTATCACCGCGACTACTACGGCGCCTATTTCCGCGACCCGGACGGCAACAAGCTCTGCGTGGTCTGCCATCGTCGCGAATGACGCACGATTGTCAGGATTGTATCGATCATTGGCCGGATAGTGGTGATGGCGACCCTGCGCCGACCGTACGCTGACAGCACATCACGACACGCTTCAGCGAGGAGACGACGATGCAACTGACGATTGACGATCTGCCGGCCACGATCCGCGCGGCCAAACGGGCGCTGCGCGCCGACTTGCCCGGTTATGCGGCCACGTTCCGCGAGCTGGAAGGCGACATCGCGCGGCAGGTCGACGCGATCCGCCGCGCGCACGCGCATGGCCGCGACGTGATTCCGGTCGTGCCGTTCGCGGATATCGCGGGCGGAAAGGTCGATCCGCGGGCGATTGCCGCGATCCGTACGCATGGCGCGGTCGTGATCCGCGGCGTGTTCGATGCGCGGCAGGCGCGCGACTGGAACGACGAGATCGGCGCGTATCTGGACGCGAACCGTTTCGCCGACCGGTTGCACGCGCGCGCGGAAGACCGCTATTTCGGCAACCTCGCGTCGGGCAAGCCGCAGATCTACGGCGTTTATTGGTCGAAGCCGCAGGTCGCTGCGCGCCAGTCGCCGGCGCTCACGCAGGCGCGAGTGTTCCTGAATCGCCTGTGGCGGCATGCGGACGGCGCACGTACGCATTTCGATCCCGACCGGGTGCCCGCCTATGCGGACCGGATTCGCCGCCGGCCGCCCGGCTCGACGTCACTCGGGCTGTCGCCGCATGTCGACGGCGGCTCCGTCGAGCGCTGGCTCGGCGCGAATTTTCGCCACGTCTATCGCCACGTGCTGGCCGGCCGCTGGCGCGATTACGATCCGTTCGACGCAGCGTTCCGTCCCGACGTCGAGGAGATTCCGTCGCCGGCCGTGTGCTCGATGTTCCGCACGTTCCAGGGCTGGACCGCGCTGACGCCGCAGGGGCCCGGCGACGGCACGCTGCAGCTGATCCCGGTCGCGAACGCGATGGCCTATGTCGTGCTGCGTGCGCTGCAGGACGACGTCGCCGACGACGACCTGTGCGGCGCGCGTCCCGGCCGCGCGCTGTCGATCCGGCCCGAATGGCACGCGCTGCTGCTCGACGCGCTGGTGCCGATCCCGCACATGGCGCCGGGCGACGCGGTGTTCTGGCACGGCGACGTCGTGCATGCGGTCGAGGATGCGCATCGCGGCAGCGGCGACAGCAACGTGATGTACATCGCCGCCGCGCCCGGCTGCGCGAAAAACGACGCGTACCTGCAACGGCAGCGTACCGCGTTCCTGCGGGGCGACAGCCCGCCCGATTTCCCGGCCGATCATTTCGAGGTCGAGTTCGACGGGCGCGCGGGGGAGGGCGAGCTGACGGCGCTCGGCCGTGCGCAGATGGGATTCGAGCCCGGCGCGTGACGCGCGGGCGGCAGGCGAAACGGCCGTGCGCGAGACGGCGAGCGGGCCGTCTGCCGAATCCGCTGCGCGGTGCGCGCAATTCGACGCAATCGGCTGTCGGTGCCGCCGAAATCGACGCGAATTGCGCAATTTGGCTTCCGATAATGGTCCGGACATCACGCCGCTGGCCAGTGCGCCGCACGGACGCGGCGCAGACCATGGAGGAGTCGATGCAATTCACGCAAGCGATCGTTCGCCGTCCCGCGCCGTCCTGCGGCGCGGGTCTCACCACCGCCGCGCTCGGCGCGCCCGACTACGACAAGACGCTCACGCAGTTCCACGCGTACTGCGCCGCGCTGCGCGGGCTCGGCGTCGAGCTGACCGAACTGCCGCCGCTGGATGCGTTTCCCGATGCGCACTTCGTCGAGGACGTCGCCGTCGTCACGCCGGAATTCGCGGTGATCACGCGCCCCGGCGCGCCCGCCCGGCGCGGCGAGACGGTTCATGTCGAAGCGGCGCTCGCCGCC
Source organism: Burkholderia sp. MSMB1826 (assembly GCF_001526325.1). Lineage (NCBI taxonomy): Bacteria > Pseudomonadati > Pseudomonadota > Betaproteobacteria > Burkholderiales > Burkholderiaceae > Burkholderia > Burkholderia sp. MSMB1826. Next base: position 252,791 of record NZ_LOYN01000032.1, read on the forward strand.
CATCGCGACCTGCTGCCGATGCAGTCCGGCCGCCTCGACGGCGGCGACGTGATGCAGGTCGGCAAGCGCTTCTTCATCGGCCTGACGAGCCGCACCGACGCGGGAGGCATCGCCGCGTTCGACGCGCTGGTGTCGCGCCATGGCTACTCGGTCGTCGCGGTGCCGGTCGGCGCCGGCCTGCACCTGAAATCGGTCGTCAACGCGCTCGGCGACGACACGCTGCTCGTCACGGAAGCGCTCGCCGCGCATCCGGCGTTCGCCGGCTATCGTCGGATCGCGATCGCGGCCGAGGACGAATACGCGGGCAACACGCTGCGCGTGAACGGCACGCTGATCACGCCGGCCGGTTATCCGCGCGTGCATGACGCGATCGCGTCGCTCGGCATGCCGCTGCACGTGATCGACACGAGCGAGTTCCGCAAGATGGACGGCGGCCTGACTTGCCTGTCGCTGCGGTTCTAGCCGATTGGCGCGCGAGCGCTTCGGCCGGATAATGTGGCCCCGCGCGGAACGGCAGACGTTCCGCGCATGAGCCACGACCCGACCGGAGCGAACGCGGATGACCGACAAGAAGATGCAGCTCGACAAGATCGATCTCCGGATCCTCGACATCCTGCGTACCGACGGGCGAATTTCCTACCGCAAGCTGTCGGAACGCGTGAACCTCACGCCGCGCCCCTGCCAGGCGCGCGTGGAGCGGCTCGAGGCGCTCGGCGTGATCGAAGGGTACCGCGCGGTGATCAACGCGCCGCGCGCGACCAAGCCGATCGTCGTGATCGCGCAGATCGTGCTGGCCGATCATGGGCGTTCGCAGGCGCCGTTCGAGGAGGAAATGCGCGCGAATCCGGCCGTGCTCGATTGCTGGCTCGTCAGCGGCACGTTCGATTTTCTCGTGCGGCTCGCGTGCGAGGATCTCGACGAATACCGGCGAATCGCGAACGCGTGGCTGGAAAGCCCGCGGTTCCGGATCGAGAAGATCGTGACGACGGCCGAACTGCAGGCGATCAAGCGCAGCGTCGTGTGACGCGACCGGCCCGGCGGGGCCGTTTTCAACGCGAATGACCGAGTCGATCGATTTGCATTCCGAATCGAATGGGCTGACCGGGTCACAATCAGGATGAACACTATGGATGCTATGCAAGCGGCAGCGGAGACGGCCGTGCCGTCCGGGGCGACGCTGAAGCGCCGTCTGCAGGGCCGCCACGTCGCGATGATCGCGATCGGCGGCTCGATCGGCACGGGGCTGTTCGTCGCGTCGGGCGCGTCCGTCGCGCAGGCGGGGCCGGGCGGCGCGATCGCCGCGTATCTCGCGATCGGGATCATGGTCTACTTTGTCGTCACGGGGCTTGGCGAGATGGCCGCGCTGATGCCGGTATCGGGCTCGTTCGCGATCTATGGCGAGAAGTACGTCGACGAAGGTTTCGGCGTCGCGCTCGGCTGGACTTACTGGTACAGCTGGGCGGTGACGATCGCGATCGAGCTGGTCGCCGCGCAGATCGTGATGCGGTACTGGTTTCCGGCGGTGCCGGGCGTGTGGTGGGGCGCGGGGTTCCTCGTGCTGATCTTCCTGCTCAATACGCTGTCGGTGCGCGGCTTCGGCGAATCGGAATACTGGTTCTCGCTGATCAAGGTCGTCACCGTGATCGCGTTCATCGCGGCCGGGCTGTTGATCGCGGCCGGCGTGCTCGGCAGCGGGCATACCGGCACCGGGCATACCGGCGCCGGCCATCCGGTCGGCTGGCGCAACTTCACGACCGGCGACGCGCCGTTCGTCGGCGGCGTGCACGCGATGATGAGCGTCGCGCTGATCGCCGGTTTTTCGTTCCTCGGCACCGAGCTGGTCGGCATCGCGGCCGGCGAATCGGAAAACCCGCGCACGACGATTCCGCGCGCGGTGAAGCAGATCTTCTGGCGGATCATGCTGTTCTACGTGCTCGCGATCTTCGTGATCGGCCTGCTCGTGCCGTACACCGATCCGAACCTGCTGAAGAGCGACGTGACCGACATCGGCGTGAGCCCGTTCACGCTGGTGTTCAGCCATGCGGGGTTCCCGCTCGCCGCCGGCGCGATGAATCTGGTGATCCTGACGGCCGTGCTGTCGGCCGGCAATTCCGGCACCTACGCGGCGACGCGGATGCTGTACAACCTCGCATCGGAAGGGCGCGCGCCCGCCATGTTCGCGACGCTGTCGCCGGGCGGCGTGCCGCGCAACGCGCTGTACGCGACGATGGCCGTCGGCGGGCTGTGTTTCCTCACGTCGTTGACCAACAACCAGCGCATCTATCTGTGGCTGCTGAATACGGTCGGCATCACCGGCTTCATCGCGTGGCTCGGCATCGCGGTCTGCCATTACCGGTTCCGCAAGGGGTTCCTGAAGCAGGGCTATCGGCTCGATCAACTGCCGTATCGCGCGAAATGGTTTCCGTTCGGGCCGCTGTTCGCGATCGCGGTCTGCATCGTGATTTCGCTCGGCCAGGATTACCAGGCGTTCTTCGCGGCGCGCATCGACTGGATGGAGGTGGTGTCGATCTATGTGTGGATTCCGCTGTTCGTCGCGATCTGGTGGGCGTATCGCCGCGCGCGCAAGAGCCGGCTCGTGCGCTACGAGGAGATGGACATCGGGCCGTGGCTCACGCGTTCGGTCGAGGCCGTCGACGCGGCTGCCGCGCAGCACGGGCAGCCGCGCTGATCGCCCGCCGCGCGGCGCGGCGATGGAGCCGGCCGAATCGGATGGCCGGCTGCCGTTGAAGCGCGTCGCGCCGCCCCGCGCGTTCAGCGCGTCTGCTGCAATTGCGCCTTCATGAAATCCACCCACGCGCGCACTTTCTGCGGCACGTGCCGCGCCGCGACGTACAACGCGTAGACGTTTTGCCGCGGAAAGCGGTATGCGGGCAGCGCGTCGACCAGCGCACCGCTTGCGAGATCGTCGCGCACGAGCCATTCGGGCAGCAGCGCGACGCCGCTGCCCTGGCGCGCCAGTTCGCACAGCACCGACGCGTTGTCGACGACGATGCGCGGTTTCGCGTGCGGCCGGAACGCATGCTCGTTTCCCGCGCGATCGGTGAGCCTCCATTCCGCGATTCGTTCGAGCCGACTGTGGCCGAGCTGCGGCAGGCGCGCCAAAGCGTCCGGCGACGCCGGTTGCGGAACGCCGGTGCGCGCCGGCAGGTCGGGCGCCATCACGGGCAGCACGTCGTACGTGCCGAGGCAGACGCCGCGATACGGCAGGTCGCGAAAGTGCTCGTGGCGGCCGAGCCGGATCGCGACGTCGAAGCGGTCGCGCACGAGGTCCGCCTGTGACGTATGCGTTTCGAGCCGGATGCGCAACGCCGGATGCCGCGCGGTAAATGCATGCAGCGCCGGGGCGAGGATGCGTGCCGCATATTCGACCGTCGACGTCACGCGCAGGATGCCCTCCATCCCGCCATGTTCTCCGCGCACCTCGTCGATCGCGCCTTCGGCTTCGTCGAGCACGCGCAGACAGCGTCGGTAGAACCGCTCGCCGGCATCGGTCAGCTCGACGCGCCGCGTGGTGCGCGTGAGCAGCGTCACGCCGAGCTCGGCTTCGAGCTGCTTGATGTTGAAGCTGACGGCCGCGCGTGCCTGGTTCAGCGCGGTCGCGGCGGCCGTGAACGAGCCCGCCTCGACCACGGCGCGGAAGACGACGAAACGATCGAGGCTCACCATGGTCGGGGTGCGGTCCTGTCGGTGTATGGAATCGCCCGAAGGGTACCCGAATGTGCGGTCGTGTGCGATGCGTCGCGCATTCCGGCGTGGCCGCACACGATCCGATTGTCAAAATTTTTCGACCGGACCGGTCGAATCCGGCCGCTTACCGGCCCGGCCGCCGGCCTCTACACTGCGGCGTTTCGTGATGCCCCGGCCGCCGCCATGCCAGACCGCTCCAGAATCGCCGCCGTCTATCTGCTCGGATTCGCGATCGATCTCGCGAACATGTTCATGCTGAACGCCGCGTATCCGGCGCTGCAGCGTGAATTGCACGCATCGGTCGCGCAGCTCGCGTGGGTCGGCAACATGTACGTGCTCGGGCTGACCGTCGTGATTCCGTTCGGCACGTGGCTGGCGCGTCGCTGCGGCGAGCGGCGCGTGTTCGGCGCGTCGTTGCTGCTGTTCGGGCTCGGCAGTGCGGGCGTCGGCGCGGCGCCGTCGATCGACGCGCTGCTCGTGTGGCGGCTGGTCCAGGGGCTGGGCGGCGGGCTGCTGATTCCGGTTGGCCAGACGATTGCCTATCGCGCGTATCCGCCGCACACACACGCGCGGCTCACGTCGATCGTGATGATGGTCGCATTGCTCGTGCCGGCATTGTCGCCCGCGATCGGCGGCGCGATCGTCGATCGCGGATCGTGGCGTGCGATCTTCTTCGCCATGGTGCCGATTGCGGCTGCGGCCGGTGCGCTCGCGCTGGCATGGCTGCCGCGCGACGGCGCACGCGAGCGGCCTCCGCGGCTCGACTGGCGCGGGCTCGGCCTGAGCGCGGCGGCGCTGGTCGCGTTGCTGCTGGGGCTCACCGCGGCGGGGCAGTCCGGCGCAACGGCATTTCCGTGCGCGATGCTGGCGGCCGCGGCGGCAGCCGGCATCGGTTATGTGCGACACGCGCGCCGTGCAGCCTCTCCGCTGCTCGACCTGCGTCTGCTCGCGCAACCGTGGTTGCGGACCGGCGTGGTGGTTTATCTCTGCGTGCCGGGCGTTTTTACCGGTGTCAATCTCGTCGCGTCGCTGTACCTGCAGAACGCCCTCGCATTGAGCGCCGCGCATGTCGGCGCGCTGATGCTGCCGTGGGCGATCGCGGCGTTCTTCGCGATCGCGACGACACGTCGCTGTTTTCCGCGCCACGGCGCGAAGCCATTGTTCGCGTGCGGAATCGCGATCGATTGTGTCGGCATCGCGTTGCTCGCGACGCCGTGGGCGCACGTCGAAGCCCTGCGCGTCGCGGCGTTCGTCGCGATGGGATTCGGCGCCAGCCTGTGCACGAGTGCGTCGCAAAGCGCGGCATTCGCCGATGTGCCGCCCGATCGGATGGGCGATGCGAGCGCGCTCTGGAACATCAACCGCCAATTGAGCTTTTGTGTCGGCGTGGCCGTGCTCGGCAGCGCGCTGAACGCGTTGCTGGCCCTCGATGCAGGCCCGTCGTCGCCGGCCCCGTACCGCTGGTGCTTCGGGCTGGCGGTGCTGCTGACGTTGCTGCCGCTCGGCTGCGTCGTGCGGCTTCCCGCGCATCGCACGCCGGCCGTGCAAGCCGTTTCATCCCGCCCTGAGAACCTGAGAACCTGAGAGACCCATGAATCTGCCGAATCCGTTTTTCAATGAAGTCGTCGACACGCACGTCGACATCGAACGCTGGTTGTCGGGCCGCGCGGAGCCCGGGCGGCTCGCGATGCTGATGGCGCGTTTTTCGCCGGGATTTTCGATGATCACGACGTCCGGCACGGTGCTCGATTACGCGGGCGTCGATGCGCTGTTTTCACGCGGGCACGGCGCGCGACCCGGGCTCGTGATCGGCATCGACGAATTGCGCGCCCTTGCGGTGTGGTCCGACGGCGCGGTGATCGGCTATCGCGAGACGCAGACCGACATGGAAGGGCGGCGCACGGTGCGACGCTCGACGGCGTTGTTCCGGCGCGAAGCGGATGGCGTGATCGTATGGCGCCACCTGCACGAGACGCCGGTCGCCGCGTAGACGGCGAGCTGCGCGCCCGCGGGGCCGTTACTTGTCGAGCTCGGGATAGTGCCGGAAGATCCCCATGTCGTTGAACGGGATGCGGCGCTCCGATTCCAGGTAGCGCGCGACGGGCGGGTGCTGCGCGACGCGATCGTGCAGCGCGACGAGCGCCGCGACCTTGCCCTCCGCGCGCTTCATCGCTTTCGGAAACGCATAGCGCAGGCCCTCGATCAGCTGGAACATCGTCAGATCCGCATAGCTGAGCGCGTTACCCGCGATATAGCCGTTCTCGTGCGGATTCTGTTCGAGCAAGCGATCGAAGTAGCCGAGGAATTTCGGCAGCCGGTTCTCGAGGAAATCGGCCGCGCGCTCGGCCGCTTCCGCTTTCTGATCCTCGTAGTACAGACCGCTGCCGATCGGATGGTGCGTGTCGTGGATCTCGGTGATGAAATCGGCGGCGGTCAGCTGGATCTGGTGGACCCACAGCCGGCCGGCTTCGTCGTCGGGCGCGAGCCCGAGCCGCGCGCCGAGAAACAGCAGGATGTTCGCGGTCTGCCCGACGACTACGTCGCCCGCCTTCAGGAACGGCGGCGCGAACGGCACGCATTCCGCTTTCGTGCTGTCCATCATGCGCATCATCGCCGACACGCCCATGCCGCGCCCGGATTCGCGCGCGACGTCGACATAGTCGGCTTCGGCCGCCTCGAGCGCGAGCCGCACGTATTCGCCGCGTCCCTGGATCTCGGGCCAGTAATAGAGTTCGTATCGCATGCTGTTCTCCTGTTCGTTGCACCGGATGCTGCCGGCTGCTTGACGGTGGGGCGGCCATGCGGCGCCCGCTGCGAATAGACAGTCTAGGAGATCGCCGGAAAAGTGCCGTGTGCGTCGTGCGTCACGCGCCGCGTTCGCGGTCTTCGGCGCCGCAAAAGAACGAGAACACCCATGTCGAGAAATCGTCGGTGAAACAGGAGAAGCGATGCCCGGCGTGCGCGTGCACGAACAGCGCGTCGCCGATCACGACGTCGCATTCGCGTCCGTCGACGACGAAGCGCGACGTGCCGGCGGCGATCACGTCAACCTCGCCGCGCGTATGCGGCATCTACCCGTCCTCGATACGCGGCCGGTACCGCACGGCTCGCGCGTGCCGGGCCGAAACGGCGTCGTGAACAGTGTGCCTTCTTCATCGAGCCGAGCAAGCGATTCGTTCAGGCCGAACGCCATCGTCGCGTGCTCCGGATCGGATCGTGGGAACGCGCGTTGCGCCCTCGTATCGCGAAATCCGAAGCGGGCCGTGCGACGCGCGACGATGCCCGCGCATCGCGTGCTCGCCACCGGTGAAACGGCGGCTGCGTTCGCTCGCCACGGATGAAACGTACGCGTCCGTCGATGAAACGGCATGACGATCGTCAGCCTTCGATCGACAGGTTCACCGCCATTTAATAAACGCCCACTACGATCCAGCATCGTCGATCGACGGGGTGCCGCGATCCGATCCGCGCGTCGATCCTGTCGCCCGCTTTCCAGCCGTGCGACGTGCCCGATGGTCATTTCCCTGAACCCGCGATTTGCAACGCCGCGACTTGCTGCCGGCGTCGTTCGCATCGTTTCCTGTCTGTTATGAATCTGAACACGCCGGCTTCTTCACGAAGAAAATTTCTTGCCGTCGCGCCCGCCGTCGCGGCAGCGCCGCTGCTGAGCGCATGCGGTGGCGACGACGTCACGTCGGCACCCATCACCGATGCCGCGCTTGCCGCGCAGATGTCCGCGAAGCTGAATGCGCAGCTCGGCGATCGCGCAACGGCCGACGCGATGCTGCCGGCGCTGACCGACGTCGGCTTCACGTGGGCGCTGCCGACGGTGCCGGCCGCAAGCATCGGCGCGATCGTCGCGTACAGCTTCGGCAATCGTCCGAACGCGGCGAGCGGCAATACGTCGAGTACCGGCGGCAACCAGTCGGCGCTGCCCGATCCGGGGCCGGTGAACGAAGCGCTCGCGGACGCCGTGTACCGCATCCGCCAGTTGAAACCCGTCAAGGTCTACGCGCAGTGGGAAATCGCGCGCTTTCTCGTGTCGAAATACGGGCTGGGCGCCGACGTGCTGTCGTCGATCGAGCCGGTGATCGCGAGCGACGGTTCGATCGTGTACCTGAGCACCGCGGGTGTCGCGGCCGTGGCCGTATCGCGCGCGGGCGGTGCGGCGGCGATGGGCACGGTAGCGGTGGTCGGCCATCGCGATCATGCGAAGCGCTGCATCCAGACCTCGCAGCAGGCGGGCATGCAAGCGGCGGCGGTTGCCGAGGTGCCGCTGCCGACGACGTACGACCCGCAGTCGGGCCAGCCGTGGACGCGCAACCGCAGCCTCTATCTCGTGCACGACATGTATGCGCAGATGCTGACGCACGCGATGGCCGCGACGATGCAGGCTTTCCCGAAGGGCTGATGTTTTCCGTTGTTTTTCATTCGAATTCCGTGACCATGACGAACCGCCGCCATTTCCTGGCCTCTACCTCGTTGCTCGCCGCATCGTGTGCCGCCGCCGCACCGGCCTTCGCGAGCGATGCCCCCGTTTCCGATGCGGAACTGCAGCGCCAGATGCTCGGCAAGCTGACCCGCGAACTGAACGATCGCGCGACCGCCGCCGACGAAACCGGTTACCTGCTCGACACGTTTTTCTCGTGGACGCCGCCGACCGTCGACGCCGCCGCGATCAACAAGATCGTCGCCTTCGCCTTCGGAAATCGCGCCGGCGCATCGGCCGCCGCGCCGGTGCCGGGGCCCGTGAACGAGGCGATCGCCGATGCCGTGTTCCAGCTTCGGCAGAAAGTCGCGGCGCCGATCTTCGCGCAGCAGGAAGTCGCGAGCGTGCTCGCGTCGAAGTACGGACTGACGGCCGGCGTGACGTCGATCGCGACGCCCGCCGCGGTCGCCGGCAGCCCGATACCGACGCCCGATGGCGTGGCCGCCGCGATCGTCAGGCAGGCCGGGGCGGCCGCGGCGCTCGGCAAGGTCGGCGTGGTCACCCATCGCGATCAGGCGTCGATTGCCGTGCGCGTATCGAACGCGGCGGGGATGCAGGCGGCGGTGCCGGCGGGATTGTCGCTGCCGGGCGTCTACGACGCATCGGCGCAGCAGGCGGCGATGCGACGGCGCGATCTTTATCTGATGAGCAACGCCGGCATGCAGCTCGCGATGCTGCGGCTCGATCTGATCAATCGCGAATACCCGAACGGCTAGGCGAGGGCACGGATACGGGCGCCGCACGCGCGCGTCGCGCGCCGGCCCGTGCGTGCCCCGTTTTGGCTGGTAATGCCGATACAGGTATTGGCACTACCAGCCAAACCACTGTTTTTAATGGGTTTTTTCGCGTCCGGCCTGCGCCGTGGCGCGTTGTGCGTGGCATAATCGACCGCATCCGCAAGGCTTGTAGTCACAACGACCCCGCATACCCATGGCACAGACGCTCTACGACAAACTGTGGAACACCCACGTGGTCCACACCGAGGAAGACGGCACGACCCTGCTCTACATCGACCGTCAGCTGCTGCATGAAGTCACGAGCCCGCAGGCATTCGAAGGGCTGAAGATCGCGCAGCGTCCGGTGTGGCGCATCAGCGCGAACCTGGCCGTGTCGGACCACAACGTGCCGACGACGGACCGCAGCCACGGCATCGCCGATCCCGTCTCGAAGCTGCAGGTCGACACGCTCGACGCGAACTGCGACGCCTTCGGCATCACGCAATTCAAGATGAACGACGTGCGCCAGGGCATCGTCCACATCATCGGGCCGGAGCAGGGCGCGACGCTGCCGGGCATGACGATCGTGTGCGGCGATTCGCATACGTCGACGCACGGCGCGTTCGGCGCGCTCGCGCACGGCATCGGCACGTCGGAAGTCGAGCACGTGCTCGCGACGCAAACGCTCCTGCAGAAGAAGAGCAAGAACATGCTCGTGAAGGTCGAGGGCGCCCTGCCGCGCGGCTGTACCGCGAAGGACATCGTGCTCGCGATCATCGGCAAGATCGGCACCGCGGGCGGCACGGGCTATGCGATCGAATTCGGTGGCTCGACCATTCGCGCGCTGACGATGGAAGGCCGCATGACCGTCTGCAACATGGCGATCGAGGCCGGCGCGCGCGCGGGCATGGTCGCCGTCGACGATACGACGATCGATTACCTGAAGGGCCGTCCGTTCGTGCCGACCGGCGCGGAATGGGATCAGGCCGTCGAATACTGGCGCCAGTTCAAGTCGGACGAAGGCGCGCAGTTCGACCGCGTGGTCGAGCTGAACGCGGCTGAGATCGTCCCGCAGGTCACGTGGGGCACGTCGCCGGAAATGGTCACGTCGATCGACGGTCGCGTGCCCGATCCCGAGCGCGAAAAGGATCCGGTCAAGCGCGACGCGATGGAGCGCGCACTGGCCTACATGGCGCTCGAACCGAACACGCCGATCGAATCGATCAAGGTCGACAAGATCTTCATCGGCTCGTGCACGAACGCGCGGATCGAGGACATCCGCGCGGCCGCGTACGTCGTGAAGAAGCTGAACCGCCGCGTCGCACCGAACGTGCGGCTCGCGATGGTCGTGCCGGGCTCGGGCCTCGTGAAGGCGCAGGCCGAGCGCGAAGGGCTCGACAAGGTGTTCACCGATGCGGGCTTCGAATGGCGCGAGCCGGGCTGCTCGATGTGCCTCGCGATGAACGCCGACCGGCTCGAGCCGGGCGAGCGCTGCGCGTCGACGTCGAACCGCAACTTCGAAGGGCGGCAGGGCGCGGGCGGTCGCACGCATCTCGTGAGCCCTGCGATGGCGGCGGCCGCGGCGATCGAAGGTCACTTCGTCGACATTCGCCAGCTGGGGTGACGTATGACGGCATCGAAGCTCATCGCGCGGCTGGTTGCCGCGCTGGCGCTTGCGGGGCTGGGCGTCGGCCTGGCCGGCTGCAATACCGTCCGAGGCTTCGGCGAAGACGTCCATGCCGCCGGCAACGCGCTGCAGCGCGCCGCGGACTGACGCCACCCGAGAATTTGTCGATGGGCGCCGGCTGCGTGCCGGCCCTTCAACCGGATAGACGGATCATGGAAAAATTCACTGTACATACCGGCGTCGTGGCGCCGCTCGATCGCGAGAACGTCGACACCGACGCGATCATCCCGAAGCAGTTCCTGAAGTCGATCAAGCGCACGGGCTTCGGTCCGAACGCATTCGACGAATGGCGCTATCTCGATCACGGCGAGCCGGGCCAGGACAACTCGAAGCGTCCGCTGAACCCGGATTTCGTGCTGAACCAGCCGCGCTATCAGGGCGCATCGGTGCTGCTCGCACGCAAGAACTTCGGCTGCGGCAGCTCGCGCGAGCACGCGCCGTGGGCGCTGCAGCAGTACGGCTTCCGCGCGATCATCGCGCCGAGCTTCGCGGACATCTTCTTCAACAACTGCTACAAGAACGGTCTGCTGCCGATCGTGCTGACCGAGCAGCAGGTCGATCACCTGTTCAACGAGACGGTCGCGTTCAACGGCTATCAACTGACGATCGACCTCGACGCGCAGGTCGTGCGCGCGGCCGACGGCCGCGAGTATCCGTTCGAGATCGCCGCGTTCCGCAAGTACTGCCTGCTGAACGGCTTCGACGACATCGGCCTCACGCTGCGCTACGCGGACAAGATCCGCCAGTTCGAAGCGGAGCGGCTCGTGAAGCAGCCGTGGCTCAATACCAAGCTGGTCGGCTGATCGCGTTGCGGGCGCGCCGCGCGTGCGCTCGCCCGCCTGCTTTCCCAATACCCTACCCAGTCAGGAATTTCGCATGAAGATTGCAGTGCTGCCCGGCGACGGCATCGGTCCGGAAATCGTCAATGAAGCGGTGAAGGTGCTGAACGCACTCGACGAGAAGTTCGAACTCGAACAGGCGCCGGTCGGCGGCGCGGGCTACGAGGCGAGCGGCCATCCGCTGCCCGACGCGACGCTGGCGCTCGCGAAGCAGGCCGACGCGATCCTGTTCGGCGCGGTCGGCGACTGGAAGTACGACTCGCTGGAGCGCGCGCTGCGCCCCGAGCAGGCGATCCTCGGGCTGCGCAAGCACCTCGAACTGTTCGCGAACTTCCGCCCGGCGATCTGCTATCCGCAGCTCGTCGATGCGTCGCCGCTGAAGCCCGAGCTCGTCGCGGGCCTCGACATCCTGATCGTGCGCGAACTGAACGGCGACATCTACTTCGGCCAGCCGCGCGGCGTGCGTGCGGCGCCGGACGGCCCGTTCGCCGGCGAGCGCGAGGGCTTCGACACGATGCGCTATTCGGAGCCGGAAGTGCGCCGCATCGCGCACGTCGCGTTCCAGGCCGCGCAAAAGCGCGCGAAGAAGCTGCTGTCGGTCGACAAGTCGAACGTGCTGGAGACGTCGCAGTTCTGGCGCGACATCATGATCGACGTGTCGAAGGAGTACGCGGACGTCGAGCTGTCGCACATGTACGTCGACAACGCGGCGATGCAGCTCGCGAAGGCGCCGAAGCAGTTCGACGTGATCGTCACCGGCAACATGTTCGGCGACATCCTGTCGGATGAGGCGTCGATGCTGACGGGCTCGATCGGCATGCTGCCGTCGGCGTCGCTCGACAAGCACAACAAGGGCCTGTACGAGCCGTCGCACGGCTCGGCGCCGGACATCGCGGGCAAGGGCATCGCGAACCCGCTCGCAACGATCCTGTCGGCCGCGATGCTGCTGCGCTACTCGCTGAATCGCGCGGAGCAGGCCGATCGCATCGAGCGCGCGGTGAAAACGGTGCTCGAACAGGGTTACCGTACGGGCGACATCGCGACGCCGGGCTGCAAGCAGGTCGGCACGGCTGCGATGGGCGACGCGGTGGTCGCCGCGCTGTAAGCGCACGGAAGCGAAGTGCGGTAATTGATGTGAAAAAGGGCGCGAACGGGCCGTGAGAATCGGCCGGTTCGCGCGCGGTTGGCCGTTGTGCGGGCCACCGGCTTTGTGTAGACTCGAACGATGGCGCTGATTTCCCTGATCTCCCCGGTCCTGAAACTCCACGGCAACACTGCCCGTGCGGGTGCGCGCGCCATCGTCATCACGAAAACCATTACCACGAAAACGATCATTAAACGCTGATCGCCGTCGTGCCCGCCTGTTTCCCCGCGCGGTCACGCGGGGACGGAAATGGCGGGGAAGCTCCATTCAAGCAAAGGGTTAGTCATGAACGTAGGTCTCGTAGGTTGGCGCGGCATGGTCGGCAGCGTCCTGATGCAGCGCATGCAGGAAGAGGGCGATTTCGACCTGATCGAACCGGTGTTCTTCAGCACCAGCAACACGGGCGGCAAGGCGCCGTCGTTCGCGAAAAACGAGACCACGCTCAAGGACGCGACCAACGTCGACGAGCTGAAGAAGTGCGACGTGATCATCACGTGCCAGGGCGGCGACTACACGAACGACGTGTTCCCGAAGCTGCGCGCGGCCGGCTGGAACGGCTACTGGATCGACGCGGCATCGTCGCTGCGGATGAAGGACGACGCGGTCATCATTCTCGATCCGGTCAACCTCGACGTGATCAAGGACGCGCTCGTCAAGGGCACGAAGAACTTCATCGGCGGCAACTGCACGGTCAGCCTGATGCTGATGGCGCTCGGCGGCCTGTTCCGCGAGAACCTCGTCGACTGGATGACGGCGATGACGTACCAGGCCGCGTCGGGCGCGGGCGCGCAGAACATGCGCGAGCTGCTGTCGCAGATGGGCACGCTGAACGGCGCGGTGCAGGAACAGCTCGCCGATCCGGCTTCCGCGATCCTCGACATCGACCGCCGCGTGCTGGCCGCAATGAACAGCGATGCGATGCCGACGAGCCACTTCGGCGTGCCGCTCGCCGGTTCGCTGATTCCGTGGATCGACAAGGATCTCGGCAACGGGATGTCGAAGGAAGAGTGGAAGGGCGGCGCGGAAACCAACAAGATCCTCGGCAAGCCGGCGATGGGCGAGCCGGGTTCGATCCCGGTCGACGGCCTGTGCGTGCGGATCGGCGCGATGCGCTGCCATTCGCAGGCGCTGACGATCAAGCTGAAGAAGGACGTGCCGCTCGACGAGATCAACGGCATCCTCGCGTCGGCGAACGACTGGGTGAAGGTCGTGCCGAACGAGCGTGAAGCGTCGATGCGCGACCTGTCGCCGGCGAAGATCACCGGCACGCTGTCGGTGCCGGTCGGCCGCCTGCGCAAGCTCGCGATGGGCGGCGAATACCTGTCGGCGTTCACGGTCGGCGATCAACTGCTGTGGGGCGCGGCCGAGCCGCTGCGCCGCATGCTGCGCATCCTGCTCGACAAGTAAGCCCGCGCGCTGTCCGGCCCGCGGTCCGGGCTGCACGACACGACGCGCCGCGTCGGCCTCGAGATTCGGGGCCGGCGCGGCGCGTTTTTTCATGCGCGGTTCAGCGCAGGCTCAGCGCAGGTTCAGCAGCGTCTGATCGACGGCCTGCTGGGTCTTGATCGTCTGCGCATTCGCCTGGTAATTGCGTTGCGCGGTGATCAGGTGCACGAGCTCGTTCGTGAGGTTGACGTTCGAGTTTTCCAGCGCGCTGCCCTGCAGCGTGCCGTGGTTCGTGCTGCCCGGCGCGGAGATCTGCGGCACGCCCGACGCGGCGGTTTCCGCATACTGGTTGCCGCCGATGTTCACGAGCCCGTTCGGGTTGTTGAAGTTCGCGAGCGCGATCAGGCCGAGCACCGCGCTCTGGCCGTTCGAGTAGTTGCCGGTCAGCTTGCCGTCGGCGCCGATCGAGAACGTCGTCAGCGTGCCGCTCGCGAAGCCGTCCTGCGCAAGATGGGTCACGCCATCCTTGCCGCCGTACTGCGTCGTGCCGCCCAGATCGAGCGCCAGGTTCTGCGGATTGGCGCCGCCCGTCGTGTTCGGGATCGAGAACGCGAACTGGCCGAGGCTCGGCGTCGGCTGGCCGGTCGCGGCCGACGTCGTCGCGCTGATCCGGCCCGATGCGTCGAACGTGACGGTGCCGAGATGCGTCGGCGTCTGGCCCTGCACGCCCGCGTAGGCCTGCCACGTGCCGGCCGCGCTCTTCGCGAAGTACATCGTGACCGGTTGCGAGCCGCCGAGCGTGTCGTAGACCTGGATCGACGCGTTGTAGTTGTACGTCGTGTTGTCGGTTGCGTTGAACGGCGTCTTCGTCGGCACCTTGTCCTGCGCGTTCAGGTTGAACTGACCGGTGATCCTGGTCGTCGCGCGCGGCGCGAGGTTGCCGGTCGGCGCCTGCAGCGGCACCGTTTGCGCGGTGTCGATCGCGCCGCCGGCGCCTGCCGCATAGCCCATCAGGTTGCGGCCGTGCGCGTCGACGATCGCGCCGTTCTTGTCGCGGTGGAACGTGCCGTCACGCGAATACGTGGTCACGCCGTTGCTCGACATCTGGAAGAAGCCGTTGCCGTTGATCGCGACGTCGAGCGACGACTTCGTCGAATCGATCGTCCCCTGGCCGAAATTCTGCTGCACCGACGCGAGCCGCGTGCCGATGCCGATCTGTGTATTGACCGACGTCGCGACCGAATTCGCGTACATGTCGGCGAAATTCGCGCGCCCCTGTTTGAAGCCGACCGTGTTCGCGTTCGCGATGTTGTTGCCGATCACGTCGAGATGGCTCGACGCACCGGCCAACCCGCTCAAACCCTGCTGATAGCCCATGTTCGGTCCCCGTAACGAGCTGGTGAGTGAATGCAGTCGTGCGACTGCGCGATGACCTTCCGGTACTTCACGGCAGCAGCCTGGCCGAGCGGGCTCCCGCCTTTCCGGCATGGGCAGGCGCTAGGCCGGAATGCGCCGATTCCTGTTTAGGGGCGATCGTATCGACGGTAATTAATTGATCTGTGTAATTTTGTGTAATGAAATTGAATTCATGTGAAAGTCACCGCTTTCATATGCGCGGTGGGGCATGCGGAAGGCGCTGAAAGCCTTGTGGGGTGGTGCTTCGGTAGTGTGGATATTCATTTCTTCGATAAGAGCGGGAAATTGCCTTCTTATTGAAGAATTGGGCGTGATTGGAGCGAGATTGGTCGCCGGTCGCGATTTATTCTGATTTTCGGCTGTCGATTCATTAACCGCGGCCGGGGCGGATCGTCGGGGGGACGTTGGCGTTTCTGTCGCCGCGATCCTGCGGCGTACACGAGGCGAACACGCGGTGAACGTCAGAAAGCAGCCATTCGAACGGTGGGGCGATGCCGCTGCGAGACGGTTTTCGACTGCGCGCGCAGGTTGGCTTCGATCGATCGGATGCACGGGCCGAGGCAGGCGGACCCGCGCGACACGCGCGCCCGCCCGCAGCCGTTGCATCGACGGACGACGAATTCGGCCGGAACCCGATCGTGTGAAGTAAACTACGCGGTTACGACGCACAGACCCGCCGAAAGCGTCGCGTTCCGCGCGACGCTTTTGCATTTCTGCAGCCACTTTATTGACGCTTCCAACCGCGAATCCGAGCCGCGCCCGCGCGCGGCGATAGAGCCAACGATGTCCCGAATTTCCTTGTTTCCGCGTCAGTCCCGTCTGTCGCGCGCCGTGCGTGGCGCGCTGGCGATCCTGGCGCTCGGCGCAGCCGCATCGGCATGGGCAGTCGGCACCGGCGAACTGCCGGCGTCCGCCGCCGGCGGCGCCGCTCCGCTTACCGTGACGGTCCAGCCGGGCCAGTCGCTGAACGACATCGCGAAAGCGGCCACGCAATCGCACGATCCGGCCGTGCTCGCGCGCGCGGGCCGCGCGCTGTTCGACGCCAATCCGCAGGCGTTCATGAAGCGCGACGCGAGCCGCCTGAAAGTCGGTGCGACGTTGACCTTGCCCCCGCTCGACGCCACCGGCGCGGCGCTCGTGCCGGCCGGCGCGTCCGCTGCGTCCGCCGCGTCCGGTACGGCGGCCGCTTCCGCACCCGCCGCCGCATCGGGCGGCGCGGCGAACGCGCAGCACGGCGCATCCGCGCCGCATCCCGGCTCGACCGCGCAGCCCGCGCCGATGGCGCCGGCCGTGCATGCAGCTCCGGTGAGCGGGGCGAGTGCCGCGACGGCGACGGCGGCGGGGGCGTCGGCTTCGAGCGGTGCTTCGGCTTCGAGCGGGGCGTCGGCCGCCCGTGGCGCGTCGGCCGTCGACGGCATTCAGGCGGCGGCGCCCACCGTCGGTGCAAGCGGTCCGCATGTATGGAGCGGTGCGATCCAGTCGGCGCCGTCGTCCGCGAGCGAGGCCGCGGCGCCGTCGGTGCCGGGCAGCCCGGTCTTCGGCGTGCATGAACCGGCCGCACCCGCCGTGGGTGCGTCGCAGCCGCGGCCGTCGAGCCTGCAGCAATTGCTGGCATTGAAGAATCGCGTGCTGATGGAATTGCAGAAGCACGGCATCGGCAAACCGGCAACGACGACCGGCGTTGCGCCTGCGCCCGCTTCGGCGCCCGCCGCGCCGCGTGCGGCCGCGAATGACGCCGGTGCGTCGGCCGCTGCATCGACGGCAGGCGAAGCCGCGTCGGATGCGGCAGCCAGTGCGCCGCAACCGGCATCGGCTCCGGTACGACCGGCCGCTCCCGTCGCGACGCCTGCACGTCGTACCGAGCAGATGGACTGGCGCCCGGCCGCCGTGGCCGGCGCCGCCGTGATCGTGCTCGCGGCCGGCTTCGCATGGCGCAAGCGCCGCAAGGGTCGCCGTCCGGACGATGCGGGGACGGCTGCGGTTGCAGCAGGCGGTGCCGCGGTTGCAGAAGCGGAAGCCGCGCCGTCCGTCGAACGCGAACTGCGGATCACGCCCGAGATGCCGGTCGCACTCGATGCGGCGTCCGACATGAATCTCGCCGCGGCGACTGCCGCTGCGGCGGAGACGGTCGAGCCGCCCGCCGCGGACGCATCGTCCGCGCCCGACATGACGGCACCGCGCGACGAGTCGCCTGAATCTCCGCTTGCGCACGCTGCGGTGCCGGCCGAGGCTTCGCACGATAAGGAGCCGGCCGAAAAAGCCGCTGCCGCCGACGAGCCGGCCCAGCAGAGCGAGCCCGCCGAGCCGACCTCCACATCCGCCGCACCTTCGACGACCGAAGCGCAGCATGCGACGCTGATGCAGAACGCGATCAGCGCGCTCAACAGTCTCGACATGCCGTTGCCGCCGCGGGCAGCAGGCGAACCGTCGTCGACGGCAGGCGAACCGTCTGCGCGGGCGGCGCAGACCGAAGCCGATAAAATCGCAACTAACGGTCAAGCCGCCGAGCGCCCGTCGATGGGTTCGAGCGAAACGGCACCGGGACATCCGGCCGACCAGGAAGACGACCTCGACTGGGATCCGGATGCGGCGACGCCTGCCGGCCACGCGGGCAGCCCGCCCGCGACGTCGTCGCTGCCGCCGCTCGGCGGCGCGCAGTTCGGCGCGCTGAAGCTCGACTTCGATCTCGACCTGCCGGCCACGCCGGGCGCCGCGCTGCCTGCGCTGACCCCGGACGAGCTCGCGCGCATCGCCCGCAACAAGCTGGACCTCGCGGCCGAATACGTCGAACTGGGCGACTTGTCCGGCGCGCGGACGCTGCTGCAGGAAGTGGTCGACGCGAACGACGCCGCGACGCGCGACGACGCACGCGCGCTGCTCGCGAAACTGGCGGACGAGGCGTGATGCGGATCGCGCTGGGCATCCAGTACGACGGCGCGGCGTTCTGCGGCTGGCAGGCGCAGCCGCACGGCAAGACCGTGCAGGACCGGCTCGAGCATGCGCTGGCCGAGTTCGCGCGGGTGCCGCTGCACACGACGGTTGCGGGGCGCACCGACACCGGCGTGCACGGGCTCGGGCAAGTCGTGCATTTCGACACCGACCTCGAGCGCGAAGCGTTCTCGTGGGTGCGCGGCACCAACGCGTTCCTGCCGCCGACCGTGTCGGTGCAGTGGGCGAAGCCGATGCCGGACACGTTCCACGCGCGTTTCTCGGCGTTCGAGCGCACTTACTACTACGCGCTGTACGTGCACCCCGTGCGCTCGCCGATGCTGGCCGGCCGTGCGGGCTGGATCCACACGCCGCTCGACGACGACGCGATGCGCGCCGCCGCCGCGCACCTGATCGGCGAGCACGACTTTTCGTCGTTCCGGTCGTCGGAATGCCAGTCGAAGACGCCGGTCAAACACCTGTATCAGATCGACGTGCGGCGCGCGGGGCATTTCATTCATTTCCGCTTCCGCGCGAACGCGTTCCTGCATCACATGGTGCGCAACCTGATGGGCTGCCTCGTCGCGGTCGGGCGCGGCCGCTACCCGGCCGACTGGCTCGCCGACGTGCTGGCCGGGCGCGACCGCAACCTCGCGGCGCCCACGTTCATGGCCGACGGGCTGTACCTTGCCCACGTCGGCTACCCGGCGGAATTCGCCGTCCCGCCCGCGCAGCTCGGCAGCGTGCCGTGGAGCAGCGTCTGGGCCGATCTGGACCCACTATCATGACGGATCACGACGTGTCTTCTTCGAATTCCGCCGCGGCGGGCCTGCCGCCGCGCACGCGCATCAAGCTGTGCGGGCTGTCGCGCCGAGAGGACGTGCTGCACGCGGCGGCGCTCGGTGCCGATGCGATCGGTCTCGTGTTCTACCCGAAAAGCCCGCGTGCCGTGACGATCGCGCAGGCGGCCGAGCTGGCGAGTCTCGCGCCGCCGTTCGTGTCGGTGGTCGGG
The DNA here is from genome assembly GCF_001526325.1 of Burkholderia sp. MSMB1826. Lineage (NCBI taxonomy): Bacteria > Pseudomonadati > Pseudomonadota > Betaproteobacteria > Burkholderiales > Burkholderiaceae > Burkholderia > Burkholderia sp. MSMB1826. The sequence goes on from NZ_LOYN01000032.1 coordinate 272,116, forward strand.
CTGTTCGTGAATGCGACCGAAGCCGAGATCGAGGCCGTCGTGCGCGACGTGCCGCTCACGGTGCTGCAGTTCCACGGCGACGAGACGCCGGAGCAGTGCGATGCGCTCGGCCGCGCGGCGCGCCTGCCGTGGCTGCGCGCGGTGCGCGTCGGCCCCTCGACGCAGCCGTCCGATTTGGTAGAATCGGCTCTTCATTATTCGAAAGCGCGCGGCCTCCTGTTCGACACCCTGGTGCCGGATTACGGCGGTAGCGGCAAGGTCTTCGATTGGTCTCTTATTCCCGCAGAGCTCGCGCGTCGGGCCGTTTTGAGTGGTGGCTTGAACGCGCAAAACGTCGGTGATGCGATCCGCCAGTTGCGTCCGTTCGCTGTCGATGTCTCGAGTGGCATCGAAGTGGAGGGCGCGAAGGGCGTGAAGGATCACGCCCGGATGGCGGCGTTCGTGCGCGCGGTGCGCGAAGCGGACGCCGGATGACGCAAGCCGGTGCGGTCCGACAAGCGGGCGCACCGACCGATCGAGAGAGACACCATGTACAACCTTCCCGATGATCGCGGCCATTTCGGCCCGTATGGCGGCGTGTTCGTCGCCGAGACGCTGATTCACGCGCTGGACGAACTGCGCGCGGCGTATGAAAAGTTCCAGAACGATCCCGACTTCGTCGCCGAATTCGAGCGCGAGCTGAAGTATTTCGTCGGCCGCCCGTCGCCGATCTATCACGCGCAGCGCTGGAGCGAGATGCTCGGCGGCGCGCAGATCTACCTGAAGCGCGAAGACCTGAACCACACCGGTGCGCACAAGATCAACAACGTGATCGGCCAGGCGCTGCTCGCGAAGCGCATGGGCAAGAAGCGCGTGATCGCGGAAACCGGCGCGGGCCAGCACGGCGTCGCGACCGCGACGATCTGCGCGCGCTTCGGGATGGAGTGCGTGGTCTACATGGGCGCGGAGGACGTGCGCCGGCAGGCCGCGAACGTCTACCGGATGAAGCTGCTCGGCGCGACGGTCGTGCCGGTCGAATCGGGTTCGCGCACGCTGAAGGACGCGCTGAACGAAGCGATGCGCGACTGGGTCACGAACATCGAAAGCACGTTCTACATCATCGGCACGGTCGCGGGCCCGCACCCGTACCCGATGATGGTGCGCGACTTCCAGCGCGTGATCGGCGACGAGTGCAAGGTGCAGATGCCCGAGCTCGCGGGCCGGCAGCCGGACGCGGTGATCGCGTGCGTCGGCGGCGGGTCGAACGCGATGGGCATCTTCTATCCGTACATCGACGATCGATCGGTGCAGCTGATCGGCGTCGAAGCGGCCGGCGACGGCATCGACACGGGGCATCACGCGGCATCGCTGATCGCCGGCAGCCCGGGCGTGCTGCACGGCAACCGCACGTATCTGCTGCAGGACGACAACGGCCAGATCATCGAGACGCATTCGGTGTCGGCGGGCCTCGACTATCCGGGCGTCGGCCCCGAACACGCGTGGCTGAAGGACAGCGGCCGCGCGCAGTACGTGCCGATCACCGACGACGAGGCGCTGAAGGCATTCCACGACTGCTGCCGGATCGAGGGGATCATCCCCGCGCTCGAGTCGAGCCACGCGATCGCGTATGGCGTGAAGCTCGCGCCGACGTTGCCGAAGGACAAGATCCTGCTCGTCAACCTGTCGGGCCGCGGCGACAAGGACATGCACACGGTCGCCGAGCGATCGGGCATCGAGCTCTGACCCCGACCGATGCGTGACCTGATCGAAGAGCCGGGCGGCGGCGCCGCGAGCGAGGCGGAGGCGGTTCAGCCCGCCGCTGTCGTGCCGCGCGTGCTGCCGCACGGTATCGAGCTGCACAACCGCGATTTCCTGACCGATGCCGCGCACTTGCCGGATGCGTCGATCGACCTGATCGTCGCCGATCCGCCGTACGGGCTCGGCAAGGACTACGGCAACGACTCGGACAAGCGTTCGGGCGACGATTTCCTCGCGTGGACGCGCGAGTGGCTCGAGCTCGCGATTCCGAAGCTGAAGCCGAGCGGGTCGATGTACATCTTCTGCACGTGGCAGTACGCGCCGGAAATCTTCAGTTTCCTGAAGACGCAGCTCACGATGGTCAACGAGATCATCTGGGACCGGCGCGTGCCGAGCATGGGCGGCACGACGCGCCGTTTCACGTCGGTGCACGACAACATCGGCTTTTTCGCGGTTTCCAAAGCGTATTACTTCGATCTCGATCCGGTCCGCATCCCGTACGACGCCGACACGAAGAAGGCCCGCTCGCGCAAGCTGTTCGAAGGCAGCAAGTGGCTGGAGATGGGTTACAACCCGAAGGACGTCTGGTCGGTCTCGCGCCTGCACCGGCAGCACGCGGAGCGCGTTGATCATCCGACCCAGAAGCCGCTGGAAATCATCGAGCGGATGGTGCTCGCGAGCTGCCCGCCGGGCGGCCGCGTGCTCGATCCGTTCATGGGCAGCGGCACGACCGCGGTGGCCTGCGCACGGCAGGGGCGCGACTTCGTCGGCTACGAGATCAACGAAAGCTATTGTGCGATTGCGCACGAGCGCGTGAGCGCGCTCGCCGCGCCGGCGTGCGCGTGAATCGCGCCGCCGAACGCATGCTTTGCATGGGATCGGAGTAAGCGCTGAAGCGCCAACTCCGATCGACACAAGGAAAATTGCCATGTCCCGTATTCAGCAGACCTTCGCCGCACTCGCCGAACAAGGCCGTAAGGGCCTGATCCCGTTCATCACCGCCGGCGACCCCGATCCGGCGAAAACCGTCGAATTCATGCACGCGCTCGCCGCGGGCGGCGCGGACGTGATCGAACTCGGCGTGCCGTTCTCGGACCCGATGGCCGACGGCCCGGTGATCCAGCGCTCGTCGGAGCGCGCGCTCGCGCGCGGCGTCACGTTGAAGAGCGTGCTCGCCGACGTGAAGCGTTTTCGCGAAACCGACCAGAAAACCCCCGTCGTGCTGATGGGCTATGCGAACCCGATCGAGCGGATGGGTGTCGACGCGTTCGCGGCCGAGGCGCACGCGGCCGGTGTCGACGGCGTGCTGGTGGTCGACTATCCGCCGGAAGAAGCGGGCGTGTTCGCCGAGAAAATGCGCGGCGCGCAGATCGATCCGATCTTCCTGCTCGCGCCCACGTCGACCGACGAACGCATCGCCGACGTCGGCAAGATCGCGAGCGGCTACGTGTATTACGTGTCGCTCAAGGGCGTGACCGGCGCCGGAAATCTGGATGTTTCGAGCATTGCAGGTAAAATCCCGGCCATCAAGTCGCGCGTGCCGGTTCCGGTGGGCGTCGGCTTCGGTATCCGCGACGCCGAAACGGCGCGCGCGGTGGCCGAAGTGTCGGACGCCGTCGTGATCGGCAGCCGCCTGGTGCAGCTGCTCGAAAGCGCCGCGCCGGAAGGCGCCGCCGCCGCGCTGAAGGCGTTCATCGCCGAGCTGCGCGCCGCGCTGGACGGCGCCGCCAAGGCAGCGCGATAAACACAACACAGGAAGCGGGAACGAGCCGATCGGCCCGCCCCGCCACGGAACAGGAAACCATACGATGAGCTGGCTCGACAAACTGTTGCCGCCGAAGATCAAGCAGACCGACCCGAAAAGCCGCAAGGGCATTCCGGAAGGCCTGTGGGTCAAGTGCCCGTCCTGCGAGGCCGTTCTCTATCGCAACGACGTGGACGCGAACCTGCACGTGTGCCCGAAGTGCGATCACCACATGCGCATCGGCGCGCGCGAGCGTCTCGACGGGCTGCTCGATCCGGAAGGCCGCTACGAGATCGGCCAGGAAATCGTGCCGGTCGACTCGCTGAAGTTCAAGGACAGCCGCAAGTACCCCGATCGTCTGAAGGAAGCGATGGACGAAACCGGCGAGACCGACGCGATGGTCGTGATGGGCGGCGCGATCCACACGCTGCCGGTCGTGGCTGCCTGCTTCGAGTTCTCGTTCATGGGCGGCTCGATGGGGTCGGTCGTCGGCGAGCGCTTCGCGCGCGGCGCGCAGAATGCGCTGGAACAGCACGTGCCGTTCATCTGCTTCACCGCATCGGGCGGCGCACGGATGCAGGAAAGCCTGCTGTCGCTGATGCAGATGGCCAAGACCACCGCGATGCTGACCAAGCTGGCCGAGGCCAAGCTGCCGTTCATCTCGGTGCTGACCGACCCGACGATGGGCGGCGTGTCGGCGAGCTTCGCGTTCCTCGGCGACGTCGTGATCGCCGAGCCGAAGGCGCTGATCGGCTTCGCCGGTCCGCGCGTGATCGAGCAGACGGTCCGCGAGAAGCTGCCGGAAGGCTTCCAGCGTGCCGAATTCCTGTTGAAGACCGGCGCGATCGACATGATCGTCGACCGGCGCAAGATGCGCGACGAGATCGCGCAATTGCTCGCGCTGCTGCAGCGACAGCCGGCCGACGCGCTGGCTTGACCGGCGCAAGGTTGTGACTCTGCGCGTCGCCTGGCTCGAGCGTCAGGCGGCGCGCTTCGTTTTTTGGCGTAGTGGCGGTACCGATCCAGATTTGATCCGATGAGCACTTTTCCCACTCTCGACGCGTGGCTTTCGCATCTCGAACGCGCGCACCCGGTCGGCATCGACATGGGCCTCACCCGCATCGGGCAGGTCAAGGCGGCGCTGCAGCTCGAATTCGCATGCCCGGTGATCACCGTCGGCGGCACGAACGGCAAGGGCTCGACCTGCGCATTCCTCGAGACGATTCTCGTGCGCGCGGGCTACAAGGTCGGTTGCCACACGTCGCCGCACCTGCTCGAATTCAACGAGCGCGCCCGCGTGAACGGGCACAACGTGACCGACGACGAACTGCTGCCGCATTTCGAGGCCGTCGAAGCCGCGCGCACGTCGTTGGCGGAGCCCGTGTCGCTCACGTATTTCGAATTCACGACGCTCGCGATTCTCCATCTGTTCGCGTCGCGCGGGCTGGACGCGGTGATTCTCGAAGTCGGCCTCGGCGGCCGGCTCGATGCGGTCAACATCATCGATACCGATTGCGCGATCGTCACGAGCATCGACATCGACCACACCGAATACCTCGGCGACACGCGCGAGAAGATCGCGTTCGAGAAGGCCGGGATCTTCCGCGCGGGCAAGCCGGCGATCTGCGGCGATCCGGCCGCGCCGCAGACGCTGATCGACCACGCCGAAGCGATCGGCGCGGATCTGTGGCTGGTCGGCCGCGATTTTCGCTACGAAGCGCAGGCGGGCGCCGAACGTCAGCAATGGAGCTACCTCGGCCGCGAGAAGCGCTATCCGGCGCTCGCGTATCCGGCGCTGCGCGGCGCGAATCAGCTGATCAACGCGTCGGCCGCGCTCGCCGCGCTCGAGGCGCTGCGCCCGGTGCTGCCGGTGTCCGCGCAGGACATCCGGCTCGGGCTGGCGAACGTCGAGCTGCCGGGGCGCTTCCAGGTGCTGCCCGGCAAGCCGGCGATCGTGCTCGACGTCGCGCACAATCCGCACGCGTCGGCCGTGCTCGAGCAGAACCTCGGCAACATGGGCTTCTTCCCGTACACGTACGCGGTGTTCGGCGCGATGCACGACAAGGACATCGACGGCGTGCTGCAGCATCTGAAGGGCGAGATCGACCACTGGTGCGTGACCGATCTGCCGCTGCCGCGCGCGGCCTCCGCGGAGCAGCTCGAAGCCGCGCTGCGCAAGGCCGGCGTGGCGGAGGGGCCCGATTCGAGCGTGACGCGTTACGCGTCGCCCGCGGAAGCGTTTCGCGATGCACTAAAAAGAGCATCCGAGAATGATAGAATCGTGGTTTTCGGCAGTTTCCATACGGTTGCCGGCGTGCTGGCCTACCGTAAATCGCAGCAACACTGACTGACGGGCAGTTTCGGACTCAGCCATTCATGGGAATTTTCTCGTTCGGCAAAAAAGACGACGACGCGCCCCCGCGGCGCGGCGGTCGTACCGGGGCCTCCCGGAACGTGCGCACGGAGCGCACTGAACGCGTCGAGCGACGCTCGCGCCGCACCGAGCGTCCGGAATCGGACGCACTGCTCCTCGATCCGACCCTTCCAGAAAAGCAACGCGCGCGCCGTCGCCTCGTCGGCGCGATCGCGCTCGTCGTGGCCGCGGTGATCGTACTGCCGATGGTGCTCGATTCGCACCCGAAGCCGGTCACCGACGACATCGCGATCGACATTCCGAACCGGCCCGCGCACCAGGCGGTCGCGCCGCGCGACGACGATGCGGCCGACGTGCAGGCGGGCGTCGCGCACGACGAACCGCCGGCCTCCGACACGGCCGTTGCGGCCGCACCGGCGCCCGCGCCAAAGGAGGCCGCCAAGCCGGTCGCGAAACCCGATACGACCACCACCGCGAGCGTGACGCCGCCGAAGCCCGCAGCGAAGCCGGCTGCTCCCGCACCGAAACCGGCCGCGCCGAAGCCTGCGCCCGCAACCGTTGCGAATGCCGACGCCGCCAGCCCGGACAGCGGCGACGCATCGTCGCCGGCATCGCCGGCCGGTGCGCGCTTCGCGGTGCAGCTCGGTTCGTTCAAGGATGACGCGACGGCCCGTTCGTGGGCGGCCAAGTTGAAAACGGCGGGCGTGCCCGCATATGTCGAGCATCGCAAGCAGGCGGATGGCAGCACGGCTACACTGTTGCGTGCCGGCCCGTTCGCGGATCGCTCGGCGGCCTCCGCCGCGATCGCGAAGGTGCGCGAAGCCGGTCTGACGCAGTAATGCCACGATGCTGACGGCTTTCGACTACGCTGTATTGGCGGTGATCGCGTTGTCGGCACTGCGCGGCGCGTGGCGCGGCTTCGTGTCCGAGATTTTCGGGCTGATCGGCTGGATCGCGGCGATCGTGATCGCGAGCCGCTACGTCGGGCTGGTCGTGCCGTATATCCCGGCGAACTGGCCGGGCGGCGCGCTGACGCAGTGGGTGATCGCCTTCGCGTTGCTCGTGATCGGCGTCGTGCTGGTCGCCGGCGTGGCGAACGCGCTGCTGTCGCGGATCGCGCAGGCGAGTGGCCTGGGCGGCGTCGACCGCTCGCTGGGCATGATGTTCGGGCTGGTGCGCGGCTGCGTGCTGGTGGTGCTGCTGGTCGCGGCGGCCGGGCTGACCGAACTGCCCAAACAGGATTTCTGGCGCAATGCGCTATTGCGTCCTTTTGCCGAACAGGGCGTGCACGAGCTGAAGCAGCTCCTGCCCGACGGCATGGCCCAGTACGTACGCGTGTGACGACGCGGCCGGGCAGGACGGAACCGATTTTGTCATCTTGAAGGACATGCCATGTGCGGCATCGTAGGTGTTATCTCCCAATCCCCGGTCAATCAGCTGATCTATGACAGCCTGCTGCTGCTGCAGCATCGCGGTCAGGACGCGGCGGGCATTGCGACGGCGGACGGCAGCAATTTCCACATGTACAAGGCGAACGGCATGGTGCGCGACGTGTTCCGCACGCGCAACATGCGCAGCCTGCCCGGCACCTACGGCATCGGCCAGGTGCGCTACCCGACGGCCGGCTCGGCGTCGAGCGAGGCCGAGGCGCAGCCGTTCTACGTGAACGCGCCGTTCGGGATCATCCTCGCGCACAACGGCAACCTGACGAACTGGCAGCAACTGAAGGACGAGATGTTCCGGATCGACCGCCGGCACATCAACACCAATTCCGACAGCGAAGTGCTGCTCAACGTGTTCGCGCACGAGCTGCAACTGTCGACCACGGGCCTCGAGCTCGATCCGGCGTCGGTGTTCAAGGCGGTGTCGGGCGTGCATCGCCGCCTGCAGGGTTCGTACGCGATCGTGTCGCTGATCGCCGGCTACGGCCTGCTCGCGTTCCGCGACCCGTACGGCATCCGTCCGCTGTGCATCGGCAAGCTCGAGACCGAACACGGCACCGAATGGATGGTCGCGTCGGAGTCGGTGGCGGTCGAAGGCATCGGTTTCGAATTCGTGCGCGACCTGGAGCCGGGCGAAGCGATCTTCATCGACAAGGCCGGCAACTTCCACAGCCAGCAGTGCGCGGAGAACCCGACGCTGAATCCGTGCATGTTCGAATACGTGTATCTCGCGCGTCCGGACTCGTGCCTCGACGGCGTGCCGGTCTACAACGTGCGCCTGCGCATGGGCGACTATCTCGCCGAGAAGATCAAGCGCGAGCTGCCGAACGTGCCGATCGACGTCGTGATGCCGATTCCCGATTCGTCGCGCCCGGCTGCGATGCAGGTCGCGGCGAAGCTCGGCGTCGAGTATCGCGAAGGCTTCTTCAAGAACCGCTACGTCGGCCGCACCTTCATCATGCCGGGGCAGGCCGTGCGCAAGAAGTCGGTGCGCCAGAAGCTCAACGCGATGAGCATCGAGTTCAAGGACAAGCACGTGCTGATCGTCGACGATTCGATCGTGCGCGGCACGACCTCGCACGAAATCGTGCAGATGGCGCGCGATGCGGGCGCGAAGTCGGTGATCTTCGCGTCGGCGGCGCCGCCCGTGAAGTTCCCGAACGTGTACGGCATCGACATGCCGACGCGTGGCGAGCTCGTCGCGCACGGCCGCACCGACGAAGAAGTCGCGAAGATCATCGGCGCCGACCACCTGATCTACCAGGACGTCGACGACCTGCGCCGCGCGGTGCGCGACATCAACCCGAAGCTCGAACGCTTCGAGGCGTCGTGCTTCGACGGCAACTACATCACGGGCGACGTGACGCCCGAGTATCTCGATGCGATCGAGCGCGCGCGCCTCACGCCGGCGTCGCAGGCCGATCGCGACACGGCCGGCGACACCGAGCGTTCGCAGATGAACCTGCAACTGTCGGTCGAGTAACGCCGGCGCACGCTTTTATCGAGGCGTGATAGGATGTGGCCTTGCGTCGATTTGATATCAGCTTGCGGACGCGGGGCAACTTCCCAAAACAGCTAAAGCGAAGGCCGGCGGCAGCCGGCCCGAGTCGATCGCTGTCGTACCGCACCGAAGCCCGCTGATGCCGACGCATAGCGGGCTTTTTGTTTTTGGCCTGGGTTTTGACCGGGTCCGCGCCGCATGCACGACCGTCGGCGCGGCCATCGAATACGGAAAACGGAACATGGACGACTCCCTCAACTTCGACACGCTTGCCGTGCGCGCGGGCACGCTGCGCAGCGACTTCAACGAACATTCGGAAGCGCTGTTCCTCACGTCGAGCTTCTGCTTCTCGAGCGCGGCCGACGCGGCCGAGCGCTTCGCGAATTCGGAAGACTATTTCACGTACTCGCGCTTCACGAACCCGACCGTCACCATGTTCCAGGAGCGTCTCGCCGCGCTCGAAGGCGGCGAGGCGTGCATCGCGACGGCGTCGGGCATGGCCGCGATCATGTCGGTCGTGATGTCCGCGCTGCAGGCGGGCGACCACCTCGTCAGCTCGCGCAGCCTGTTCGGCTCGACGCTCGGGATGTTCTCGCAGATCTTCAGCAAGTTCGGGATCACGACGACCTTCGTCGACCCGACCGACCTGAATGCGTGGCAGGAAGCCGTGCGGCCGGAAACGAAGATGTTCTTCCTCGAGACGCCGTCGAACCCGCTGACCGAGCTCGCCGACATCGAGGCGATCGGCAGGATCGCGAAGGCCGCGAACGCATTGTTCGTCGTCGACAACTGTTTCTGCAGCCCGGTGCTGCAGCAGCCGCTGAAGCTCGGCGCGGACGTCGTGATGCACTCGGCGACGAAATTCCTCGACGGGCAGGGCCGCGTGCTCGGCGGCGCGCTGGTCGGCTCGAAGGAATTCATCATGGGCAAGGTGTTCCCGTTCGTGCGCAGCGCGGGGCCGACGCTGTCGGCCTTCAACGCGTGGGTGCTGCTGAAGGGGATGGAGACGCTGTCGCTGCGCGTCGAAAAGCAGTCGGCGAACGCGCTGGAGATCGCGCGCTGGCTCGACGCGCATCCGGCCGTCGCGCGCGTGTTCTATCCGGGGCTCGAATCGCATCCGCAGCATGAACTCGCGAAGCGCCAGCAGAAGGCGGGCGGCGCGATCGTGTCGTTCGAGCTGAAGGGCGACACGCCCGAGCAGCAGCGCGCGAACGCATGGCGCGTGATCGACGGCACCCGGCTGGTGTCGATCACCGGCAACCTCGGCGACACGCGCACGACGATCACGCATCCGGCCACCACGACGCACGGCCGCATCACGCCGGAAGCGCGCGCGGCGGCGGGGATCACCGAAGGGCTGATCCGGCTCGCGGTCGGTCTCGAGCACGCGGGCGACATTCGCAACGATCTGGCGCGCGGTCTGGACGGCTGAGCGATACGGCCGAGGTTCGTTCGGCATCGATGAAACGGGCCGCTCGAAAGAGCGGCCCGTTGTCGTTGTGCGCCCAGCATGGGCGCACTCCTGCGGGTGCAAGTCCCGCCATAAGCTGGTCACAGCGAATGAAGTGAAGCGCAACTGCATGAGGGCGACCGAATGTGGAGAGGAAGCGTGGAGCGTAAAT